>CAUZCX010000001.1:0-57244 GCA_963578565.1 Anaerolineae bacterium
TCTGTACTCTGGATGCATGCTTACATTAGGTTTTATTTCCTTGATGTTGCCTGATAGGCACATATCCGCCAATGTTCAGTGGAGAGACGGTTTACGTTTGATTGCAGACAACCGAGCATTACGACTGTTTTTGTTAGGGATAATATGTATTGGTATAACACTGGGTATTGTTAACCAATACTTAGTTGTTTATATGAATGAGTTGAATGCTTCGGCTTGGATAATTGGTGCGACTGTAGCTGTGTCTGCTTTGCCAGAAATACCCATAATGAGTTTTGCAGAGACATTCATACGTAAGTGGGGCTTGCGTATAACCTATGTAGTAGGTATCAGTGCACTACCAGTGCGCTGGTTGTTCAATATGCTAGTTACTGACCCTAATATAGCATTGCCCGTGCAGGCATTACATGGGGTAGCGATGAGCTCATTGCTTTGTGTCGGAGTAATATATATAGACAATGTCTTGCCCAAGACTTGGCGAGCTTCAGGGCAGGCACTTTACGTATCTAGTTTATATGGTCTTGGTCCTTCTATTGGACTTTTCTTTGCAGGATTGCTTATGAGCTCTGGAAGCACCAAACCCTTATGGGCCTTATGTTTGGGTGCCGGTACAATTGGATGTTATATTGTTAATAGGGCTATGGGAGTTAGGAGTACACCGATACCCGAGGTTAGTTAATCCACTTTGGAGCCAGAATACGTCACTTTCTCGAATCTTATTATTGACGACATCGTCCTCTGGGATGGATCGACACATATGAGCGTGCTTGGTGGTTCAGGAACGCATGCCTTAATTGGCATGCGAGTGTGGTCCCGGTCTCTGGGTTTTGTGGCTTCCGTAGGGTGCGGCACAACCGAAAGTGTCTATAGACAACCTCTAGAGGCTCTGGGGTGTGTGGACTTAAGGGCTATTGTACGCCGTGAAAACTATCAGACGGCACGCGCATGGCAGCTTTTCGAGAAGGATGGTACGAGAACCGAGGTGATGCGCACTGACCCTGCGGAATTTTTGGATAATACCCCCCGTCATGAGGAGATGCCAGATGATTATCGCAATGCAAAGGGATTTCATGTTTTGTGGGGACGCGACTTGGATGAATTGAGCAGTCTGCTGGCAAAACTACGCAAGGGTAATCCGACAACCTGCCTGTTGTGGGAACCATCCCCAGACCACGAGAGAGGTGCACCAGATCAGTATATGGATATACTTAGGCAGGTCGATGTTTTCTCACCCGACATGCAACAAGCGACATCGATCACAGGGCTTGAAGATGTTGCCGAAATCGCGTCCGTATTTGCTCACTGGGGCGCTCGGAACATCGCTATCCGGATGGGTGATCAGGGATCCTACGTGGCAACACAGAATGGAAAAGTATGCCATATTCCGGCTGTGGCGAAAAAGATTGTGGATGTTACCGGAGCCGGTAATGCCTACTGCGGCGGTCTGCTTGTGGGCATTACAGAGGAACTAGATATCCAGGACGCGGCACTTCGCGCTGCCGTCAGCGCTAGTTTTGCGATGGAACAATTCGGGGTTCCAACATTTGGTGACGACCTGTTCGAGGAAGCAACAACGCGAATGAGTGGGTCGAGACAGAAAATAGTGAAGGATGATTGGAGAAAGATAACCTGACAATGGATAAGGTCGTCATCTCATCTGATCCAGATATCGCTAACATCTCATGATACAGACCCGCAACCTGACTAAAACATATCCAGAAGTAGAAGCTGTGAAGGACGTCACCCTGAACGTGCGTAAAGGTGAGGTATACGGTTTCTTGGGTCCTAACGGCGCTGGCAAGAGCACTACAATCGCAATGCTACTCGGTTTGGAGAAACCAACATCAGGTGAACTGTCGCTTTTCGGCTACCATCTTGACAGGAATTATTTTGATATTAAGAGTGCAATTGGCGTGGTTGGTGAACGACCATTCTTTTTTGATGAAATGACGGCATGGGAATTTCTGGAATTTCACGCAGATTTGTATATGGTTGAATCCAAAATCCATCGGATATGGCAACTGCTGGAGCATGTCGGTCTCAGCGACTATGCCCACATGCGTCCCAGTGATTACTCTCGGGGCATGCGGCAGAAGTTGAGCTTTGTCCGAGCGTTACTGCACAGTCCCGATTTACTTATATTGGACGAACCTGTATCAGGGCTGGATCCACATGGGATTAGACAAATCCGCGAATTGATTGAAGAGCAGAAGAAAGCTGGCACAACCATCTTCATTTCATCGCATGTTTTATCTGAAATCGAACGTACTGCCGATCGCATTGCAATAATGCACAAAGGTAGGCTCCTAGTGGAGGACGATCTCGATGGACTCCGCTACAGCGTGGACCAATCAACTCACGTGCAAATTGAGGTCACGCGAATCCCGGACGCACTCTCTGATGCGCTTTCTGCTGTGCCACATGTGAAGGAGTATTGCATACAAGGTCTGCAAATAGAAATCAGCCTTGATGGCACCGCAGACTACCGCGCTGAGGTTTCTTCGGTAATTACTGCGACCGGAACCACAATCATTGGTATGCAGACTAGAAAAGCTAGTTTAGAGGAAACGTTTATGACCTTCACGGATGAGAACGTGGTTGGAATTTCTCAAGCAGGCGAAACATGATGATGACTGCAGTTAAGAGCGCTGAACGGATTCGAGCGGTGGTCACAATTCATAAGCGCGATATGCGTTTAGCATTGTTTGGACCTGCCTTGCACGTGGTCACTACGTTATCAATTTTGATTGCGGTAGTTATCATAAGAAATTACCTCAATTACATAAAAGCCAATGGCATATATCCTATGCCTGACCTATTTTCTTTCCCTTTCAGGTGGGCCATCATAGCAACGGGGGTATACCTGGCATTCTCTACAGTTGTAACCATCTCTCGTGAACGTGAAAGCGGTACAATGGAGCTGCTGTTCTACGGACCCGTTGATCACGTTTCGTACGTATTCGGCAAGTATATGGCGCAGGTCACTCTGTACCTCATGATTCTAGCGCTGTACACAGTATGTTTTCTGACACTCTCTTGGATGGCACGCATTCAGCTTTCTGCTAGTTTCTTTATCATGATTCTGCTATCAGTGTTCACGGGTAGTTATCTGATTGCCATAGGAATCTTTGTATCGTCTGTCTCTAGGAGTGTCAGGAATGCTACCTTAGTATTTCTGGGCATCGTAATGGGTGCGCTCTTGATTCAAGGCATACAATCCTGGCTGTCCAACATCGCGCCGGAATCCGATTACTATAACCCAGTGCTGTTGTTGCAGCAGGTGGTTAGCTGGATTCAGGTTACCCTAACGTGGTTGTCTCCATTTTCGTATCTGAACCATGGAGTTGACGAAATGCTACGGGGCAACATGAAGGCATTTGTAGGCACGATTGCACTGGCAATTTCATTCTGTTTGATCTTTCTTGCGAGCAGCGTTCTGGGTCTTAAATTTCGCGGGGTACGCCAATGAGAAAGATCATTGGTGCCTTATTAGTACTGGGGATATGCTCGGTAATTTGTGGCGCAGCCGTTGGTATGGTCTATGCGCAGAGCTCTGATGAGAAGCGCGAAGAATTCGTGTATGGAGTGAACGCTTTCAACGGGTCTTTGTATCACGGGACATTTTACCCACCCAGTGTTGACACGCTTTACCTGCTTGCAGACGAGATCAACATTGTCTCACCGCGAAAAACTCTGCTCTATTATTGGCCAGTTACCAACGAGTATAAAGCTGACTGGGACACGCTAAGCGAAAATGTGGAGGGTGTGCTGGAAATCATTTCGCAGGGTCAAATGATTGCTTCCCTGCAGCCTAAGGATTACGTCATTCAGTATCCAAAGGGAATAACGCGAGGCGACCCTCAGATCTTCTTGGGAGACGATGCGCAGACCAAATATGAGCAGTGGTCCGATGAGTTGCAGGCTTATCGCTTTGCTGTTGCAGCGTATTATGAGGCATCGCGTATTTTTACGGTAACACTCGACGACAAGATCGAGGCAGGTACCATAACCTCCGCCGATGACGTCCTGGTTTCAGCACCGGATAGGCCCGCTGAATTTGTGTATTCCAGTACAAAAGTGTACAGGGGTATGCCGGTCACATTGTCGTCTGGGAATTACGAGATTCGGTTGCGTAATGGTGAGGGAGAGATCGTAGAAAATAGCGTAAAGAAACTAGTTGTGTTTCAACGGGACAGAGTGGGTGTTGGCTACACCGTTATTCCTGAGGACAAATGGACTACTCCAGAGGATACTCAGAGGCCAGATGAGATAGTTTATGTGAGATCCAATAATGTGCTTTATCTAGAACCTTATTTCGAGAGTGAATATAACGAGCAGTATTTCGTCCACTTGGAAGCACCTCAGGCTCCACGTTTTGGCAACGCCGGCTGGCTATGGGTAAAGGAAGGTAAGTTTGTGCCCAATGATCTGCAAATTTCACGCGGCAAGATGTGGTTGCGAGCTGTCAGCTTTGAGGACTATATGGTGCGTCAGATCCCAGGAAAAGCCCTAGGTTACGAGATTCTTGAATGGCAGGAAGGCATTTCGCAAGGCATGCGGGAAAGGTCCCCCGATTTCTCCGCATTTCGCTTGGTTGTGGACCACCAGATTCAGGACATTGCGCTGTATCTGGTGGGCGACAATGATGTCGCTGTTGGTGGAAGCAGTAGAACCTTAGATGCGGTCAGGGAATTTGGTTCTGGCGAATTATGGCTCCCAGCATTGCTTCCAGTTGCAGTTGGGCTTGCTATAGTAGGAACCAGACGATACTCGCTCCGCAGGTATCGCGCTGTCATCACGGAAGCATCTACAGAGCAGTAACAACATCGTTTCGTTTTGCGTGTCCTACTTAGCCACATCGTTCAGTTACTGTTGGCTCAGCATACCGGCGCGCTACGGCCCGCTCTAGAGGAAATACGAGCATAGTGCCCTAAGCATGCCTGTTGAATCACCGTAGATGGAGCGCAGCAGACGATGAAAGTCCTTAGCACAGGCGATCTAGTTGCTGATCTAATTGTTCCAATTCGAGAATTGCCACTCCGTGCCGAAATGCATCAGCTCGCTAATAAACGCTTATTTGAGGCAGGAGGCAGCTGCAATTTCCTGATAGTTGCCTCCCGATTGGGTCTAGAAACACAGGCGGTGGGAGCGGTGGGTGACGACTGGCTTGGAGACTTTGTGTTGCAACAACTGCGGGACGAATCTGTTGGAGTTGGCCACGTTTTCGTTGCTCCGAACACAGATACCACTCTATCAATTGCATTGGTCGACAGCAATGCGGAACACGTCTTTGTAGGCGCTCTGGGCCATGGACTGGACACTTACCAAATGCCCAGCAATGATGATATGTTTCTTGGGGTGGGCGCTGTGTTTTGTACTAGTTACGCTTTGAGTGACCACTCGCTTTTTAGCCCCGCTAGTAGTATGGTAATACTCGAGCAGGCACACGAAAAGGGAACACCCATTTTCTTTGATCTGGGTCCTGCCGCCTTTTCTATAGATAGAGGGACGATCAGGAGAGCACTCACCGCTAGCAATACCGTGCTGACTACCCAGGATGAGTTGCTGCGTTGGACAGAGTGCGCGAACACAGCACAAGCTGCCGCGGAGATTCGAAAGTTGGGGCCTGAGACACTAGTGATCAAAATGGGGAGCCGCGGTTGTACGATTGTATCAACCCATGAAGAAATAAACGTTGAAGGTTTCGAGGTTACTCCCCGTGACACTGCGGGTGCGGGGGATGCATTTGCAGCAGCTTTTGTGTACGGATACCTGAGGGGTTGTAGCTTTGCCGAAATGGGAGCAATTGCAAATGCTACAGGTGCCATTACAGTGACTCGTCTGGGAACAGGAAAACAACTTCCACAGCGTGAGGAGATATTTGACCTTCTGCAGCAACACGGTTTCGATCTGTAGTAAGACCTCATGAACAACCGTCAGACATGGCAATGAGTCCAGTTTCGAATAAGGAGATCGCACAATGAACACAATGGATGGTACGGTTGCATTCAATGTCCCGAAAACCGAACTACATCTTCACCTCGATGGCTCCCTAGATGAAGCGTTCATAGCTAAGCGTGCGCTGGATCGCGGAGTCACTTTGCCAGCCGCATCGGAGAAGCTGCGGCAATACTTGCATAATATGAAGAGCAAACGTGTCGACAGTGGGAGTAGCGTGCTCCCATCTGCCAATTGGCCGGCTTTTGATTTCTGCAATCAATTCTTACAGACAGAAGACGAACTAAAGGAAGCAACTTTTTCGTTGTGCAGGGCACTGAGTAATGAAAATGTCGTCGTTGCTGAGATTCGCTTTTGCCCCGAGTTGCATGTCTTGGAGGGTATGACCGTCAATGACGCGGTAAGTGCAGTGGTTTCTGGTTTTCAATTGTCTCAGCGCAAGCTGAATGTTCGCGGCGGGATCATAGTATGTGCTCTTCGCTCGTACTCGGTGGATCATTCAATTGAAATGGCAGAATTAGCTGCGGCATGGCTGGGAAATGGAGTCGTCGGATTCGATATTGCCGGAGATGAGGGGGCTTTCCCGCTCCATATTCATTCTGATAGCGTCAAAGAAGCAGTTCGCAGGCATGTGCCAACTACCTTGCATGCAGGGGAGTGGCCGGTAGATACAGTGAAAAATATTGAGCTGGCGGTGGAGTTAGGGGCTAGCCGCATTGGTCATGCTATCACACTTTGTCAGGACCCGGAGCTAATGGAGAGGGTGGCCGCGCAAGGCATTGCGGTTGAATGTTGCTTGACTAGTAACGTTGGGTGGAAAGTTCCCTCCTATGCGGCGCATCCAATCCGCAAAATGTTCGATGCAGGGGTTCAGGTATGCATAAACTCTGACAATCTTCTTTTGTCCGGCGCCCATGATCGAGAAGCAATACCGACTGGCGAACTGAACAGGTTGGTGAATGACGCAGGCTTTTCTTGGAAGCAAGCGAGACAAGTGCTTTTTAATGGCGTCAGCAATTCTTTCGATACCGGTTTGGATGGCGATTGGCTTACTAAGTACGAGCAAAGATTGGATCAGGCCCTGAAAACGACCCAGTCTGTAGAATGAGTGTGTGCATCATGGATCATTTCAAAAACATCTATCATACCCAGGCTGCAGAATATCACCGAATGATAGAGTTTGAAGATGTGGACGGAAATCTAAAGGAATGTGTCCAATCGTTGTTACCATCAGATGCATCCCGGGTCCTAGATATCGGCAGTGGTACCGGACGTCTGCCACTGTTGCTCAATTCTACGGGCATGGAAGTTATTGGTCTTGACCTGCACTGGGCAATGCTCCAAGAGAATCTTCGTCAGAGGGAGCGGTGGGACGGCTTGTGGGGCCTGGTTCAGGGTGACTCTCACACATTGCCAATGCGCGACGGTTCTTTTGATGTTGTCACCGCGGGATGGGTTCTAGGGCATTCATGTGCCTGGTATACCAACTGGATGGCACAGTTGAAATTAGTGTTACATGAGATGCACAGAGTGGCTGATCATTCCGCTGTGCTGATCATTCTCGAAACACTCACCACTGGCAGTGATGTGCCTATACCTCCGACTGATGAGTTGGCTGAGTTTTATCTATGGCTCGAAAACAAATGGGGATTTGTGAAACGCGAGATCAGAACAGATTACAGTTTCAGCAATGTGAAAGAGGCAAAAACAAACATGGGTTTCTTCTTTGGTGAAGAGCTTACGTCCAAGATAACAGAAAGGGATTGGTGCCGTGTCCCTGAATGCACGGGCATATGGAGCAAAATGACGTGAATAAGTTTTGGTACCTACAAGAAATGATAGTTTTTCAGCGTAATGTTTTATCGCATGTTTTAGTTTGCACTGATTCGGTAAGGAGGCTAATTCACTAGCGTGAGAATTGTCGTATACGGAAGCATTAATATAGACCTGACTGCATATACGCCGACGCTCCCGATCGCTGGTGAGACCCTACTGGGACATTCTTATCTGATGTCGCTCGGAGGAAAAGGTGCTAATCAGGCGGTAGCATCAGCTCGACTGGGTGCTGAAGTTAGCCTGATAGGACACGTAGGTGATGACACTTTCGGCCAGCGAGCGATGCAACAGCTCAACGGTTATGGCGTAGATGTTTCTAGGGTAGAAACACTGACAGATCAGGGTACTGGCTTGGCTGTGATAAGTGTGGACGACAATGGCGAAAACACTATCATTGTTCTCTCTGGCGCCAATATGTATTTTGATGAGAATGATGTCGAGCGATTCCGAGATTTGTTAAGGAAGGCGCAAGTGCTTCTGATGCAACTTGAAGTCCCGGTAGGAGCAGATTTGGCGGTGGCCAAGATCGCGCATGAGGAGGGGGTCAAGGTGATTTTAGACCCTGCGCCCGCAGCGCAACTTCCGGATGAGCTCTATCACATCGCTGACATCATGACCCCGAATGAAGTCGAGACTGAAATACTGGTTGGCATTCGGCCTTCTTCACTTGATGAAGCGGCCGAGGCAGCCAACAGACTCCGGGACCGCGGTCTCGACACCGCTGTCATTACGCTTGGATCAGGAGGTACATATTGTGCTTCAGGTTCCGACAATATCCACTTGCCTGCATTTCAGGTAGATACGGTTGACACCGTGGCGGCTGGAGATGCGTTCGCAGGAGGTCTGGCTCTGGCAATCTCAGAAGGGCTTCCAATCAATCAGGCCTTGAACTGGGGTGCGGCGGCGGGTGCCCTCTGCACCACGCGCGCTGGGGCGTCGGTCGCCATGCCCGACAGAGATGAGGTTGTGAAACTGCTGGCGAGTACATAATGAGTTTTGCGTTCGCCAGACTGAACCGCGTGCATCCAAATTTCTAAGCTGTCTTCTGCCTTCGCAGTGACCCTGCCAGGGAAATCTCAGGGCTGGCGCTGTTGCGTTTCCTATCAAGAAAACTGATAGCGGTTGCGTCACACTCGCTATCAGTTTCGCAATTGTGTGGATACTAATAATAGGTTGTTCTGATAACCGGCTGGAACAGCTGTGTGTCCCTCGCACAGACAGTCTCCAGAATGCACCGTTCGCACTCCGGTTCGCTCATCTCCGGGCATCCGCTCCGCATCTGGAAAAAGAATTGATCGACTGAAACCATATCCACACCGGAAACATCCGCTATCATCCTGATGGCCTCATAGACGCTGGATCGGATTGCGTACTCATCTTCATCTGTCATCCGTCTGCGGTCGATGACTTGTAAGCGAAGTCCCGGGTCAATCACGTTGACAATGCCTGTCCGCAGCGCGGAACGCATGAGATGGTAGTCAATGCAAGGAGGCAGGGCTTCTCCAGTTGCGGGCCGCAAGAATCTTTCAGGACGATTCACGAGGATGTAAGCAAGTAGCGCCGATTTTTTCTGCAGTGGGTCATCTTTGTAACCACCAACTTGCCACAGAAATCGTAAGAATTCATCAAGTGGCTTCTTTGATTCCTTGGCCCGCCTAAGGATTTCGCTCGGCGTCACTCCTAATTCCAACATATCCCGGCCATAAGCTCGCGCTTCAGATAGGTGCAGATCTAACGCTGGCATTGGACAGATACCATGATCATCCTCTAAAACCGATGCCAGTTCCTCTTTGGAGAGATTAGCCTGTCGATCTATATGAAAGAATCCCGGGTCGGATTCCAAAACACGGAAATAAGCAGAAAGCAGGTAGTCAGACCCCTTCAGAGTCTTACCATCAATCTCAGCAATCATAGGCCGTTGATAGCGCCCATTGCTCTCCTCCCAAAATCCAAACTGTTGAAGGGTAAGTGCGAAAAAGAAGTCCAGGGCACTAGGATGTCCTTCCGTAGGCTGCCCCGCACCGGTAAACGTATGTGGAGTAGTCGTCTTCTTCGCCTTCAGTAAGCGAGCAATATTGTGTGTTTGGTCACTGTTCACTACCACACGACTGCTTGTCGTTGGTTGTGTTCCAAACGCGTCACCGATAAGGCCTTTAGGTCCCAAGTGGCGGACATTGAGTGTAGCTACGTGAACGGCGTTGTTGGCGGCTAGCACTGGGTGTTGCAGGCGGCACAAATATGCCAGTGTTGCTCCACAGAATGAATCTCCGGCCCCTGTGGGGTCATATGCCTCGGTCGGCACTATATGCACACGATGAACATGGTCTCCTTGAATCACACTCAGTCCGCGGTCCCCATGTGTTACGAACAGTATGGTTCCTGGTTGCCACGAATAATCCTGAGGCTGTCCCAAGAGGGGCTCCGCCTCATGTTCATTCATGAAGCACAGATCGGCTCTCGCAACCAGTTCGTGTAACTTTCCTATCTGATCCTCTGGTAACTTGTGCCCACCACTAACTGAAACAAAGCGCGCGCGACTGTTCCGACATCTAGCTAATAGGCTGAGCTGTAGATCAATGTTTCCCAACTGCACTATGTGGACGTAGGTATATGCTGAAAGATCATCTGGCAGGACGGATTCCGTCATCAAGGATTCAGATCGAGGCTCGACAGATGTATAGTCGGCCCTGCCATCAGTATCATAAACAATTTCGAAGTGAGGGAGTTCGTCCGGATGCACACTCGGGCCAAACCAATTAATCAACTCATTCACTGGGCGGAGCAATTTTGGCATAGGATCAGGGAATGGCGCAAGCATATGTGCCTGCGCTCCAGCTGCCCTTGCACCTAATGCTGTATAAAGGCCTGCTCCCCCAACTGTTTGGTGAGATCTTCCGTCGAGGTGCAGCACGTCCTGGGATGCGCCTCCTATCACTAATATATTTTCCATACTCGCTAATTAGGCTCCTACGGTCCGCTCGTTCTTACCAGCCGCACCTGTGACTAACACCAGACCTCACTAATCTCCCCTCTGGATCTTTGATCAGCATTGTTTTATGGTGGTGGATAGGTTTCCCATAGTTTCATACCGTAATACTCGTCCCATAACATAGTCTCATGTTGGACGCTTATCATGAAGATGGTTTCCATCTGTTCGCACTGCTGCGTAGTGCTCACGGCTGCCTGCCTGTCAAGTAAACTTAGGGCGTGTTCCAAGCCTTCGCGATGTGCAGGATCGCTGTGAAAAGCGAACCAGTCTTGGTACGCATGACCTTTTTTGAGCGGCTTCTCCTTTAGCAAACGGTGTACAGCCTCACCATAACCCCACTGACAGGCCAATATGGCCGCCTGGACATCCCCCAAGGATCCATGATAGGCACTGGCAAGTTGGTGGCGAGTGTACGAATACTTCAGCGGCCCCATCGCGTGGGCAAGAAGGTCCTCTCTTTTCATCCCCGTTCTTTCTGCATGCTTTTCATGATCCCGCATCTCCTCTTGGACGCTTTGCACGTGACGTAACATAACGGCCACATCGGCAGGATCATCGGCCTTGAGGATACCCAGGGCACACACTTTAATGAAATTGTGCAAATAGGGATAATCCACGCGCAGCCAGTATCTGAAAATTTCAACTGGTAAGTCCCCGTTGATAAGTCCTTGTAGGAAAGGTTTTTTGACTTGGGCTTGCATATAGGGCTCGGCTTTGGAGAGCAGTGTACGACTAAATGACATGATTGTCTGTCTCCTTTACACCAACAGGTGCGTCGTGTGCCGATCAGCGGTTCAGGTTCTATATAGTGCTCTCTGGCACGAGTTACAACGGAAACGGAATGTCGGCCAACTTCAACAGTTTACTAATTAGACGACACCCTATTTCTGTACTGTGCAGAACAATTGCATAATCATACCCCTACGTCTTCATGCCAAATCTCAGGAGAATCCGTGACAAAAACTTGCATGAGCTTAATACATTCATGTAAATCCAGATTGACAACTCCGACTCCATGCTCAATCAACCAGTCTTCACACAGAGTTAGGTTTTGCACCGTTCTATTTTCACCAATGACCACACGTGGTATCTTGTACAGGATAATCGTACCCGCACACATAGTGCATGGAGAAAGGGTTGTGTATATCGTGGATTCAGAATATGTGCTAGCCCGGAGGCGGCCCGCATCCTGAATGGCTACCATCTCTGCGTGTAGGATGGGGTTTTCCCTTTGAACACGCTGGTTGTGTCCCCTTCCTATAATACGGCCCTGTGATACCAGGACAGACCCGATAGGAATGCCGCCTCCCTCTCGTCCCTTCTTTGCCTCAGCTATAGCCTCGGCCATCCACATTCTGTCAGTATCCATGCTGTGTTCAGCTCCCCACATTGCTTGGCGCTTCACAATCATGCATTGTGATCATTTCGCTGTGTTCTTGTCAAGCTGAATAAGAAGACGCACGCCTTCAACAGCAGTACGGCACAGTGGCTCAAGACCATCGTGGCTCCCGCCCGCGACCATCAAGCCACCCGCCCGTTTCGCGAGCGTACGCGCGATCACAAATAACGCGGCAGCCTCCATCTCGGAGCATAGTACTCCGCCCTGTACCCAGCACTTCCAGCGTTCTTTGAGCATGTCTGCCAGCGGCATCCTGTCAGGCTCAACTTCACCGTAGAACGAGTCTTTAGAGTGCGAAATACCTACGTGGTAAGGGGCAGCAGTGACTTCGCATGCCTGCCTGAGGCAAGCGACGACATCTAGGTCTGCCACAGCAGGAAAGGCCATCGGCATGTAATGCAATGCTGTTCCTTCATCGCGCACTGCGGCAGACACAACAACTAGATCGCCCGGCGAGACCCAATCTTGTAACGTTCCCGACGTCCCTACACGGATAAATGTATCTGCTCCAATCTTCGCCAGCTCCTCAACTGCGATGGCTGTAGAGGGCCCCCCGATCCCTGTCGAGGTGACAGAGACAGGTGCACCCTCTAGCATTCCGGTGTAGGTTCGATGTTCTCGATTCTCCGCAACCTGACGGGCACCGTCTAGGAAGGATGCAATGAGCGGCACCCTCCCGGGATCACCCGGCAGGAGCACATATCGGCCAACGTCTCCCGGCCGCATTTTTATGTGGTACTGTGGGATTGTTTCGTCCGTGGTATCAACAAGCTGGCGCCGGTGTTCCGTTTTCTTAGCCATGCGGCGTCATCCTAGTTGGGCATTCCGGCAAGAACACCCAACTCATCTCCTTCGCCTGCCCATGGGTCAGACAACTCCCACCCAGCATCAAACGTTGCTATTTGATGCTGGGTGGCCCTTAGGAAAAGCCAGCACATTTTCTCGCGCTCGTAATCTGTGGTGTTTGCGCCGTACTCGTTAATACCATCCTCGGTTGCTCTCTGCATGTCTCGGTAAAAGGAATCCGTCCATTGCTTGATCCAATCCTCCTGCAACTCCGAAAGAGTCTTAGGTTGTTCATTTTCATAGCGCACTCCAAATGTCGTGTGGAAACAGTCGCACGGATAGACAGCACAACATATGTCGCCGAACGTGCCCTGATAGAATGCCCTGACGAAAAAGTTGATGAATGCTTCCCTGCGAGGTCTAGCTGCCCAGCGGGTCAGCGCACACTCATCGTAGTCTTCCAGCATGCGTAACTCCACGCGCGATTCAGCCACACGGACACCATATTCTGTTTGAAGCTTCACCAACTGATTATGCGGTGGCACTTTTGCGAAGGCTACCTGTGCTGAATCTTCGCCGATGTAAGGAAGATATTGGATCAGCCAATAGCGAAACCGTTCCTCGTCGAGTTGCCCAGCAAAGAGAGCTTCGATCCAGGGATGATGGATATATCTCTGCCAACTGGGTCCTGAAAATACATTACATTTTTCCAGAAATGACAACGTTTTACCTCCCTACATGATCTTGTTCAATCAGGATCTTAATAGCAGACACAGACGTTTCAAGTAAACTGGATAGATCGTCGTGAGTGCCCCCGGCGAGCATGATCCCCCCGGCCCGACATTGCAATATTCTCGCAACGACAAAAATAGTTGAGGCCTCCATTTCGGAGGACAACGTACCACCTTCTATCCAAGCCCGCCAGCGGTCCTGCAGTTCCCCGGCAATAGGCATGCGCTCGGGTTCGTGTTGCCCGTAGAAAGAGTCTTTGGATTGACTTAAACCGACGTGGTGGCGAAGATTGTGATTTCGTGCAGCTTGCCTTAATGCTAGGGTCACATCGAGGTCAGCGATCGCTGGATACTCTAAGGGCATGTATTGTTGCGAAGTGAATTCATCTCGGACGGCACCCCAAGCAATCAACAGGTCACCAGGCTCGATGAATTCCTGCATAGGTCCAGACGTGCCTACTCGAATGAACGTATCAGCGCCAGCCATTGTCAATTCTTCCACCGCTATTGCTGTCGACGGGCATCCCATTCCAGTCGAGGTTACCGAGACTTTCTCTCCTGAGAGTTCTCCCGTGTAGGTCAGATACTCCCGATTATGTGCGACCTCTTGGGCATCATCTAGTAGACCCGCAATCATGGGGACCCGACCAGGGTCTCCAGGAAGGAGAACATACCGGCCGATATCGCCACGCCGGCATCCGATGTGATACATGATTGACTTATTGAGCTCAGTAGCTGTGCTCATACATTCGCCTTTCTCCAGAAATATACCATTGTACCAATAAATGTGACCGCAGCTCCCACAACCATTGTAACGGAGAGCCATCCGGGCATGAAGGCAATCTCACTCCATTCAAGCTGTTTACGATAAGAGATGAGCAACCAAGTGCCGGCGATCGTGATGGCCACCCCCACGATACCAGACACATAGTCTTTCGTTGAGACTCTGATGTCACGAATGTTGGTCTTATGCCCTTTTGAACCAAATGCTCGTGATGCTAGGCTCATAGATAATTGCTGTACACGATCAATTGTGCCCGCGAACACGGGCACGATGCTCGGGATTGCTGCACCGAAACCCGTCACTTGCATCGCCCGCGACTGCTGTGCGCTAAGAACGATCATGAACTCTCTCTGGACTATTGGGATCAACTGAATGCTCGCGGAAACCATGAAATTGAGTTCATGCGGCATGCCGAGCTTTTGGAGTGCTGCGAAGAGATGGCTATGCGTGCTGCTACTTGCTCGAAGAAGTGCCTTGATGCTGCTTTTTTTACCTGCATCAGTACTAATGACGCTGACAGTCCGCAGGATGTGAAATTCTGGTTACATAATGTACCTCCTCATTCGTACAAACATGGGTGTGTACGCCGTCAAAATCGGGGGGACGCGTGTACGATGGCCGATTACAAGATAAATATGCGATCCTACTTTGGTCCCTCGCAGCTCCCGTCCGGAACGAGCTAGGAGTGCTCATAACTAACGTCATCAGTTAAGAGTACATCGAAACGTTGATGTGTAGTTGCTTTGGGCCGAATGCATATGGCAGAAGCTCTTCAATCGTTGTAACAGCAATGTTCGTCTTGTCAGCGGTAGCTAAAATGATTTCAATGTCGCATCCGGAAACCTGTGAAAACTCATAAATTACCTGCCGGCAGCTACCACATGGGCCAGCGGTTATCTGGCTTTTCTCGAAGTTATCCGAGCGCCCAGTGACCGCAATTGCAATAATGTCACGGGCACCACCCGAGTTAGCTTTTCCGATAGCCATTCTCTCCGCGCATATGGTTGAACCATAAGCCGCGTTCTCAACGTTTGATGCCGAGAATAAGGCTCCACTTCGAGTACGCACGGCTGCGCCCACAAAATACCCAGAGTACGGATTGTATGCGGTCTCTAACGCAGCAATGGCAGCATCCACCAGTTCATCTTGATCTTGGGTTAGATTCTCCGTCGCCACAGTTTTCATTACAATTGACCCCCATGATACCAAAAGGATTGGACAGAATTATATGAGGATGTGATGGTGGTTTGAATTTACCACAACATGCAATATCATGCTAACACAACAGTTACTATACAATATAGTATGGTAACGCAACACTCAGCAAGAACCCAGATATGCGCATTGCCAAAGTCGCTTCATAGTTATGTGCAGGCTCAGGCATAAGTTTCATTGAATTGTCATGGTTTTCTTCCAGGAAGGGCCTGATTAAAATCACGAATGATGTCATCGGCATCTTCCAGTCCTACGGATACGCGGATCATGCCGTCGCGAATATTCATTTGTTCCCTCTGTTCTTTTGGGACGTCTAGAAAAGCCATCGTAGCAGGAACCTGAGTGATGGTGCGGACGCTTCCCAAACTACCGGCGAACGCGCACAGTTCTAGGGCATCACATACCTTGACTGCTGATTTGCTATCCTCTACCTCGAAGGTAAGCATCGCACCATAATTCGGTATTTGTTCTTTGGCGGTCTGGTGCTCAGGATGAGAGACAAGACCCGGATAAAGCACTCTCTTGACAAACGGATTACCCTCTAGCCATGTTGCTAACGTCATCGCTGTTTTGCATTGACGTTCCATGCGCACCGGCAGTGTTTGCAGACCTCGTAGCAGCATCCATGCATTGAAGGGTGACAGTACTCCACCCAGCTTTACTAGTGATGACCAGCGCAACTCGTGCAGAAAGTCAACGGGAAGATGTCCGTACTTCACAGCTATGATGCCACCTATCACATCGTTGTGCCCACCCATAAACTTGGTCGCACTTTCCACAACAATGTCCACCCCCCAATCAAGTGGGCGTATTAGATACGGACTGGCGAATGTGTTGTCACATACCACTAAGACGTCATGGTCATGAGCCAAATCAATGAGAGGAGGAATGGCTGCCACGCGCATTGTGGGATTGGCAATCGTCTCGAAATAAACGATTCTTGTCTTGTCTGTCAACGATCGTTCTACTTGACCGATGTCAGTGGTGTCTACAAAAGTGGTCTCTATACCGTAATCTGGTAGCCGATGATCGAACAATTCATGCGTGGAGCTATAGGTTGTCCAGTCAGAGACGATGTGGTCACCTGCCCGAAGTAGAGCGAAGCAGGTGGTAAACACTGCTGCCATGCCGGATGCGACCGCCAGACAACCGTCAGCATTTTCTAGCACAGCCACCTGTTCTTCTAGGGCATACTCGCTCGGATTTCCACATCTACCGTATATGTTGATCTGTTCCCGCTCACCGTCGACAATCCGTTTGTGGGTTTCCGCATCATACTGGAAATTGTTGGACAAATATATCGGCGCATTTAGAGATTTGGTTTCTGGATCCGGATCGTAATAAACCGCTTTGCTAGCAAACGACAATGCATCTTTAGTTTCCTGTCTCATATTGCTCATTACCTCCCATACTGGCCGCACAATCGTAAATCACCTTGAATAAACTGCGATATCTCGACTCTCGGTAGCACCATACAAGCTGGGAACACCTCAGCATCCCCGATTGTATGATTGTACACTTGACAATGACTTGCCCTAATATCAGGAATCAACGAGTCTGTGCACAATCCGCGGATGTGTTGTTAAGTGCCACCTTTATATCAATTTGAGCAGCTTCCGCCTAAGCTTCGGGTCATTAATAAATGCCGCCGTAATTCCCATATGTTGCACACGTTTTATTTCTTCTAGACTAAACTTAAAATTATTTTGCAAGACCGTTAACTCCTGGGATACCCTAGTCCTAGAGGTGATGGGGTCATCATCTCCAACAGAGATGTAAATGCCTTGCTCGTAGAGCTTACGTATTGGATGGTTTTCAATGCCGTTGACAGTGTTAGTATGGACGTTGCTCGTCGGGCATAACTCGAGCAGAACACTCTGCTGACGAAGCATTGCAAGCACCGCTTCGGATTCCATGCTATTGACCCCATGTCCTATTCGCGAGGCTTTCAGTTTTTCAACAGCGTAGCGCACATTTTCTGCACCGTCTGCCTCGCCTGCGTGTACCGTGATCCCTAAACCGCCTTCTCGAGCCACTCTAAATGCTTCAGCGTGAATTTGGGCCGGGTAGCCGGCCTCATCGCCGGCTAAATCAAAACCTACCACTCCGTCCTTTTGAAACTCCAGCGCAATATGTGCCAGTACCACATTAATCTTAGGGTCATGGTGTCTCAGAGCAGAGATAATCAAACGACATTCTATGTCATATTGTTGTTGGGCCTGATGCAGCCCCTGTAAAATGCTTGCGATCACATCTTCGACGGCGAAATCGGAGCTACTATGTGTAACTGGCCCAGCCCTCAATTCAAGATAGATGACGCCATCTAGAGCAGCGTCCTCTGCGGCTTCATAAGATATCCGTTGTACCTCTTGTTTTCCCACAAACACCTGGTAACCGAATGCGATTTTTTTTAGGTAGTCGACCAAGTTTCGCTCATCACCGGTAACTTGCATTGCATCTGCTATAGCTTCGCTTGCGAGTTCCACGTCTAGACCGTGCAATTTCGCTATCTCCCTGAAAGTACTGGGTCGTACTGATCCCTCCAGATGAGTGTGAATGTTGCATTTGGGCAACGCTTTCAAAATCGGGTCAGGCGATGGAGCAAAGAACCGCATGGCTGGAGACCGAATATCTTCTCCTATTGTCCGTCGTTCTCGTATCGGTAGATACCCTCAAGTGCTATAGAGATAGCGTCGTCCCAAGCTTTCGTGAGACGAGTATTCTCACTCTCATACTCCACATCAGCAGTGACTAAGTTTCCCGACACCCCACATATCATCGCAGCTTTTAGTCCTCGCATGTGAGCGATGGAGAATATTGCGGCGCTTTCCATTTCAACATTGAGCAATTTGTGCTTCGAGAGCATCTCGATCCATTCAGGCGTCTCACCATAGAAGGCGTCGTCACTGGCATTCAGACCAATGTGAAGCATGTAGTCACTTTTGTCGCATAATTCTCGCCCAGCTTCTATGAGTGCATGAGTGAGAAAATGGTCCGCCACTGCCGGAAAACCATCTGGGACATAGAACCTAGTGGTTCCTTCATTACGCATTGAGGCAGTATTGATAATTACATCACCGGTTTGAATCCCAGGCTGTAAAGCACCTGTGCTTCCAACCCGGACAAAGTGCGTGGCCCCGACATTTGCCAGCTCTTCGATAGCAATTGCTGCAGAAGGACATCCT
The DNA here is from genome assembly GCA_963578565.1 of Anaerolineae bacterium. Classification (GTDB taxonomy): domain Bacteria; phylum Chloroflexota; class Anaerolineae; order Anaerolineales; family UBA11657; genus CAJWGI01. The sequence goes on from CAUZCX010000001.1 coordinate 18,884, forward strand.
ATACCAGTCGATGTAGCACTAATATTGATGCCTTTGTAAAGGCCAGAACATGTCCTGTACTCTCGATGAAACACAATCTGTTTAGCACTTTCAAGATGTCTCGCAATTCGAAGCACGCGGTCTGGATCGCCTGGAAGCAAGACATACTTCCCGACATCTCCCGGCTTCAGCCGAAGATGATACTGCATTTTGCCTTTAGTAGTATCGGCTTTGTTTAACGTAGGCATTTTCTTTTTGTTCCTCCTAATCTGAGATGCTAGATGGTAAGTTGCATCCGTTTGTCCATATTGCGTAATACAAGATTAGCGATTATGTTGAGCGACATGATATGCCTAACCAACAGTATTTTGTCATCAATTTCAAATGACCGCAACTATGTTTGATAGCCTAACCAATGATGATTTGTGAAATGAATTAGTCATATCGTCTGATATTTCCTATAGTTTGTTACTCGTCTAAGGTACCCTATATCAGCCGCGACGTTTTTTTAATAAAATTGTTTGTTTACCGGAGGAATTTTTTATTAATGTAATTTGCTTCTAGTGTGGCAGTATCAAACCAGTCATTAAGACATTAGACTAGCCAAGGGCCATTCATACAATGTTTTATTTGGCGTTAGAATAGTTTTGACATCGAATTTGCTATCAAGGGGAAACCTCACAATGAATTTACCAATTGTTTTGGCCTTGGGAGGCCTAGTGGGATTTGGCTTGTCCAGTTTTTTCTGGAAAATTTCTGGTCTCAGTAAAGTTTATCCGCCCAGTTTTATGGTGGTTGAGACCCTCTGTGTACTTCTAGTCGCGATAGCCGTGCACCTTGTTCAGAAACAGCCTTTTGCTCTGTCGCCAAGAATGGCAGGTGTGGCGTCACTGGCAGGTCTAAGTGCGGGTCTTGCAATTCTAGCAACCATGACCGCATTCCGTCTGGGTGGGGAGGCAAGCATTGTTTCGCCCATCACAAGCCTTGGGTTTGTGGTAGCGGTTCTTCTAGCCTACTTTTTGCTTCGAGAGTCAATGACTACGGCAAAATTAGTTGGTTTCGGCTTAGCTGTTGCCGCCATTGTTGTGCTGTCTCGTTGAGCCATAAGTGGTTTCAGTGAGGAGTGATTCTTTGTACTAATATCTCTTCATCAATAGGCCCCTTTCGTCAAATTGCCGAGAATAATCATAACTTTTGTTACCCTCATTATTTTCTAGCTGTGTGTGATGTTAATCTCTAAACTATCTTGCCTCGTTTTGTTGTCGCATTATTCTGCCTAGCGGTCCAATTTTCCCTTAGAATATATGGGCAATGGGCAAAATAGTTTCATGCTGATGGTAGCAAGAAAGTTTCGCTAGGGGGGAACGCTATAACTGGCACTACACATCATAAGCCATTGATTGCGCGTCAGGTTTTGTCGTTTGCGTTATCCGTTTTCTTGCACGGTTAACGCTCTTCTGTTAATGGCAATGATTGAAAAGAGGCTTCGCAGAGAATTGGGGCGGTAGGCTGTACGATTTATCCCTGGAGTACCGAGTCTGGCTGGCTGAGTATCGCCCAGGCAAATCGGGGCAGCGCCAACATGCGCCGCCAGCGCCAGGGCTGTAGGCAGAGGCGGTGCAGCCACTCCATCCCTAGACCCTGCGCCCAAAGAGGCGCGCGCGGGGTCACGCCGGCCACAAAATTAAACGCTCCGCCCACCCCCATCATCAATGGTACGCACAATGCCTCGCGGTGATGGTCGATCCATAGTTCCTGTGTCGGTGCTCCAAAGGCCACTAGAAGAATATCCGCCTGGGCAGCGCGTACAGAGTCCACAATTTGCGTTGCATCCTCCGGTCTCGGACTGCCCTCCATGGTCTCTATATCAGGCAGATCCGGATACTGTTGCTCCAGATGCGCAGCGGCGCGCGCGGCGACTCCAGGGGCTGCCCCAAGGAAAAACATGCGCCATCCGAGTGTGGCTGCGCGCGCTGCAAGCAGGCCGATCAGGGTGGAACCGGCCACGCGTTCGCGCAGCGGAGTACCGCGCCAGCGCGCGGCCCAGAGCATACCCTGACCGTCAGGCAGGCACAGGTCAGCGTTTTGGAGTACGCGGAGGAATTGGGCGTGCCTCTGTGCCGTCATCACGAATTCCGGGTTGACGGTACAGAGGTGGTGCGGTATGCCTGCGGCTATGGCACGTTCAACCCAAACCAGCGTCTCAGCGTAGGTGACGTCGTGTACCGGGACGGATAGGAATTGGCGACGTCCGGGAGTTGATAGGCGGATCATAGCTGAAAAGTGCTCTCCAAAACCGTCAACGTTTTTTCGGCGGAGTGCTGCAATGGGAATTGGTGGCAGCGCTGCAGACCTTTTGCAATTAGTCTTTTCCGTAAATCGGTCTCCTCTAGCAAGCGGCGGATAGCAACTGCCAGCCCTGCGGCGTCCCTGGCTGGCACGGTTAGTGCGGCATCGCCTACCACCTCGGGCAGAGAGCCTGCTAGGCTGCAAATTACTGGTGTCCCCGCAGCCATGCTCTCCAGTGGAGTGAACCCGAAGCCCTCATAGAGCGAGGGCAGCAGCAGCATGCTCGCCTGCCGGTAGAGTGCCCGCAGGTGTTCATGCGGGACGTAATCGAGGAAACGTACGCGCTTTTTCAATCTGAGTGCTTCAACTTGGCGCATAATCGGTCCGTACATCCACCCGGGGCGTCCGGCACATACGAGCGTAGGCCGGGCGGGATGGTCGCGCAGCGCGGACAGAGCCTCGAGTAAGAAAGATAATCCCTTGCGGGGCTGTATGGTGCCAACGTGCAGCAGGTAGGTTTCAGGTAGATCCAGAAGCGCAGGTGTGACCGGGGCCGCCGCGAAAGGCGCGGGGTCGAAACCTGGATAGACTACGGTGATGCGCTTCGGGTCAGTGTGATAATAGTTGATCAAATCGTTCCGTGTGGCCTCGGAATCGGCGATAATATGCGTGGCATTGCGCGCGCTGTGGCGGGTGGACCAGTGCAGGTACGCGCGTTGTCGGCGCGGGTGCATGCTGGGGAAATGTAGGTAACCCAGATCGTGCACTGTGACCACAGTGGGCGCGGGGCAGAACAGGGGGAGCGTGTGAGCTGGAACAAAAAGGCCGGCGGGAGTGCGCAGAGCCAGCTCAGCACCAAGCCGTACATGCGTCCAAAGGCGCGGAAAGGGGATGATGCGCTGCTCTATGCGGGCTGATGCTGGAAACAGCCCGGGCGGGGGCTCATCGCGGAAATACAGCCGCCAGCAGTGGCGCGCGGGCAGCTGCAGCAATGCGCGGATTAGTTGAAGCGAGTATGTTTCAGTACCGGTGCGCTGCTTGGCTGTACTGCGGCTGGCATCTATGCCGAACACGGCTGTTGGGGTCCCGCGCGGGGAGTCGCCCGCGTTCACGGGATCGCGTCCTGTAGGTAAAAGAACGGGTGCCGGCGGATGGTCCATGCTTGTGCAGGAGTTATGATGAAATCTTGGACCACGCCGCTGCTCTGCCAGAACATGTAATTGTCGGCACCGGTCTGTGTGCACTCGGTGTCCTCCACCTTGCCGCTCGCGTCGGTATCGTAAACCTTGGCGGGGCAGTCGGGCGTGTCAGCAAACAGGTCGAAAACGATCCCGTCCGACTCCGTGGTGTGTGGCAGGCCGAGAAAGTGCGAACCCTCGTGTACTATTGTGGTGCCGAGCTCATTAAAATCGCCCTCGTGCGCCTCCCACGCAATTATGCCGCATGAGTTCAGCGAACCCGGCGCAAACGCGCTACCGGGAAGGGGCGCCATGCCGAACACTGGCTCCGCTTCGCCGTTGTCCTCCGTGAATATCCGATACTCATCCACCAGCGCCATGTTCCAGGCACGCTTACTGCCGACCTTGAGCGCCATGGTCTGACAGATTGTAGCCAGAGCATTTTCATCGCTTCGCGCTAAGCGTACTTTTTCGTCTTGGCTAGCCTCGAAGAAACGTATTTTTCCCAGCCGCATCTCTTGCTGGTTGAGAATGCGGTCGATGGCAGCGCGGATATCTGCTTGCAACCTGGCGCGCTGCTCAGGCTGATTAACCTCCGGCGCCTCGCTGAGTACCCACAAATTCAGATCAATTGCCTGCATACCTAGCGCCGAGCCGGTGCGGATGACGGCGGCCGCATCACATATGGGTTGACCGCCGGCGGTGTAAAGCTCGATTTTATACTCGCCGGATCGGAGAGGGTGTTGTGGCACGGGCGGCAAATAAAACGTCAACTCGCCTTCGCTCTGCAGCGGCTGCGAGAAATACGCGCTGCTGAAATCGGCGCTGCTCAGATCATTCAAATGGTAGAGAATCTCACCGTCAGGCGCGGTTATAGATTCAACAACCACAATATCATCATGGGCGGCCGTCTGGGCCGAGAACAGTAACGAGATATCCTCGTCATTCACTGGCACGCGCGCTACCGCGTCGGCGCCCAGGGGACCAAAGTTCAACATACGGATATCAGTACCGGTGTATGCGCTAACTGTACTTGGCGGTATGAGCTGGCAATTGGCCGATGGCGGCAGGCTGCGAAGTATATAATCGGTCACTTGCAGACTGTTGAAGGTCACACTGTCGGGGTGCTCCACCGTCCAGGCGACTAGGCCAATCCCGCCTCCGGTGAGCATTTCGTCCTCCATAGTCGTGAGAAGCGAATCGTTGGCGAAGACCTGGAAGCGGTTGGACTCTACGTCCACGCGAATTCGCTCTGTCAGGAAAAGGCCATCGGAAAGTTGCGGTGCCCAGGAACCATGCAGTAACTCCAAATCGCCAGCGATAATTTTGAAGACCATGTAATTGGCTTGGCCGTCCAGAACATAAAGGTAGTAATTTTGCTTATCCTGTACTCGAAACGCCAGGCCTAGCAATGTATCAGCATGATTGCCGAAGGTTATTTCCGCGCTTATAGAAAGATCTGCGGGGAATGGAAATGCATAGGCGCTCAATTGCAGGAATTCCGGATCGTGGATCTGTATACGGAATCCAAGCGGGCCGTAATTAGTGGTCAGGTTGGTAAACGTCTCCTGTAGCAGGCCACTGGCCCGGTCGCTGAAGTCTTCCACAAATGGCAGCGCCTGCAGCGCTATCGTTGTTGCCGTGGGTGTGATTGTCGGGGTGGGTGTGTACGTGGGAGTGGTGGTGTGAGTGGGTGTTTGGGTCCGTGTGGGTGTGATTGTCGGGATGGGCGTGTACGTGGGAGTGGTGGTGTGAGTGGGTGTCGGCGTGCGCGAGTCTGTCGGTGTTGTGGTGGGACGCAGGCTTGGGACTAGATCGCACCCGGAGATACCTGCGGTCAGGATGTACAGCACCGCAAACGCGGTCGAGGGCTGTTTTCGGGATTCCATGGTGTCCGATTGGCTAGCCAGCTGCCTTTAGGGCCACGCGCAGCTGCGCTGCTGTCACTGGCCCATCGCGCAGCACTGTGGGCGGGTATATGCTGCAGTCCGCGATCGTGGAAGGCCTTCCGCCTGGAGCTGGTCCGCCGTCGATTATCAATTCAATATGGTATCCGAGCGCGGCGCGCACCGGGCCGGCAGAGAGCTTAGGGGGTTTGCCAGATCGGTTTGCGCTGCTGACAGCCAGCGGGCCTACTGTTTGCAACAGCGCCAGTAGCCACTCATGAGCGGGCATGCGCACAGCCACGGTGGTACCGGGCGCAACGACTGCGGGTACTTTTTCGTGGCGCTTTAGTATCAATGTGAGTGCGCCCGGCCAGAAGGCCTCCGCAAGTGCCCGCGCAGTCGGTGGGAAGTCTGCGGCAATCCCCTCGGCATCGGATAGAGCGCCGATGAGTAATGGAATCGCTTTTTCCGGTGGGCGCCCTTTGACCGCGTAAAGGCGGCGTACCGCTGGGAGGTCGTCGTATTTTGCAGCGAGGCCATATACAGTGTCGGTCGGGCAAGCCACCAGGCAGCCTCGTTTCAGAGCCGAGGCAGCCTGCGGAATTGAGTTTTCATCGGAGGCTGATAGCGTCTGTGCGTCATCGTGCCTGCACGGTTCTAGCGACCTCACGCGGAATTGACCCGGAGCACTCGTGCTCGTCCAGATATATCGGGCAGGACGCAGCACTTCGCCCATGGGAGTCTGGCGTGCGACAGCTTCAGTACCGCACTGCGATGCCCGGCGCCGATTTCGAGCAGTAGGCTGCCTCCGGGACCCAGGTGGCGGCGCACGCTTGAAAGCAATCGGTCGATGACGCGCAGGCCGTCATGGCCGCCATCCAGCGCCAACCGGGGTTCGTGCTGTGCCACGGCAAGGGTGTCCAACTCCTTGGTACTGATGTAGGGCAGATTGGCGCAGATGAGATCGAATCTGCCTAAGCCCGCGAGCAGGTCAGACTGGACACAATGGACGCGAGAGCTCACATCGTGGTGATGGGCATTTTCGCGCGTCAGATACAGCGCCGATCGTGAAATATCGCTGGCGGTAATGCGCGCGAGGGGTAGGCGGAGCGCCAACGTGACCGCGATGATTCCGCAGCCGGCGCCGACATCCGCGATGGTGAAACCGCTGCTCGTGACGCACCTCTGGCTAATGCCAATTGCCTCTTCCACCATCAGTTCCGTTTCCGGGCGCGGAATAAGCGCGCGTGCGTCTACGCTGAAATCCAGTCCGAAAAATTCCCAGCGCCCGAGCAGGTAAGGTAGCGGCCGGCCCGCTTCGCGGTGTTTCAGGTGCTCGCTGTAGTGCTCGTACTGCGCGCCATTCAGTGGCGTTTCAGGGTGTGCGTGCAGCCAGCTGCGTGACACGTGCAGCGAATGCGCGAGCAGCAGTTCGGCCTCTAGTCGTGAGTTCTCGGTGGGCAACTGACGCACTCCGTGGCGGAGTGCAGTGCGGATTGTGGCGGGGGTGCTCACGGGCGAACTGTACCGGGATTAAATACTGGCCTCAGCAAGGCGGGCGGCTTCCTTGCGGGTAGCGATTTCGTTGATGAAATCATCAATGTCGCCATTCAGCACGCCTTCCAGATTGTGCAGGGTCATTCCGATGCGGTGGTCGGTGACGCGATTCTGGGGAAAGTTGTAAGTGCGGATTTTTTCGCTGCGGTCTCCGGTGCCTACCTGTGCGCGTCGTGTGGCTTCCTCCTCGCTTCGTCTTTTTTCCTCTTCGATTTCGTAGAGGCGGGCTCGTAGGACGACCATGGCCCGCATCCGATTCTGTAGCTGGGAGCGTTCATCCTGGCATTGAGAGACTAAGCCGGTGGGTATGTGCGTGAGACGCACAGCCGTAGAATTCTTCTGCACACTTTGGCCGCCTGCACCGCCGGCTCTGTAAACCTCCATCTTGATATCACTTTCCGGAATATCAATCTCGACTTCGTCCACCTCTGCCATTACGGCTACTGTTGCAGTTGAGGTATGTATGCGGCCTTGCGTCTCGGTTTCGGGAACTCGTTGTACACGATGCACACCAGGCTCGTACTTCAGGCGAGAGAAGGCGCCCGTTCCTTTGACGCCGAAAATCACTTCCTTGAAACCGCCAATGCCACTGGCGTTGGAGGAGATTATTTCGGCGCGCCAGCGGCGGTTTTCGGCATAGCGAGCGTACATGCGGTATAGGTCGGCTGCAAACAGCCCGGCTTCGTCTCCGCCAGCGCCTGCGCGGATTTCCACGATGATATTTCGCTCGTCGCGCGGGTCCGTGGGCAGAAGCAGACGGCGGATGTGCAGCTCTATCTTTTCTATGGCCAGGCCCAGCGCAGCTATTTCCGCCTCAGCCATAGCGCGCATCTCGGGTTCTTTCAGCAGCGCCTCCGTATCTTCTAGCGTCTTGATGCTTTCACGGTGCTGCCGTGCTAGCGATACAATGGGTTCGAGGCGCGCGCGCTCCTGCGCGTATTCGCTCACTCTAGTGTAATCGTTGGCTACTTCGGGGTCGGCGAGCAGCTCGTTTATTTCCTCAAAGCGCGCTTCGATTCCGGACAGTTTTTCTTGCATGATTACACGTTAATTGCGGAGCCGCGAGTTCAGGTTTATTGCCTCGTAGCTACCGGGCATCTCTGACCTTCTATAGCTCTTCGGTTTCTGTTTAATGAATAAATAACGAGAGCAACACCAGCGCCAGAATCAGCGCGGACCCGAGCATGGCGATGCGCTTCAGGTCAGCGCGAATGTGCGCGTAGTCGTTTGGGAGCGAATGGTGGGCGCGGACGCGTTGTAGGATGCGGTTAGCTGCCCGCGGTGCAGTGCGCAGGCTTCGGCGTCGTCTGCTCTGGCGTTTGCTCATGACGAGTGATGTCTCTGTACGCTACATGATACCTGCTGCGCTCGGATTCGTACAGGGTCAGACTGTGCTTAGTAAAGCCTCTTGTTTCCAGTCGGAAGTGTGCTGTCAGGTCGGGTTGCGTGTACGGAAGGAATGACTACTCATCCTTTTCAGTCTAATTGAGTGCTAGGCCGAATCTTCCAGTTCGGCGAAAACAACGATGCGCTTGTTATCCACCAGATATGGGTAGCAGGAAATCAGCGTTGCCGTGGGACTGCTGGTGGGATTCATCACCTCCACCTCGGTGGGCTGGACCACGTCGCTCCCGGTGATTACATAGTTGAACTGCTCGCCCATGGTGTGGATTGTGATGATGTCTCCCGGCACCAGCCTATCTAGGTCGCGGAAGATTTCGCCAAATATGTCGTTGTGGGCGGATACCACCAGATTCCCGTTTTGTCCGGGTCTGGCAGTGCCGACGTGCTGCCCGACGCCGCGCCGCAATTGCTCCCAGCTGTCGCCTTGTACCACTGGTGCATCGATATTGATCGCTGGGATGACGATGCGTGTCGCCTGTCCAGAGCCGGGGGTGGGGATGATCACTGCCGGCAGCGCCTGCACGAGCGGGCGCAGGTTTTCGGGAATCTCGGCTTCGTTCGGGCGAGCGCCAGCCGGGTCGGTGGGAGGAGTATGGCCGCTGGGCAACACCAGTGCCGTTATCATTGGGGTGGGCACAGCCGTGGGCGCGCTCTCCGCTGAAATCATCTCCTGCACCTCCTCGTTTATCTTCTCGCGCGCTTGCCAGAAGTCGTATGCCAGATACACCAGTCCGGATACGGCGGCTACCTCCAGCAACCAGAGGGCCCAGCTGGCCATGCGGCCTAGGCGTAACCGGCGGGGAGGCGGAGTCCAATCCTCGGGATGGTCCCCCGCCACCTGCGCCCGCAGCGCCCGGCCGGTTACGCGGAACTGCCGTAGGCGCTCCTCACGCGTACGCTGTTTCTTTATCTTCAGGATGCGCTCAAGCTCCCCGATGGAAAGGTCGTCCACCGAGCGGCGGTCTTTCATTTCTTACTCGGCCCGCCAAGCGACTGCGAAAACCTCGCGCTGGAAGAACCAGCGAAATGGTGGCAAAGCGAAAAACACGTTTCGCAAGGCTGTCAGCAGCCCGGGCTCAATGCGATTCTGGGGCGGGCTTTGTAGCCACACCCGACCCCGAAAGCCGGCCCTACGCAACGTCAGCCAAAGGCTGAACGCGCTTTGCTCGTTAACGTGCACATCCACATTTGCGGCCACGTTCAGCGCGCGTGGGTTGGCCGGATAAGCGGCGCCTTGCCCGCACAGAATTCGAAAGAGGCGGACAAATGGATAGGCATAACGGTCATACCATGCGTTCGGAGCGGTGTGCACAGCCAGCAGGCCATCCGGCTTCATTACGCGGCGAGCCTCCAGCAGTGCCTGCTGCAGTTCCCAGGGGAACAGGTGTTCCACCACGTCGAACAGCAGTACACGGTCAAATTCCTCATCAGGTAAAGGTAACGCCTTCGCGTCCGCCCGGGAGACCGGATTTTCGGTCACGGTGTTCTCGCCAGATCCCTCGCGAGCGATAGAAACAGCTGCAGGAGCGTAATCTACTCCGCAGGCGTGTGCGCCTAGCCGCGTGCAGTGGCGCAGAATCTCGCCGCGTCCGCAGCCGACATCTAACACGCGCATGCCTGGGATGATTTCCGCCAAAGCAAAGGCAGCCTGTAGTCGTCGTGAAAGGCGCTCGCCGCGTGTTTCATTAAACTCGTGGAATCCCTCGCAGGCGCCGCGGAAATACTCCTCGGTGTAAAGATCGGGCGAGAGAGAGGGATGCTTTGCGGGTTGCGATGTCATCATCGATGATTATAAGGGATTGCGGCGGCGTATTAGGTGCGCAGCAAGCTTCATTTCTGGGACTTTCATCGCGTTCATCAGGGCCAGATAAGTGGCCGCCCCGATAGTGCCGGGCAGTACCACTGCAGCCAGTGCGCCCAGCAGCTGGCCCGGCCAACTTATCTGGCCCACGGCCCACAGGGTGGCCATAGTCAGGATTGCCATCACGCCGGCGGCCAATACTGCTCTCGAACTTGTGTGGCCCAACCGTTGGCCGCGCAGACTACCTATGCGGCGGTGCAGCAGAAGCCACATGGTGAGCGCATGAAAGGTGAGCTGTATGGCGTTGGCGATTATCAGGTCGCTGAGCTGCATCGGCCGGAAAAAGGTTGGCGCGAGTGCGGCAGCTAGATACACGCATACTCCTGCTAGGCCGACGAATGCAGGCGTCCATGCGTCTTGGCGAGCGTAGAATGCGTTAATGAGCGGCAGGTCTATGGCGGCGGAGATGATTCCCAGTAAGTACAGCCGCAACACCATGGTAGTCATTGTTGTGTCAGTAGTCAGGAAATCACCATGCTCGAAAATTAGTGCGACCACCGGCTGCGCCAGCACGAAAAGGCCCACCGTTGCCGGGATAATGAGCACCAGCACCAAACGTAATCCGTGCGCCAGTGTGGCCATAAAATCGCGGTTGTCCTCCGGTAGAGACCAACCCTCCGCCTGCCGCGCCAGCGTTGGCAAGATAGCCACGGAGATGGCGGTGGAGGTTATCCCGAGCGGGAACTGCATCAGAGTGGTAGCATAGTCCATCCAGGCTATGCTCTGGTCGCCGGTCGTGGATGCCAGGCGGTACGAGATGGCGCGGCTGAACATGTCCACTAAGAGACCAAGCATAATGGGAAAGTACAACCGGGCGATGCGTCGCAGGGCCGGATGACTCCAGTCCAGAACCGGGCGCAAGTGCGTGTCCCGTAAACCGGGCAGCTGGAGCAGCACCTGCAGCACTGCGCCTGCCAGTAAACCGGCCGCCATGGCACGCACGCCGTACGGGCGCGCGAAAAGGAGCGTGACCGCCACAATGCCTAGGTTGAAAATGGCCGCGTTGAATGCGGATAGTGTGAAGCGTTTCAGTGAGTAAAGCAGCCCGGTCAGGATGCCGGCGAAGTTCAGGAAGAGCATGGCCGGTATTGTCAGGCGCAGGATGCTGGCGGTCAGCCGCAACATCTCCGTGCTCATGCCGCCGCTTATCAGCCATGCGATTTGGGGTGAGAACAACTCTCCCAGCAGAACGAGTGGGGTCATCAGAGTGACACAGAGAGTGAGCAGAAAGGAGGCGATCAGCCATAACTCTGTGCGTTTCTCATGGCGGGCATATGTGCTGAACACAGGGACAAGCGCCGCGCTGACCATGCCGCCCGCTAACAAATCGTAAAACCACATTGGCACCTTGGCGGCGATGTTGAAGGCGCTCACCACCCCTGTTGCGCCGAAGAAATACGATTTCGCGATGTCGCGCGCTAGGCCGAGTATGCGCGAAACAATGTTTCCGGCAGCTATGATGGATGCTGCACGGGCCACACCCGCCAGTTCGGATGGTGGTGGCTGCGCTCTAGGGGCTAATCCGGATGTGCTGCTGAGTGCAGTGGGCATGGCCTCGGAGGCTTACAATAGTTCCTTGACTGACTTTGCTGCAGGGCGAGTCATTCCGTTCGCCTGTAGTAAATCCGCTAGGCTTGCGGCGCGAATGTGCTCGAGCGAACCAAAGTGGCGGAGCAGTGCTTTCCGCCGCGCTGGACCGATGCCCGGCACGCTATCCAGCTGCGAAGCCAGGCCGGATTTGGTGCGGCGCTGGCGGTGGTGCGCCAACGCGAAACGATGGGCCTCATCACGGATGCGCTGCGCGAGAAAAATCGCTGGTGAGCGCTTCGGCACAGCAACCGGTTCGGAATGTGATGGCACGAAAAGTTCCTCGTTCTGTTTGGCAAGTGCGGCGACGGCAACAGTATTGCTGAGTTTAAATTCGCGCAGCACCGCCTCCGCGATTGCCAAATGACCCTTGCCTCCATCCACCAGCAGTAGGTCTGGCAGTCGCGCAAATGCCTCGTTCCGCTTAGTGTCAGCATCCCGTTGTTCGCAGCTTTGCTGCCAACGACGGAAACGGCGCATAAGCATCTCACGCATACCAGCGTAATCATCCGGCCCGTCCACTGTCCGGATGGTGAAGCGGCGGTAGTGGGATTTCTCAGGTGTGCCCTGATGGAAGACCACCATGCTGCCAGTGGCGGCTGCGCCCTGCGTGTTGGAGATGTCGAAACACTCGATGCGGTTGGGTGGTCCAGGCAGCCGCAGAGCCGCCTGGAGCTCTGTCAGTGCTACTTCCTGCCTCAAACCATCGGCCTGCCATTGCGCGCGCATCGCGCTGAGTTTCTCGGATGCATTTTCCGCCGCCATCCGTACCAGGTTTCGTTTCGCCCCACGCCTCGGAACGGTGAGAGTAACCTTGCGGCCTCCGCGTCGGTCGCGGAGCCACTCTTTGATTATCGTGGCATCTGCAATCTTGTCAGGCAGCAGTACCTCCTGCGGCACGAAGGCGGCTTTGTGGTAAAACTGTTTCACGAAGGCAGTAAGTATCCTCTCGTTATCCTCGTCCGCGGTACCATCTAAGACGAAAAATTCGCGTCCGATGAGCTTGCCGGCACGGATGAAGAAGACCTGTACACACGCGTCGTTGGACTCGTGGGCGAAGGCGATAACATCGATGTCAACATCCTTTGGGCTGATGACCTGCTGCTTTTCAACGATACGTTCGATGGCTAGCAGCTGGTCGCGTAGACCGGCTGCTAGCTCGTAGCGCTGCTCGTGGGCGGCTGCCTGCATCTCATCGTGCAGCCGTCGCATAATTGGTTTGGTGCGTCCTTGCATGAAGTGACTCAGGTCTGCAATCATGGTGCGGTACTCATCCTGGTCGCATGCGCCAATGCAGGGAGCGCTGCACAGCTTGATGTCCCAGTATAAACAGGCGCGCGTGTCGTTGCCGGTTATCACGCGATCACAGGTCAAATATGGGAAAACCTTGCGCAGTACGTCCAAGCTCTGGTGTACTGCCCACATGCTAGTGTACGGTCCGAAATAGCGGTTTCCGTCGTTGTGCTCCGCCCTGCGCCTCGTGACCGTGACCTTCGGGAAGGGGTCTTTCCAGTGAACCTTGATGTAGGGGTAACGCTTGTCGTCCTTCCAGCGCACGTTGTATTTGGGCTTGAAGCGGTTTATCAGGTTGTGTTCCAGCAGCAGGGACTCCAACTCGGTTTTCTGGATGATCCAGTCGATGTCCTCGATCTTGCGTACTAGTTCGCGGGTGCGCGCACTGTGATTGGCGGAGGCGTGGAAATAAGAGCGCACGCGCGCGCGCAGGTTTATCGCTTTTCCCACGTAAAGCACCGTGCCGTAGCGATCCTTCATTAGATAGCAGCCAGGTCGGTTGGGCAGGTTTTGCAGCCGCTTCTGGATTTGTTTGGAACTGGTCATTACTACGATTGTAGCACGTAGGTGCGCGAGAGTGCGGTACACTCAAACCGCTGCGGCTGTGTGCTATAATGCACGCCCTGCGGTTTAGTATCGTCTGGTTTGTGGGACTGCGTAGCCGGAACGCCAAAGCGCGGCGGTATAGCACACTTTTTAATCGGATTATGCGATGATTGGCATCAGAAGCACACAGATGCGATTGAGATGGGCCCTCCTACTGGCTGCGTGTGTGCTGTTGTTGGCAAGCATGCTACCGGCGGTCTCGCTGGCAGCTCCGACGCAACAAACTAATCTACTCACTAACTCTGGGTTCGAATCCACTTTCGCGGCCGACGGCGTCGGTGATGCCTGGCTCAAGTGGGTGGTTTCCGGCACGCCAGCATATAAACAGATTACCAGCAGTACTGACTCCCGGCGCGTGAAAGCCGGCTCAAGTGCCCAACAGATGGAAGGGATTAATGTATCATACGTGGCCGGTCTGCAACAGACTGTGACGGGCATCACTGTGGGTAAGACATACCGCTTCACTATTTATGGTCATGCTTGGGCAAATACCGGTGATAATACAGATGTATCCACAGGCACAATCACCATGAAAGTCGGGATTGGGCCTGGCAACACCAATGCGGCTGACCCCAATATCACTTGGTCGGGCGCGTACACGTACACGGACAACTTTGGCCTGTTAAGTGTTGAAGTTGTAGCCACGGATACCACAGTGACTGTGTTCACTCATGCGGGCACCACGGCCTTGCAGAAACATAACGATGTGTACTGGGATGATGCCGTCCTGGTGGAAGTCGGCGCGGTGACTAGCACGCCGGCAGCCACGACTGCGGTCACCGCCGAGGCTACCCAGGCTGCTCAGGCGAACCAATCGAGTGGTGAACTGGTGGCCCCGACCGATTTTCCGATTCCCACCCCGGACGACACCGGTCAGATCATCTACTATGTAAAGCCGAACGACAATCTGGTGCATATTGCCACTATTGCTTGTGGGGAGACGCTGGAATGCCTGGAGCAAATAAAGCTCGCCAATGGGCTTGTCGGGGATATCATTTACCCGGGTCAGAGGCTCGTGATAGGGCCTCTGGCAGGGACGCAATCGGCGGTGGCGGTCGCGGAGGTGCAGAATACTCCCGTGCCGTCCGGATCTGATGCTGCTGCTGTCGCTACCGGAACGGCATCCGAGGATGCGGTGGATGGCGATCCTGAAGAAGATGATGAGGCGGAAGCTGCCGCTGCCGCGGCAACTCTGCCGCCTGGGGCAACTGGAGCAGTATGCGTGACGTTGTACGCCGACGCCAATGGCAATGGAGTTTTGGATGCGGGCGAGCAGCTGGTGGCTGAAGGTATTTTCAACCTAGTCAACTTGGATAATGGCGAGACTATTGACAGCTACATTACTGATGGGTCGAGTGAGCCGTACTGTTTTTCCGGTCTGGCGACCGGTACTTTTCGGGTGATTTCGGCTTCACCATCTGGCCATACTCCTACCACGCGAGTGGACTGGGACCTGACGCTGGCTGCCGGCAGTACCGCAAACCTAGAATTTGGAGCACAGTTTACCGGCGAGGAAGTGGTTCCCACCGAAGTACCCGAGAGTGCACCACTGCGGCCGGCTCTGATCGGGGCTTTTGGGGTTGTGCTGCTCCTCTCGGCGGCAGGAATCGCCGGTTACTTAGTGCTCACCCGCCGCGGATAAAAACGCAGCGCGCAACTTGCTTTTGATTGTGATTCCCATCAGCGTGAAACAGACCCCCTTTTTTTCCTTTTGGTTGGCTATTCGGGTAGCGGGGTGCCGTCAGCATCGCAAAACTCGACTGCTTGCTCAGCAAAGCGTTTGCGCATCACGCGGATAGCAGCCGGATTGTTGTCCATTAGCATGAATTGCCTTCCTAGTTCAAGGGCGGCCGCGCCCGTAGTGCCGCTTCCGGCGAAGAAATCGATCACCAAGTCGCCTGGTCGCGAGGATGCCTGCACGATGCGACGCAGCACCCCGAGCGGTTTCTGGGTCGGGTAGCCGGTCTTTTCTTTGCCGGTCGGGCTGACGATTGTGTGCCACCAGGTATCAGTGGGCAGCTTGCCGCGGGCGGCTTTTGCCTTTCCTACCAGGCCCGGTGCCATGTACGGAATTCGCTCCACCGCATCGGCGTCGAAGAAGTAATCCTTACGCTGCTTGACATACAGGAGAATGTTATCGTGTTTCGGCGGCCATCTGTTCTTTGGCCGAGCTCCGTAATCATATGCCCAGATAATTTCGTTGAGGAAGTTCTCGCGACCGAAAATTTGGTCGAGCAGCACCTTACAATAGTGAGCCTCGCGGTAGTCAATGTGGAAGTAGAGCGATCCGTACGGGCTCAGGATACGTCGCGCCTCCTCGAGACGCGGTTTGATGAATGCGTGAAAATCCTCGAAGTTGTCCTGAAAAGATTCGCTGCCAACTCGCTCGGTGATGTACCTTTCGCCTTTGAAACCAGTGCGGTCACCCTGTGTGCTGCGGATAGTGCGCAGCTGTGTCCGCGTCTGGGTGCGGCCGGTGTTGAAAGGAGGGTCAATGTAAATCAGCTGCACAGAGCCAGTCTGCAGCTGCTGAAGAGCTGGCAGGTTATCTGTAAAGATGACCCTGTTGGGCCTAAATTCAGCATTCATATACTTGTATCCGCCTCATTTGTGCCAGCGCCGCTCGCGGCGATGCTATAATTTTTCCGTGTCCCGACTCGGTCGCAGCGCCAACAATACGGCAATTTTACTCTCACTGGCCGCTTTTGTGCTACGTGTGGTACGTCTGGATTACCGCGCACTGTGGTGGGACGAGGGCCGTAACGTCTTCTTTGCAGGTGTGGACTGGATCAGCGCTGCCCAAATCGCGGTCCGCAGCGGAGATGTCAATCCGCCGATATACCGGCTGCTACTGGGTGTATGGATGCAGCTGTCCGGATCATCTCCTTTTGCTGTGCGGTTGCTCTCGGTTTTTTTCGGGGTGCTTGCGGTGGCTTTGATCTATCGCCTGGCGGCTGCACTGTACCATGAGCGCGTGGCTGTCATTGCTGGCGCGCTGGCTGCGGTTGCGCCTCCGCTAGTTTACTATTCGCAGGAGGCAAAAGGATACTCCTTGGTCCTACTGGGCACTGTCTGTTCGGCCTGGCTATGGTTTAGGCTTCACCGTCAGTCCTGCGTCTCATCGGGTGCTGGCCCGTGGGCCTGGTTTGGTATTGCCACGCTGCTGGCGGTCGGGTCGCACTATTTTGCACTCCTGTTTCTGTTGGTGCAAAACCTGTGGACTGTTGTGTGGTGGCGTGATAATGCCTCCGTTATGACCAAGGTAGGGATGTGGCAGCATTTGTCCAAATGGGTGAGTGTACAGATCCTAGCAATGGCGCCCTTGCTGGTATATACAGGGTGGTCTGTAGCGGCGCTGATGGGTTCTTCGGCGCGCTCCTTATTCGGCGTAAGTATGCCGGCTTGGCCGCGTTTGGCAGATATGGCGCGCTGGGGTGCGACCAGCGTTGCGCAATGGTCCCACCCCAGCTCGCACCTACTGATTTTTCTTCGTGCGTTCGGGCACGAAATCGCGGGTGGTCCAGCGGCTACGCTTATTTTGGCTAGCGCCGCCGGGATTGTGCTCCTAGTACTAATCGTGGCGAGTTGGCCTGATTGTACGTCTAGCGGGTTCCACCGAGCTAACTGGGCTCTATGGCTGGGAGCTCCGCTTCTGCTGAGCGTATTTTTTTCGCTGCGCTTCAGTTATTATTTCCCCCGATTTCTGATTTTCATCTTACCATGCGTGCTGCTGCTGGCCGCGGTAGGAGCGGAGCGATTGTGGCGGCGCAGCCGAGCAGCGGCACTGCCATTGGGGTTGTTTCTTTTCGGTTTATGGGCGGCGGTGCTCGCTGGTCATTACTTGGACCCTGGGGATCCAGATGAAGACTGGCGTGGGTTAGCGCAACGCTTCGCGCAGCTACAGCGACGCGGCGATCTGGTCGTGCATTCCTATGATTGGATTCAGGGTTACCTGCACTCGTATCTGCTCCCTACCGCGCAACCGGATTATCTTTTCTTTTCTAGCGCAGAGGTCGAGGTGTTGGAGCAAGTGGCGCGGCCTCACTCTAGAGTGTGGTTTCTGGATTATCAGACTACACCCTTCGCGATCGGCAATCGAGCCGGAGAATGGATGCGAGAGCATTACGGGCTCGCGGCCAGCGAGACTTTCGGCCATGCGACTCTAACCCTTTTTGCCCGACCGGTCGTCGCGGATGCATTTAGTGAGAGTGTGCGGTTCTCCAACGGGATTGGATTGCGCTGGCGCGGCTTAGCAACCCAGGTGACATCGGGCGATGTGCTCGTGGTGGAGATTATCTGGCGTGCTCCATCCGTGCCCGTGGACGCCTATCAGGTTTTTATGCATCTTCTGGACGAGGATGGTATTCTGTGGGTCGGGCGCGATGGCGGGCCAGCGAATGACCTTCGGCCTACCGTCAGCTGGCAGCGCGCAGAAAGTGTGCGCAGCCCACACGCAATACTGCTGCCGCTCGAGTTACCGGCCGGTGAGTATCAGCTCCACGTCGGTATGTACAGCCTAGAATACGGAACGCGTCTGTTGACGAGCGCGGGCTCCGATTCTGTTCTGATAGGTAGGGTACAGGTTTCATCACCCTAAGGCAGTGCACTCATGACAGCCACTTCATCAGACGGATAATGCCCATTTGCGCTGGTCTGCGGTGCGATGAAGCATAGCGCCGCTGCGCGATTTCGGCTCGATGATGGCTGTAATATTGGTAAGCGCGCAGCAGCATCTCGCTGTTACTGAGCGTAGGCTTCCAGCCCAACACTGCCTTAATGCGGCTGGTGTCAAATTGAAAATCCTCAGCGATCATTTTGTATTGATAGGGCCCTAGTGGTGATAGCCGCAGCCAGTGTGCCACTCGCATTGCGAGCAACGTGGGCGTTTTTGGTAGGGGGCGCACTCTCGAGCCGGTGGCGGCGTGATCGATGACATACTGGTATACACTACGTAGCGGCTCTACATTGTCAGAGCCGACATTGAAGACGCATGCCCCTTGGTAGTGCATCGCGCGCATGCAAGCATCCGCAAGGTCGGGCGCGAAAACGAACTGATAGCGGTTCTCGCCCGTGCCAACAGTCCAGATGGTGCGTCCCTCGTCGATGAACTCGAAGAGGATGGCCAGCAAGCCTAGGCGACCGCTGTCAACTATGGTAGGGCAGCGCAGGATGACCACGTTCAATTGGTCGGAGTAGTCTAGCAATATTTTTTCTGCTTCCCATTTTGACTTGCCGTAAATCTCTATAGGGTCGGGCGGGTCGTCCTCGCGCACCGATCGGGCGAAACTGTGACCCCACAGGCAGTTAGATGAAGTGAACACTATGCTGGCCGTGCCACTATCAGCTGCCACTTGTGCGATGTTGCGGGTACCCTCTACGTTTGATTGCCAGAGCGCTGTATGGTCGGGGATGTCGTGTGCAAGCATGGCGGCACAGTGAAAAACCGCATCGAAATGGTGCGCCGTAAAGATACGCTCCAGCAGCTCGCGGTCGCGGATATCACCCTGCACCGAGATAAGATTAGGATGTCGCTGTTCATCCTTCTGCAGATCTACACTCACGCATGTTGCACCGTGCTCGAGCAGTTCTCGCTTGAGGACGGTGCCGAAGAATCCGGCGCCGCCGGTGAGCAGCACGGGTCTGTTCTCGGTCATGGTTTTCCTGCCCTTGACGCTATGTCATTATAACCCCGCACGGTGCTCACGCTACAGCGGAGTTCAGATTAAGACTTGACAGTTATAGTGGTGCTAGATACTCTATGTGTAGTTGCCCTGGCATGGCGGTAGTTTGCCGGGGCATTTTGCTCTGAACTTTTTGAAGACAATGCAGGAATTGATACGCAACAAAGCAATGAAATTTTTCTTCCAGTCAGCGGCGTGGTTACTTGCACTGTGCGTTTTGGGATGGTCTCACGGAATTGTGCGGGCGGCGCAGCCAGAGCAAGCATCGAGTGTAGATGCGCAATGTGTCAGCGCTGCGTTGACAGTGCAGGTACGCTCCGGGCCGGGGACCGAGTATCTTCAGGTTGGCTCGCTCGCAACTGGAGTGGCGGTGAACGTGGCCGAGTCCGCGGCTGGCTGGTATCGGCTTGCGGAGGGCAGCGCGGCGCAGGGTTGGGTAGCCGCCCGGCTGTTTGCGCCGTGCGACCCCACCGTGAGTCCTATGTCCGGCGGAAAGAGCGAAGCGGAAATGCGCAGTGAGCTTGCCGCCGCCGGGTACCCTTTCGCGGGTACGGCCGGCGTGGATGAAATTCAGAGAGTGTATGCGCAGACGGCTGTAGAATATGTTGGGGGTGTAATTGTGGAGGGCAGCGCCGCTGGGTACCATCCGGCCGGTAGTCCGCTGTTCACGCGCTGGGCGGCGCAGGTTTCGCCGACAAACTCGCTCCCCGAATACCCACGTCCACAGCTGGTGCGCCCGCGGTGGCTGAGCCTGAATGGGATGTGGGAGTTTCAGCAGGCGCAGGCCGATGATGTTCCACCCATCGGCCGGTCTCTGGCAGAAAAAATTCTGGTGCCTTTTCCGGTTGAATCGGCTTTATCTGGGGTGATGCGTCACGTTGACCGCGCGTGGTATCGGCGGGTGTTTGAACTTCCATCAGTGTGGGCAGGGCAGCGCGTGTTGCTGCATTTCGGCGCGGTGGATTGGGAGGCCAGCGTATACGTCAACGGGCAGCCACTCGGCACCCATCAGGGTGGCTACGATTCTTTCGAATTTGATATTACCGATGTTCTTCGGCCGGAGGGATCGCAGGAGATTGTGGTGGGCATCTTCGATCCGACCGACAGCGGTGAGCAGCCGCGCGGAAAACAGGTGCACAAACCGGTCGATATCTGGTACACTGCATCCACCGGAATCTGGCAAACGGTGTGGTTGGAGCCGGTTCCCGCCACGCGCGTGGCAAGCCTGCGTATCACCCCTGACGTCGATCTTGGCGGTGTGCTCGTGGAGGTGAACGTTACCGGTGGTGCTGGTGCGGCATGGGCTCAAGTCGCGGTCAATATAGATGGTCATTCTGTGGCGGTGCAATCCGGGTCGGCGTCCGGAGGGTTTTTCCTGCCAATCCCCAATGTAATTCTGTGGTCGCCTGCGAATCCACATCTGTATGATCTGGAAGTTAAGCTGTTTGGAGATGGTGCCTTAATCGATAATGTGGGTAGCTACTTTGGCATGCGCAAGATTTCAACCGCTCCGGTTGACGGTGTTCCGCGGATGCATCTCAACGGGCAACCGCTCTTTCAGGTGGGTGTGCTAGACCAGGGTTATTGGCCGGATGGCCTTTACACAGCGCCCACCGATGATGCCCTCCGCTACGATATTGAAACAGCGCGTGCCCTCGGTTACAACCTCATCCGCAAACACATGAAGGTCGAGCCGGCGCGTTGGTACTATTGGGCGGACCGGCTAGGGATGCTGGTCTGGCAGGACATGCCTATGGGGAACAATTGGTCTGAATGGGGTCGCGAGCATTATCGTGATGAACTTGGCCGCATGCTTGCGCAGCTGCACAATCATCCATCGGTGATTACATGGGTGCTCTTTAATGAGCGCTGGGGCGAATTCGATGTGGCGAACATGGCTGCTACGGTCAAGTCGCTAGACCCGACGCGGCTGGTAATTGGCGCAACTGGTTATGCCGATCAGGGTGTGGGCGATGCAATTAGTTTTCACTCCTATAACCGGGTGGAATTTCCCGCGGTGGGGACCGGCGCGGCGCGCGTGCTGGCTGAGTGGGGCGGCTTAGGTTGGCCGCTGAGCGGGCATCTGTGGGCAGCCGATGATTTGCGTTGGGCGGAGCCCACTTATGTAGAATCGGCACCAAGCGCAGTCGGGCTGCTGGCACGATACAGCCATTATACCTATCAAATCAGCGCATTGCGTGACAATATCGGGCTTAGCGCGGCGGTGTATTCACAACTTACCGATGTTGAAAGGGAAACCACCGGTTGGCTCACTTACGACCGGGAAGTGACGAAAGCGGACGCAGGACATGTCCGTGCCATCAACAGCCTGTTGGACTGATCAGTACACTCAGTTGGCAGCGCGTTGATATATGCGCAGGGTCTCGCGCGCAGTCTGTCCCCAGCTGAAGCGCGCAGCCTGCTTCAATCCACGCGCACGCAGCTCGCTCGCGAGTTCGGTGTCAACGATCGTGCTGATGATCGCCGCTCCTAGTTTACGCGTATCGGACGGGTCAGAAACTAGATAGGCAGCATCACCCACTACCTCAGGGAGAGAGGCAGCTCCGGTGGTGACCACTGGTACGCCGCACGCCATGGCTTCCAATGGCGGCAAGCCAAAACCCTCGTAACTGGAAGGAAAGACAAAGCAGCTGGCGCCCTGATACAGCGCTGGCTTGTCGGACTCAGTCACAGCGCCGATGAAGCGCACGCTTTCGGCGGTTCCTTGCTGGGATGTGAGCGCGGGCAGGTCCTGATACAGGCGTTTATCCGGGCGCACTGGGAGATGACCAGCAATTACAAGCTGGCATCCATCGGGCATTGCCGAGTGCGCCCATGTCCACGCCGTTAGCAGGTGATGCACGTTTTTTCGGCGTTGGAATCCGCCCAGATACAGCACGTAGGCCTCGGGCAGTCCGTATTTTGCTTGTAGGCTGCTGATAGGTTGTGTTCCTACTGGTGGCGTAAACTGTGCCTCGGCTGCGAGATGTACCGTGTGAACGCGGTCGGCGGGCAAGTGAAGGCGAGAGAGGATGTCACAGCGGGAGCTGTGCGAGTCGGCGATGACCTGCGTCGCGCCGCGAGTGCCGGCAGCCGCCAGGGCGGTGTAACATCGTTTCGGCAGTGAGCCGCGATGTTCTGGGAGCAGCAGTGGGATGATGTCGTGCACCGTGACCACCAGCGGTGTGGGTGATCGCAATGGCGGTGCCCAGTAGGGAATGTGGACCACATCTGCCTGCAGCTGCCGGGCTGCACGTGGTATTTCCAGTTGCTCAAATCGTAGCTTGGCCAGCGGTTTGCTTCTCGCGGCCCGTACATGCAGCTGCCAGCCTGGCGGCGGCGGGCTCGGTTGTGGTACGATCACATGTAGGTCGAGGTCAGCCGCCTGTGCAGGCATATGGCGAAGCAGCGCATGCAGATATTGTCCTGAACCTGTATCTGTACGCGATAGGAACCAACCGTTGACGATCACTCGCATTGCGGCTGCCCGGGTGCGAGTGTGGATAATCCCAGCCTAGACAAAAACGCCTCGCTTGGTTAAAATTGATGTCTCACAACAATAAGCGAAGTTTTGACTGAGGGGATACCAGTGGCAAATATAAGATCTGCGCAAAAGCGCATTCGTGCTGATGCCAGAAAAACGGAACGCAATCGAAGTCGTAAGGCGGAGGTGCAAACCGCGGTGCGGCGCGCTCGCGAGGCTCTGGAGGACAAGCAGGTAGAAACGGCGCGGGTGGAGGTGCTGAACGCGGTCAGCAAGTTGGATAAGGCTGCTGAAAACGGTCTCATTCATCGTAACAATGCCTCTCGGCGCAAGGGCAGCCTTATGCGCAGCTTGGCCGTTCTGGAGGCCGAAGCCTGACGCCGCCGCGGTATATTGCCTTTTTCTGTCTAAAGCAACCCGCCAATGCTTCCGGTGGGTTATTGCATTAATCCTGCACGCAGCGCCGGTCGACCACGCGTGTGACGGGGTTGCTGCTGATAATCAGGCATTGGTCTCAGGCATTCTTCGCACCGGAAAGATCGAGGCGATAACCTTCTCCCCGTACGGTCTGAAGCAATCGGGGTTGCAGGGGGTTCTTTTCAATTGCTCGCCGCAGCCAGCTGATGTGCACATCGAGCGTGCGCGTGTCTCCGAGGTAGTCGGTTTCCCATACATGTTTTATCAGGTACTTGCGAGAGACCGTGTTGCCGGCGCGATTCAGCAACACCTGCAACAGTCGGGTCTCTTTTGGCGTCAGACGTTTTTCTTCACCCCAGCACTGCACTCGGCGCTGCTTGACGCTTAACCGCAGCGGCCCGATATGACGCCAATTTCCTTCGGGGAGCGGGTGCAGTCGTTTCACTGCGTTAAGCACCTTGCGCCCGGTGAATGGCTGCACAAGCGTTATGTCCGCGCCCCATTTCGAGTCTGGTGTGATGTGGCTTTCCACTAGGTGTATCAAGCGGCATGGGTGACAGGTGCGGCGGATGCGGAAGCACATGCGGTTACCGACCGTGCGCATGGACGCAGAATCTAGAATGATGATGTCAGGCATAAGGCGGTTGGCATGCTTTATCGCGGTTGAGACTTTGTTCGCTATGTACAATGCGTATCCACTTTTCTCCAAATCAACAGAAAAGGAAGCCGCAGTTTTCCTGTGTGTTTCAATCAGCAGCAGATTTACTACCGTCATATGTTAACTTGGTGTTTTAGGTAAGTCATGTTTATTGAAACCGCACCAAATCTGGAGAACTGTGCGGGTTAGGAACCGCATTATACAAAACCATTGTTAGGGATGCAAGGTGCCGTGCCGGAGGCTGTCGGCGGCTAGCAGTGCTCGCTGGGGTGTATAATCGTGAGAACAATGTGGAAGCAACCTGTAACCAAAGTTTTGCGCAAAACCAGAATCATCTGTACCATCGGCCCGGCTTCGCAATCTGATGATAGGTTGGCCGCGTTGATTGCAGCAGGCATGAACGTGGCCCGGCTTAATTTCTCTTACGACACGCATGATGACCACGCGGATGTCATCAACCGGATCCGCAGAATCGCTGCTGACATGGGGAAACCGGTGGCAATTTTGCAGGATTTGCAAGGACCGCGCATTCGCATAGGTACCTTCGAGCATGGTACCACAGTTGAGCTGCAAGCCGGCGCTCCCTTCACTATCACCACGCAGGTGGTGGCAGGAAACAGGGAGCGAGTAAGCACCACTTATGCGGGCCTGCCCGCCGATGTGCAGCGTGGCGACAGGATACTACTCGATGATGGAAATCTGGAGTTGCAGGTGGAAATCGCCCGTGACACTGAGGTGGTGACGCGCGTGAAAGTAGGCGGGACCTTGCGGGCGCGTAAGGGTATCAACCTTCCGGGCGTGCACATGGCAATTCAGGGCCTGACGGAAAAGGACCGCGTAGACCTCGCCTTCGGGCTTGAGAAAGGGGTCGATTATGTTGCTGTCTCTTTCGTGCAGAATGAACAGGACCTTGTGAATGTGCGTACCGCCATGCGCGAAATTAATCTTGAACGTGCGAACACTCCCATCATCGCAAAATTGGAGCGGCCAGCTGCTCTCGACAATCTGCCGCAGATACTTGACCATTGCGAGGGAGTGATGGTGGCGCGCGGTGACCTCGGGGTGGAAATCAGCGCACAGAAAGTTCCCTCGGCGCAAAAGTACATTATTGCGTTTGCCAACGAGCGCGGCAAGCTTGTGGTGACGGCAACGCAGATGCTTGAGAGCATGATTAATTCGCCGCGCCCTACGCGCGCGGAGGCATCCGATGTGGCAAACGCGATTTTCGATGGTACCGATGCGGTCATGCTTTCAGCCGAAACTGCGGTGGGTAAATATCCGCTGGAATCCGTCCGCACAATTGTGGAGATAATCGAAGAGGCCGAGCAACACGAGAGTGAATGGGGGTACAGCAGCGAACATGAGGGACTGCGGACCACACCAATCACGGCAGTGGCGCTTGCGCGTGCGGCGCGCGACCTGGCACACACACTTAATGCTGATGCCATAGTCGTCTTCACGCGCAGTGGCCGTAACGTGCGTCTGGTTTCCAAAACACGTCCTAAGGTGCCGATAATGGCTTTCACCGTAGACGCAGAAACTTACACCCGCATGGCTTTGTTTCGTGGGGCGATACCCTTTCAGGTGCCGCGTGCGATGACGCTTGAAGAAATTATTAGGTCTGCTGAACATGTACTGCTCCAATCGTCTCGGCTGGAGGTCGGGGATCAGATTGTTATCATTGCTGGAATCCCAATCGTGGAGATGCGTTCAGCGAACAACTTATTGCTGCACACTATTGGTGGCGAAATCTGAGCAGAACGGCGCGGCGTCAGCCTTGCGGGTTCTGGTAGGCCTGGATGCGGAAACGCATCAACTGCGCCTCAATCATGCCATCAATGAGATCGGGCGGTACGCGGATCCCGTGCTGGGCAAGATAATCTGTCGCTAGGTTGACGGCATACGTCTTTTTTTCCTCAGCGAGGTTCAAACCGGATTCTAGGGCGCGACGTTTTAACCCGCTTTGCTCGGCGGCAAGCACGGCTGTGCGCGCGGCTCTGGAGAGCAAAGCTGAGCGCACTTGGGCGGAGTCTGAGGACCCGGATGAGTTGTGAAACTGGCGCATCACCTCCGCTTCAATTAGGCCGGCAATTGAAGCGGCGTCCATATTAATGTCAAGGCGGCGGAAATAACCGCGTGCCATGGCCATCGCGAATTTCTTTTTCTCAGGCCCGGAAACAAGCACACCGTTGTTGGCATTTTGCTCGGCGGCGCGCACCACAAGGTCTCCCACAGCCTGCACCATCTGCAATTGCTGGTTGTTCAGACGCTGAGAGAGTTCTTTGGAGCGCGAGCGGAGCCATGATGCAATAGAGGCCACTACGAACGGGAGGGCAGCTGTCAACAGCCCGGCGGCTAGCAAACCGATAAAACTCATCACTGTCTCGGATAGGTTCTTGACGGTCTCGGCGTTCATGGTTATTGTTCGTTCTCAGCACGGACGAACGTATACTGGAGAGATTATAGCCCACACTTGTATCGGGTTGCAATAAATAAAGCGGGCTGGATACTCTTCAATTGGAGCGATCAAGCGCTGGGGCTACATCCACCCACCGCACCCGCATTCATTGCAAGAAATATGCCCTTCCGTGCTCAGTTATCGAAGGGAAGCGCGGTTACTGTCGCCCGCAGCGCGGGTTCGTAATCTCCCACCGTCATCTCCGCACCCGACATGGCTGCGGCTGGTTTGACCAAGGCGAGACCAATCCATCCTAACCGCGGGGAGTGCACGGTGCTAGTCACCATGCCGGCGCTGCCGTTGGGTGTGCGTAGCGCGGCACCCCGGGGAAGCTGCTGCCTTGAGCGTAGACCTACCATGGTCTTGGCCAATTTTCCGCGTGTATCCATGCGCGCAATGATTTCCTGTCCCGTGTAACAGCCTTTGCTGAAACTGATGGCCTCACGTAGTCCTACTTCGAGAGGAATAAAGGCAGGCTCAATTTCATGGCCCGCTCCGGGCAGTCCAGTCTCCACGCGCAGAATCTCATGCAGGCCTGATGGTGCCATTTCAGCGCCCGCATCCAACGCCCGCTCCTCCCAGCGTTTCAATACTGTGGTTGATGCGATTACCTCATAACCGATGCCGGACGGCGGGGATCCGCGTAGCAGCCAGGCGTTCTCCTCTAGTGGGAGTGCGAGGTGGGGTGGCAGTTGGGCCGCAGCGCTTATTAGCTGCGTGGCTACTGTGCTGGCCTGCGTGCCATATAGACCGAACTGTTTTAACTCCGAAGTGGCATCTTGCAGCTTAATGTCATCCTGAAAGAAAATGAAGCTGCGCAGCCAATGCTGCACTGCTTCTGATTGGCCCGGACTGGTAAGC
The DNA here is from genome assembly GCA_963578565.1 of Anaerolineae bacterium. GTDB lineage: Bacteria > Chloroflexota > Anaerolineae > Anaerolineales > UBA11657 > CAJWGI01. The sequence goes on from CAUZCX010000001.1 coordinate 46,083, forward strand.
AACAGTGCGCGCTCCTCCAGATTAAGCACTAACAGAAGATCCACGATGCGCCCGACCGAGGTAGTAAGCACGGTCGGGCGACTCTCGTACAGGGCCATTGCACTCAGGTCGTTTGTGGAGAGGCGCTGCAGCAGGTCCAGACGGTCTGTCCCGTACACCCAGATGCGGCCCACCGCGCTGCGGTTGATGATGACGCAGCCGGAACGCGCGATGTGGTAGCTCTCTGAAAGCTCTCCAGGCGAGGTTGGAGTCATCTCTTTCTGGTCAGAGTTACCCAAGTTACATTCCGGCCATTATTTTGTGCAGGGATTCTTCTCGGGGACGTAATTCGGCCTCGGGGAGGTGCGCGAGTGGGACCTCGGTTAGCATTTCCGTCTCGACTATGCTGGCGCGTCCAGGGTTGCAATATATCAATCCAGTTACCAATGTCCCTTCCTCCTTGGCGTGTTCCAGCGCCCGTATCGCGGTGACCCGGTCTGAAGGGTCATAGGTCTTATCTAGTTTTCGCAATATTATGTGAGAACCGTCATGCAGGGTGACGGTTCTGGTTTCGCCTGGTTCATAGTCTGCCGTGATTTCCTCGCGCAGTGGCACATAAGTGATGTCGTGCAGGGGTGCGTCGTGGTCGCGGACCCATTCGTACCCCTTGGTGGAAGCAGCTGAGTTGTTGAATGCGACGCACGGGCTAATGATATCCAGGAGCGCGGTGCCATTGTAGCTGATGGCGGCTTTGAGAAGTGGCCTCAGCTGTTTTGGGTCCCCGGCAAACGAGCGAGCCACAAAGCCGCCATCAGATACAATGGCCTCTAGGCATAAATCCATAGAGGGCAGTTCGTTTTTACCGTAATATTTTGACATTTGACCATCATCGGCAGTGACTGAGAATTGACCCTTAGTGAGACCATAGACTCCGTTATTCTCAACGATATAAACCATCGGTGTGTTGCGCCTTATGGTGTGCTTGAACTGCCCGAGGCCGATACTGCCGGTGTCACCATCGCCGCTGATTCCGAGAGTTATCAGGTCTCGGTTGGCCAACATTGCCCCGCTCGCTACGGATGGCATGCGCCCATGCAGCGCGTTAAATGCAAATGATCGGTTGAGGAAATATGCTGGGCTCTTGCTGGAGCAGCCTATGCCACTGATTTTTACTATCTTCTCTGGCTGTAGACCGAGTTCGTAGGCTATGGTGATTATCTGTGATCCAATGGAGATGTGACCACAACCGGCGCACAGTGTGGTGTCATCACCGCGGTAATCATTCTTATGCAACCCGATAGCGTTGGTCTTACCGCGTGTGTGTGCCATATTTATCGCCCTCCTTTGCTAGCACCGCTGTCACTATCCAGTTTGCAGTCAATGGTTGACCGTCGCAGTGAGCCAGCGAGCACAGCCCTACAGCCAGTGTGGGTAACTGCAGCTGTATGAGTTTGTGCAGCTGTCCGTCAACATTCATTTCGATCACATAAACCCGGTCATGTGCTTCTACAAAATCTCGTATAGTCGCGCTTGCGGGCAGTGCACGTAGGCGCAGGTAGCTGCTTGTAACCCCGGCGGCAGCCAGAAGGTCTCGTGCCTCAGTAATAGGTGGGTCAGTTGATCCGAAACCGATGAGCCCAATGTTTGAGTTTGGCTCTAACACTGTCACCGGCAGCGGCAACTGTTCGCGGGCTGTCTCGAACTTCTTTTGTAGCCGCGCCATGTTGTCTAAATAGTCTTGGCTGTCCTCACTATAGTTGGCTGCTGCGTTGTGGCCGCTACCGCGTGTGAAGTATGCCGCTCCCGCCTGCTCGGTTCCGGGTATGGTTCGATAGGGGATGCCGTCGCCGTCCACATCGAGATAGCGCTGAAATCCGTTGGACGCGACCTGTTCAGCAGTGAGAACTTTTCCACGATCCATAGACTGTTCCGGGTAATTGAAAGGTTCTGTCATCCAGGAGTTCATGCCCAAATCAAGGTCGCTGAGCACGAACACTGGGGTCTGGTAGCGATCAGCAATGTCGAAGGCACGCCAGCCAAACTCGAAGCATTCGGCTGCGTTTCCGGGTAACAGGCATATGTGCTTTGTGTCGCCGTGCCCAGACCAATAGCAAGCGGTCACGTCACCCTGGGATACACGCGTGGGTAAGCCGGTGCTCGGGCCCATGCGCTGTATGTTCCAGATGACTGCCGGAATCTCGGCGTAATAACCAAAACCGGCGAATTCGGACATCAAGCTGATGCCCGGTCCGGATGTGGCAGTCATCGCACGCGCTCCAGCCCAACCCGCCCCAATTACCATGCCTATGGCAGCAAGTTCGTCTTCGGCTTGCACGATTGCGTAAGTGGCTTTGCCCTCATTATCTGTGCGAAGCATTTTCGCATAATGGGATAGATTGTCTGCTAGGCTAGTAGATGGCGTGATAGGATACCATGACATCACTGTCATACCGCCGTAAATGGCGCCGAGCGCTGCGGCCGAGTTACCGTCAATCATTATCAAGCCTTCAGTGGCGCTGCTGCGCTTAATTTGGTAGGGATCCGTTTTTGTGAGGTGTTGCGCTGCCCATTCTGCGGCGGATCTGATGACGCTAATATTATTATGGACAAGCTTGTCTCGGTTTGAGAAATGCCATTGCAGCGCAGCCTCTATCTCGGTCAGATCTATGCCGAGGATTTGCGATAGCACGCCGATGTATACCATGTTAGCAATGTATGTGCGCATTGATGTGGATACGTCCGCCTGTTTGGAAAGCTGCTTTACTGGCATGGGATAGTAAGTCAGGTCGTCGCGTGTCAGTTCATAGCCGGCGCTTTCAGGGTAAAAACATACGCCACCAGCTTCTACTTTGGCGAGGTCACTGGTCGCAGTTTCTGGATTCATTAGCACTGCGATTTCCACCTGCTCGCGCCGGGCTACGTAACCATCTTGGCTGCAGCGGATGGTGTACCATGTGGGCATGCCCTGTATGTTGGAGGGGAATAGGTTTTTACCGTTGCTGGGTATGCCCATCTTGAAGAGGGCGCGCAGCAGTACCAGATTGGATGTCTGGCTGCCTGAACCGTTGGGAGTTGCTACCAGAATGGAAAAGTCGTTTATCACCTGGCTATCCTGTTTCGCTTCAGTTGCGCTGCTGTAGGTTTTGATATCTTTGACGGCCATGTGTTCTCCGGCGCTTTGCATGGTTATGGGTGCAGTCGTGATTACGAATCCTGCGGCGGGGAAGTATCCCGTGCGCGGAGCAGCTCGGTGTGCTCTACAAGTGCGCGGCGCGCGGAGGTGATATCACCATTGATAATGCCGGCAACGATCTGCGCATGGTAGTCCCATACCTCGCGAAGATAATCGATATCCGCGTAAACATTTAGTTCCACCGCCTCGTATGCTTCCCAGTATGCTTCCAGTAGGCCGTGCACGAACGGGTTCTGCAACCTCTGGAAAATCCCCATATGCAAGGCGCGGTGCTCCTGATGCGGAATGCGGATGGGCTCACCGTCCAGTTTCCGCCGTGCGGCCTGCACCAGGTAGTTCAGCGCGGATTTGTCTGCGTTAGTCAATTGCGCCACTGCCTCTGGAAAAAAACTAACCTCCACGTGGTGACGTAGTGCGCTGAATGCACCAAAAAGGTTACTATCTAGTGCTAGTGCGAACAGTAAGCTGAGTTTTATGGCTGGCAAAAAAGTGTATTCAGAGCATTGAATGCCGGAGCGTGGCTTGACCTCCACAAGGCCGAGATGGCGAGCTACTTCCAGCTGCTCACGCAGTTTGCTCATGCTCAATCCTAGCTGTAGCTTTAGCTTTTCCAGTGGGGGCAGCCGGTCACCCGGCCGGCAGGCGTTCGTGACCAGATAACGCAGAAAGTCAGAATCGATCTTGGATGCGATCATGTGGCGCAGTGTATTATTTTAACTATAATAATCTGATTATACTGATTATAGCGCTGATTTGTGGCTGCTGTCAATCCGCGAATCTGTGCGTTACATCTCTTTGTTTCCCGGGGCGTGGTATACTCGCTGGCGCTGTGAGTACTGTGGAGGTGTATCGATGGTGAGTGAGGAATTGTTGGAAATTCTGCGCTGTCCGGCATGCGTGCAGGAGGCCGAAGGGGCGCTGGAAATGACGCACGACACGTGGCTGGTTTGTCAGGAAGAGGGTTGCGGCCGCAAGTACCCAATCCGGGATGACATTCCGGTGATGCTGATCGATGAGGGCGATAAGTGGGCGCAAACGGCTGTGGCTGATCTTCCGGTGCCGCCGCCGGCAGACTGATTGTCGTACCATCATATTCATCCTCCTGCTCATGTCCCCGCGGCTATGAGCCTACGGAGGTTGCTGAAGCAACTCAATTGCGGCGACGACGAACTTGCGGAGGTGGCTGCGAAGGCGCTCCCCGAGTTTGGAGACTATGCACTGGCCGCACTGAGAGATCTGTGCGCCAGCGAGAAGGTGGATTCACGCTGGTGGGCTACTCGCGTGCTGGGTGAGTTTCCGGGTCCCGAAGCGACTGATCTTCTGGTTAAACTCCTGAAAGATGAAGATGCGGAGGTGTGTGCCGTGGCGATCTTATCGCTCGGACAGAGGGACGACCCGGCCGCCGTGAATCCTTTGGCCGCTATATTGATGGAATCGGACGGATACCTAGCGCGTCATGCTGCAGATGCGCTGGCGCGGCTGGGAGATCCGGCTTCGCCCGCTCTGGTTGATGCGTTGATCGCTGACGATCCCGGCGTGCGCGCGAATGCCGCTCGGGCATTGGCGCGTTTTAGCGACGGCGCGGCTGTTCCGGCTCTGGCCAAGGCGCTGGAAGACCAATCTGCGGTTGTTGCTCATTGGGCCGCAGTCGCGCTCGAGAGGCGGGGGGTTGGTATGCTTTTTTTTGAGCCGTAATGTTGCATCAACCTCGCCATACCCACTCTATCCACACCCCCATCATCAGCATCGCCGCCGCTACCTCCAGTAGATATCCAGCCCCGAATCCGAGCAGGAGGCCTCGGGTGGCTTTCCATGCTTTCGTTTTGTCGCGCGTGCGGCTGTATTCGGTGAAGTAAATTCCGAGCACTCCACCGATTATGCGCCGATGAGGGGTAATACGAAAAACCCCATTACTGCTAGTGTCAGCCCGAGCAGCATGGACTGGCGCGAGGCTCCGCCCCGGATAGATCCGGACTTTGCGAGCCAGAGCCTCACTGTCCCGGAAGCGATAGCTAGCAGTGCCATCGTTACCAATAATTGGCCGCCGCGCTCTCCGGAGCCGTTCAGTAAACAATAGCCTGCCGCCACGAGTAAGATCAGCGTTGGTCCGGGCAGCACGGAAACTATTGTGCCCGCAAGGCCCATCAGCATCACCAGTCCGGTGAGAATAAGGATCAGTAATTCTGAGATTGGCATTGCAACCTCTCGTTATGCGCTGATCACAACCTCGCCCGGCATCCACTGGCGCAGCACCTCTGGGATTACCACGCTTCCATCGGCCTGCTGGTAGTTCTCAAGTACGGCTATGAGTGTGCGAGGCAGGCCGAGGCCAGACCCGTTCAACGTGTGCACGAACGTCGGCTTGGCGCCTTTCTTTGGCCTGAACCGCGTGTTGGCGCGGCGTGCCTGGAAGTCACCACAATTGGATACCGAGGATACTTCCAACCACTCATCGCAGCCTGGTGACCATGCCTCGATGTCGTAAGTGATGCGCGAACTGAATCCCAGATCCCCGCTGCATAGCTGACGTACGCGGTAGGGTAACCCGAGCTCCACGCAGGTCTGCTCCGCGTCGGCGACCAATTTGTGAAGCGCGTCTGATGATTGGTCTGGTCGGGTGAAGGCATACATCTCCACTTTGTCGAACTGGTGCCCGCGCTTGATTCCGCGTACGTCCTTACCTGCGGCTACCTTCTCGCGGCGGAAGCACGGCGTGTATGCAGTGTAGTAGCGCGGTAGCTCGTCCGTGGATAGGATTTCATCTCGATGAAGATTTGTGAGCGGGACTTCCGCGGTCGTTACCAACCAGGCGTCATCCTCGGCGTCGTGGTAGATGTTGTCGGCGAATTTGGGCAGTTGGCCGGCGGCTTCAAAGTTCACCTCTTTCACTATGAAAGGCAGATATCGCTCTGCATAACCCTGCCGCTCGTGCTGTGCCAGCATGAAACTGATAAGCGCGCGCTGCAGGCGTGCACCGGCGCCATTGAGCACGTAAAACCTCGAACCGCTCAATTTAACTCCGCGCTCGAAATCGATGATTCCCAATTCATAACCGATTTCCCAGTGTGGTTTTGGGTAGAAATCGAAATCTCGCCGTACTCCGACCTCGCGCATAGTCACATTGTGCTCATCACTCTCGCCGTGCGGCGTGCCAGGTTCCGGCATGTTAGGGATTTCCAGCATGAGGGCGCGGAGCCTATTTTCGACTGCGCGTACCTGCTCATCCAGGCTGGATATGCGGTCGCCGACGGCGCGCATTTCCGTGATGCGATTCTCTAGATCGGTGGCAGCCTTCATACGGCCGATTTCCTTGGAGACGCGATTGCGCTCAGATTTGAGCGTCTCGGTCTGTTGCAGCAGCTCACGTCGCTCAACGTCCAACGCCAGCACGTCCTCCAGGTTTGCCTCGGCATTACGCAGCGAGAGCGCGGCTCTCACTTGTTCTGGCTGTTGGCGGATGAAATTGATGTCAAGCATGGTAGTCTCCGCGTTGTAACAAGATACAAACAGCCCCGCATCCATGGTAGGACGGGGCCCCCCTCGTGGTTCCAGCTACCTTCGTTAGGCATAACCCCTGACCTCATTCAGGGTTAACGGGTGTTCCCAGCCGACCTTTCGGTGCCGGCTTTGCTGGAGTGGAACCGTCAGGACACCCCACTGTCTTGCAGCCACCGGCAGCTCTCTGCACGGGTGTTTCCGTGGCGATGGGTCTTCATTGGCCATTATGTGTTGTGAAGTGGGATGATTATAAGCGCGTCTTGGCTGCTTGTGCAAATTGCGCTTGTTGTCGGCTGGGGCGGATTGATTGCAGATGGATTTGTGTAACAGCGTTGTCAGGACTCTTTGCGAAACTGTAGGCAGTAATGGTGAAAGGTATTACTTACCCATGCGCTACCCATCCCGTATGGCGCAAGGCGTTGATTATCCTGACACCAAATACGTTCGTCCTTTAACGCGAAGATCTTGCTGAGCTCTCGGGCAAGATCCCAGGCGAGTGGATAAATCCTGCCACCTTTCTTAATGTTTTTTACTATTATCGTAAGATACGCATTTGCCTTCATCAGTGGGTGAAGAGATGTGTATATGTCACAGAGCTGTATAAGGAACTCGTCGTAATCCTGTATGTTGCCCAGATCGCGCTGGTCATTAGAGTAAAAGACATCTAGATCCGCAGCGGCGCGACGATTCTTTTGTGTATTAGAGCCACGCATGTGCAGCATGTCCCAGTATGGAGGTGATGTGATGACATAATCTATTGGGGGCAGCGATTGCCTGAAAGCGGTTCTACAGTCAGCATGGATGACCGAAGCCGAAACTCCTTTGGCGGCACAACCCAATGTGGCTTGTTCGGCTGCGACCACTTGCCGGGCTATGGCAGTGTATTTCTCGCTGAGCTCAATGCCTATACCGTTACGTCCACTGTGCAGGCACGCAACGAGAGTGCTGCCGGTTCCCGCCATTGGGTCGAGCACGATGTCTCCCGCCTTGGTGAAGAACTCTATGAAGCTTTGAACGAGCGTCTCCGGGAATTTTGCTGGATGACGGATCACACCTTTCTTGCGCGGCGGTGGGTTGTGGATGAACCATGATTTCTGGAATTGCAGCCATGCCTTTGGGTTGAGTTCGTTGAGTCGGTTCCGGAATGGCTTTTTTCGCATGTTAGCGACGGTCTGGTTCAATATATGACCGTGGGAGGATTGTAGCACGGTTGCCGCGCCCGCGGCTATAATGTTGAGATGGTCAACGCCAAGTTGAAACGAAAAGCCGAGCTAGTGCAGAACATGCTTATGAAAACCTACGGGGAGCCGGTATGGCGTCAACTGCTGCCGCCCCTGGACGAACTGGTATCCACCATACTTTCGCAGAATACTAATGACAGCAATCGTGACCGCGCCTTCGATGCGCTGCGCGGCGCTTTCGCAGACTGGGCTGCGGTGCGTGATGCGCCTGCGGAGGCGGTCATAACCGCCATTCGTCCTGCGGGTCTGGCTAAACAGAAAGGCCCACGTATTCAGCAGGTGCTGCGTCAGATAACCGCGGAGCGCGGCGATCTATCGCTTCAATTTCTGGGGAGGATGCCAGTGGAAGAGGCGCGGCGGTGGTTGCTGCGCTATAAGGGTGTCGGGCCGAAGACGGCAGCAATCGTACTGCTCTTTGCTTTGCAGCTGCCTGCGTTTCCGGTGGATACTCATGTCCATCGCGTTACCGGTCGCCTAGGTCTGCGCCCGAGCGGTATGAGCGCCGAGGCGTCCCATCCGCATTTGGAGGCGGTGTTCTGTCAGGAGCATTATTATGCGGCTCACATGAATCTTATACGGTTGGGACGAGAAATATGCCGGGCGCGCCGTCCGAGATGCCCAGAATGCGCGCTGCGCAATCTGTGTGATTATTGGAACATGACCTGGGCTTAGAGCCCATAAGTAGGTGGATCGGAAGCGTGATTTATCCTGTGAACAGTGGCAGATGGCCAAGCGCGTAAATGTGTTCCCATTGCGAGCGGTCGCCCTCGGTCAGTATGGCTGCTTCGGCAGCAACCTCCGCGCCAGCTTTGGACATGAGTAGACGCATTGCCTGAAGGGTGGAACCCGTGCTAATTACGTCGTCTATGAGTGCGATGCGCTTGCCTGCAATCAAGTCACGGTCCTTGGCATCCAGATAAAGTGTCTGGGGTTTGCCAGTGGTGATTGAGAGCGTCTCAGCATGTAGACTATCCCCCATGTAGGGCTTGTGCGTTTTGCGCAGCACTACATATGGTTTTTCAGCGGCTAGGGCAAGCGCGCAGATTAGTGGGATGCTCTTTGCCTCTGCGGTCACCAGCACACCGTAATCCACATCGGCCAGTTTGTGTGCGAGTGCGGCTGCTGCTGCTTGCACCAGTTCGGTGTCCCCGAGTATGTTTAACACCGCGATGCGCAGCCCAGTTTTAACCTCCATGAGTGGCAGCTCTCGACGCACACCAGCCACTTCTATTTGAAATACTTGTCCGTCAATGCTCATTCTTCCTCCTTAGACAGTTGCTGTTCCCGAAAGTCGTAGATTCCGTCCCTGACAATACATATACGCCCACAGTTTGGACAGTGGAGCTCACTCTCTCTCTCCGTGAGTGCGGTGCTAGTACAGCGTGGGCAACGGAAGAAGGCTTGCGCTGGCGCGACTGGCCCGGTCGGACGTGCAGATGCGCACAACATTACGCTAGGAGTGAGCTGCCAATGGTCTCCACTTGGCTGCAGGGCTGCATCTACGGATGATAGCCACTCAGCTGGCACAATGCGTTTCAGTGCAGGCAGCCGAAAGTGGGAAAGACTGCGCTGCTGTCCGATTGCGAAGCCTACCTCGTGCAACCATGAGCGTATGATCCTCGGATGGAAATTGAAATTGAGTCTAGTGAACTCCACTGTTTCTGGGCTGAACGGGTTCCAACTCTGCAGACCGAGCCAGTAACGCATGATTGCCTTAGCATTCCGCTTGTTGGCGAACTCCATTACCAGTGTACCGCATGGACGGAGGGTGGCATGAATGCCGGTTAGGGCAGTGCGCGGGTCCACAAGGTGATGAATGACGCGCACCATCAGGGCTGCATCAAAGAGGCCGTCTACGAACGGTAGACGGTAAACATCGGCAGCCACATAGACGAAGCGTGCGCCACGTCCCAGCCGCTCTTGTGCCTGCTGTAGCTGTGTGTGCGAATAATCTAACAGCGTCACGCGGTCAAAGTGAGCCAGTTCGTCGGTCAGGCGACCGGCACCGGCGCCGACTTCGAGACAGAGCGGGCCGCCCTCAGGAAGCAGATGGCGCAGCGCTATGCGCTCGACGCGGTCTTCGTATTCACGTCCGCCCTCTTCCCAGAACTCAGACTGATAACGCGAGCCCTCGTAGTCACAGATAGGATTGGTTGAATCGGAACCCATCATTGGGTGTTGCTGGTACCGACTCCTTTTTGCAACGCTTCCTGCAGCACTGAGCGCACCACCTGCGGGTTTGCCTTGCCGCCCATGGCGCGCATCACCTGCCCGAAGAACCAGTTGGCGAGCGTCTCCTTGCCGGCCAGAAATCTCTCAACCTGCTCAGGATGGTCGGCTAGCACGCTTTCGACCGCCTGCGCGATGGTGTCGGTGTCGCTCACTTGTTCAAGCCCTCGCTGAGTGATGATTGCCTTTGGCTCCGCGCCTGTTGCCAGCATTTCGCGTAGTACCTGCTTGGCGCTGCTGGCGCTTATGCGATCGGCTTCCAGCAGCACCAGCAAATCCACCAGCTGCTCTGGGCGGATTTGCATCTCTTCTATTTCGGTTCCGGCGGTGTGCAGCAGCCCGAATAGATGGCTGCTCAACCAGTTGGCGATAGTCTTGGCTTGTACGGACGGGTCTGCCTTTGTCCCGTTGTGCACTGCGGCTTCGAAAAACTCTGCTACCGGACGCTTTGCCACCAGTACCTGCCTATCGTACTCGTTTAATCCCATTTTGCGGAAGCGCTCAGTTTTTTCAGCGGGCAATTCGGGAAGGGTGGTGCTGATCTGCTCTACCCAGATCGGGTCAATTTGCAACGGTGGTAAATCTGGCTCCGGAAAATAGCGGTAATCGTGAGCATGCTCCTTACTGCGCTGCGCTACTGTAACTTCGTGGGCCTCGTCCCAGCCTAGGGTTTGTTGCTGCACGGCCTCGCCAGAAGTGCGCGCGGTAATCTGTCGCTCAATTTCATATTGTGTACTGCGCTGGAGGGCGCGGAACGAGTTCAGGTTCTTGATTTCGGTGCGGGTGTTCAGATTCTTACTCCCGGTCGTGCGTACCGATATGTTGGCTTCAAACCGGATAACCCCCTTTTCCATATCGCCGCTGTTAACGTTCAGATAGGTAAGGATTTTGCGTAACTCCTTTGCATAGGTTACCGCCTCTGCCGCAGAGCGCATGTCTGGCTCACTCACGATCTCCAGCAATGGTACGCCGGCGCGGTTCAAGTTCACCAATGAGACGCCGTGCCCTCCGGTGCCACTTTC
>CAUZCX010000002.1:0-55113 GCA_963578565.1 Anaerolineae bacterium
GGTGGCAAAGCGTTTCCTGTCATCAGCGGGAGCGCGGGCCACATTGATGCACGCGTCATTTGTGGAAATGGCCCGCTGCGCACAGGATTTGGGCTGGAAGCGGGTGGATGGCATTTTACTGGATCTTGGGTTGTCCTCCCGGCAGCTTGAGAACGGCAGGCGGGGATTCTCGTTTATGCGTGAGGGGCCGCTGGATATGCGTTTTGACCCGACCTCAGGCATGAAGGCGGCGGAGATAGTTAACTTGTGGACACAGAATGAGATCGCGCAAGTGCTCTCCGAGTTTGGGGAGGAGCGTCGAAGCAAGAGGATTTCTCAGGCGATGGTGCAGGCACGTCCGATTGACAACACGCTGGATCTGGCGCGGATAGTTGCCGAACAAAAGAGTGGAAAAATAAGAGGTAGGCGGCATGCAGCAACAAAGACATTTCAGGCATTGCGAATGGCGGTCAACGCGGAACTGGATGCACTTAAAGATGCCTTGCCTCTCGCTCTGGGCTTACTTGTGCCTGGCGGGAGACTGGCGGTGATAGCGTTTCACTCGTTGGAAGACAGGATAGTGAAGCAGGTCTTCCGGCGTGAATCTCGGGATTGCCTTTGCCCACCGGAACACATTGTGTGTGCATGTGGGCACCGCGCTAGCATTCGCCAAGTAATGCGCCGGCCGATACAACCAACGACTGAGGAGGTTATTCAAAACCCGCGCAGCCGGAGCGCGAGATTACGTATAGCCGAGAAACTCTAGGAGCCAGTAAGGTTGAGAAAGGTAATCAAAATGGAAAGGTATTTGTTGTCACCCGTATTGCGTACCATGGTGTTCATTGCGATTGATACCATGTTGGTGTTGCTCATTATGCAGCAGCTGCGCCTGGTAGACTGAGGGCGAGTATGGCTCCTGCCGGACGCTGAATTAAAGATATACATGGCATAGACCTTGCATTCATCCTTCAGGGTATCCAGGGGGTGTGCAGCCAACCTGTTAGTCAGCTTGGTCCGTTTTCGAATCTTAGGGAGGTTCTGATGGTTGTACAGGCAAGAGACAGGGTGGAAGGACAGCATCAGGCGTCGTTTGGACGGGCTTTTCGCCAGGCGCCTTGGCGAAAGCACAGACAGATTCTTGCGCCGCTTGCTATCGCCATGTTCGCGTCCGCGTCATTCGGCGCTGTCTATCTAGCAGAGACCTCGCGTGCAGCAGTGACCGGAAGGAATGTACAGAGGCTGCGCCTTCAGGTGGAGAAGCTTGGTTTTGAGAATGATTTGCTGCGCGCGCACAACGCCGGCGTTCAGTCGGCGGCAGCGTTAATTAAGCGAGCGCAGCAGCTTGGTTATAAACCTCTCCAGATCGACCAAATAGAGTTCATGGAAGTGGCCGGTTTCTCCCTCGAAAATATGCCCCGTGTTCATCCGCAGCAGGATGAACATGGGGAGCAACCCATTGATCCTTATGACGAAACTCTTGCTCACTGGGTGATGCGTCAACTGCCTAAGTGGGGATTCATGGGCGAATAGCGTGCGCAAAGCGTCTTTCCATAACCGCCTCGGCATTGTCACTTTCATTCTGTCTCTGGGTACCCTGTTCGTTTTCTACAGGTTAATTAGTATCCAGTTTGATGCTAAAGCGGCCATTATCGCCGATGGCCAACCAGGCATCTTTGAAATGGTGCGACCGCCGCGAGGCCGCATTTACGACCGCGATGGTGATTTGCTTGCCACCAATACGGTCTATTACGAGCTTGGGATCGATTACAAAAGCCTTGGCTTCGGAGATGAAAACGAGGATGGTCAGACCGACCATATTGACCGGCGTATTGCGCTTGAAGAGGTCGCCCTGGAACTCTCGCGGGTGCTGGAAATGCCGTATGAGAGCCTCAGGCCAATCATTCTAGATGATGTCGGTCTGGATGGTGGGCAGCTGGCGTACAAGAAACTGATTCCTTATATGGAACACAACCTTGCGCCAGATCTGGAACGGCAACTGCACCGGCTGCTGGATGGGAGCTACGGCCCCCCAATTAGCGCCGAACTTGCAGAGCAACTCGGTGTGCTCCTAAATCGGGATTCCGATCCGGATATCAATCCTCTCTCTATGGCTGCCCAACTGCAGTTGCTGATGGAAAGTTACGGGACAGACCTCAGCAGAGAGGTAAGCGAGCACCTGTGGGCTGTGCTTGCAGGGAAATTCGGCGAGCGATTGCGCTGCATTACCGCCAGGCCGGTGCTGTTACGCACATACCCTAATGGCTCGTTGGCTGGGCATATTTTGGGCCTGGTTCTTTATAATCAGACTGGCTATTACGGGGTCGAGGGTTACTACGATGATATTCTCGGCGGGGACACTGTCCGCACTTTTAAGTCGATTATTCCGCTTGATGTAGGCACTGAGCTGAGGCCTGAAACTAACGCTGATGTATATCTCACAATTGATCGTGAAGTGCAATTCCTTGCCGAACAGGTCCTTATCGATAGCATCAATGAATACGAAGCCAGAAGCGGAATGCTGCTGGTGGCCGATCCAGGTACCGGTGAAATCCTTGCCATCGCAGCAACTCCTGGGTTCGATCCCAACGACATCTCAGCAGTGATTTCCGACACTGAGAACGAGGGACGCAATCCGGCTGTCAGCGAACAGTTCGAGCCCGGCTCTGTCTTCAAAATTATTACTATGGCAGCCGCGCTTGAATCCGACGTATTCTCACGTTATAGCACTTATTACGACACTGGCAAGTTTGAATATGGCGGCATCGTCATTCAGAATTGGGATTACAAAGCACACGAATTGCAAGACATGACCGGACTGTTGGCACACTCACTCAATGTGGGTGCGGCTACTCTGTCTACCACGCTCGGGCCTAAACGGTATTACGACCTGTTGACGGCGTTTGGTATTGGGAGGTTGACGCATGTAGATATTGCCGGCGAGGCATCCGGGCTTCTGAAGCGACCTGGCGACCCCGATTGGCATGATGCGGATTTGGCTACGAATGCGTTCGGGCAAGGTGTTGCCGTGACCGGGCTGCAGTTGCTCACTGCGGTTTCGGCCGTTGCCAACGACGGTGTGATCATGCAACCGCATCTGCTGCGCGAAATCCGTGAAGGTGACATGGTTTACACGGTGCAGCCGCAGGTGTTGGGTCGCCCGATTTCCGCTGATGTTGCACGAACACTCGCCGATATGCTTGCGACCAGCCTACAGTCGGAGTCCTCCCTGGCTCTGGTTGAGGGTTACCGGTTGGCAGGTAAAACTGGCACAGCCCAGATACCCATGCCGTATGGATATGACCCCGACCACACCATGGCTTCCTTCATCGGGTGGGGACCGCTGGAGGACCCGCAGTTCATCATTTACGTCAAACTTGATGAGCCTATGATTAGCCCGTGGGGATCAACTACGGCCGCACCCACTTTCTCCAAGATGGTGCGGCGATTGGTAATTCACCTGGAAATCCCTCCCGAGGATATACGTAATCGGCTGGCGGCGAATGGGTGATTACGAGTAATTATGCTGACTCTGGGTACCGTAGTTGCCGCCCTGACCGATTCGAGACCCGAGAGTGCGCTTTTGGATCAACCAATAGATGACGTTGTAGTCGATTCGCGCCAATCTGGTCAGAAAGCGATGTTTGTTGCGCTGCCCGGAGAGAACACCAACGGCCACCAATTCGTACACCAATCATTTTCCGCCGGCGCAGTGGTGGCGCTGGTGCAGCAGGATGTGGGTAGAGATTTCAGTGTAGTGGATCTGCGCCGATCACCTCCCGCCGATCAAGATTGGCGGCGAGCGCAATTTCCACTCTGCCTGCGGGTGGAAGACACACTGGAAGCTCTGCAGCGCGTGGCGCAGCGCTGGCGTGCGCAGCTGGATGTCCGTGTGATCGGGGTGACAGGCAGCGTTGGCAAAACCACCACTAAGGATCTGACCGCGGCGGTCTTGGCGCGCCGTTTTCGCACCTTAAGAAGCGAAGGCAATCTGAACAATGAAATCGGACTTCCATTAAGTCTGTTGCAGCTTCGAGAGCGGCATGAGCGCGCTGTGCTGGAAATGGGTTTCTACAAGCGGGGGGAGATTGCTGTGCTTTGTGAGCTTGCACAGCCACATGTCGGGGTGATTACCAACGTATATCCGGTTCATTTGGAGCGAGCTGGCACCCTTGATAATATCGCCGCTGGCAAAAGTGAACTGGTGGAGTCACTGCCACCTGAACCAGAAGGAGTTGCGGTGCTGAACGCAGATGATCCCGAAGTCATGGCCATGGCGGTGAACACACGTGCCCGCGTGTTCACTTATGGCCTCGATTCAGATGCCGATCTGTGTGCATCACACGTCGAGGGAATGGGTCTGAGTGGCATTCGCTTTCGTCTGCATCACCGAGGCGATATTTTGCATGTTCGCGTGCCGCTCCTGGGACGTCATTCGGTGCATACTGCACTGTGCGCCGCAGCTGTCGGGCTAACGGAGGGGTTAACATGGCAGGAGATTTTGGAGGGTCTACAGGCTCAGGATGGGCAGGCACAGTTGCGCTTATACGCGGTGCCTGGCCCCGGGGATAGCATTATTCTAGACGACACTTACAACGCCTCGCCCGAATCCACAATCGCAGCCCTCAATCTTCTGGATGACCTCGAGGCTCCGAGGCGCGTGGCTGTGCTAGGAGACATGCTTGAACTCGGCTTGTTTGAGCAACAGGGGCACAGAGCGGTTGGAACGCGCGCATGTGATGTGGCCGATGTGCTCATCACGATTGGGGAGCTTGCGGAGACTATCGCCGATGGTGCCTGTGCTGCTGGAATGCAAGAAAGTGAGATTACGCGCTGCCGGGACGGCGAAGAGGCGTTAAGGGTTCTGAAAAAAGAGATGAAAGCCGGCGATGTGGTCTTGGTGAAGGGTTCGCGCGGAATGCGGCTTGACAGGCTGGTAAACGAGTTGGAAACAGAGCCATGAACACTGAGGGCATCTTTTCGCTGAGCCTTGCCAGCATCACCTTTGCGATGACCGTGATTTGGGGCGGTCCGTTGCTGGAGGTTCTGCGGCGTTTGCGCGTCGGCAAGCGAATCCGCGTAGATGGGCCGCAAACGCACTTCTCCAAGATAGGGACACCCACTATGGGGGGACTGCTGGTGATCGTGCCGGTGTTGGTGATTACTGCGGTGCTGAACTTGGTCAGCCTTGTTAAGGTAGTAACCGGCCCTTCGATCCTTTTGCCGTTGGCAGTATTGGCGGCATTTGGAGTTCTGGGCATGTGGGACGACTGGGCTGGGTTGAAGGCCACTCGACTTGGCGAGGGATTGCGAGCACGCTATAAGTTCATTGTTCAGGTGCTGATTGCACTTGGCGCGGTCCTTGTATTGTATTTTGCGTTCGATATTCACAGCGTGGCGTTGCCTGGGTTCCCGCGTAAAGTGGACATAGGCTTGATTTACATTCCGATAGGCGTATTCATCATAGTGGGAGCATCGAACGCGGTCAACATCACTGATGGGCTTGACGGGCTAGCTGGGCTGGTTCTCGTAACTAATTTCATGGCATTTGGATTTGTGGCGCTGCTGCAGGAACAAGTGTTTCTGGTGCGGTTCTGCTTTACGCTGGTGGGAGCGCTGTTCGCGTTTTTATGGTTCAACGTGCACCCGGCGCAGCTGTTTATGGGCGACACTGGTTCTCTCTCTCTGGGGGCTTTGCTAGGTGTTGTGGCATTGATGACCGGGCAATGGCTGCTGCTACCGGTCATCGCAATTATCCCACTGGCTGAGACAATTTCGGTCGCTTTGCAGGTTCTGTATTTCAAATGGAGTGGTGGTCGGCGCTTGTTTCTGATGGCACCCCTGCATCACCATTTTGAGCTTCGGGGCTGGAGTGAGACCCAAGTGGTTCAACGGTTTTGGTTGGTGTCTATTCTCTCCGGCATGGTTGGCGTGGCGTTAGCGTTATTGTAGGTGCACAACAAAGGAGAATTAACATGAATATCGGATTACTATGGTTTGACAACGGTTCGCAGCGCTCATTGAAAGAAAAAATCGGTAATGCTGTAAGTCATTACACACATCGCTTTGGCGACAGACCTACAGTGTGCTACATGCACCCTGACACGCTAGATGCAGATTTTAATTCCTTCAAGGGAGTACGGCTTATGACAGCCATCAACGTCTTGCCGCATCATTTTTGGGTGGGTATGGAGACCGATCCGCAGCAGCAAGCCAATAGTAATGCGCCGAGTAGGTGATCATTAGCAGTGTGCGCGGGCAAACGGCGGTTGTTCTTGGGTTGGCCCGCCAGGGCATCGCGCTGGCGGGCTACCTCGCTGAGCATAGCTTCAGTGTTCGTGCTAGCGATTTGCGACCAGCTGACGCTCTTGGTCCGGCGTTTAAGGCGTTACGAGAACACCAGCTCGATTTTGTATTGGGAGAGCACCCACAGTCATTGTTGGATGGTGCGGACATCGTGTTCGTTTCAGGCGGTGTGCCAATGGACATCCCATTATTGCAGCAGGCACGTGAGCGTGGTATTCCACTCTCGAACGATTCGCAGCTTTTTCTGGAGAAAGCGCCATGCAAAGTGGTTGGGGTGACTGGATCAGGAGGGAAGACGACTACCACGCTTCTGGCTGGAAGGATGGCGGTTGCCTGCGGGTACTTTCGGAACGTCTGGGTGGGGGGAAATTTGGGCAGCCCGCTGCTGGCGGATGTTGATCGGATGACGAGCGAGGATGTGGCCATAATGGAGCTGTCCAGTTTTCAACTTGAAATCATGAAGACCAGCCCGACGGTGGCTGCGATATTGAACATTACTCCCAACCATCTGGATCGCCATGGGACCATGAATGCATATATGGAGGCCAAGGCGCGTATTCTGAATGGACAGCGTGCTCGTGACGTGGCCGTGCTGGGTTGGGACGATGAGACGGCGCGTAGGTTGCGTGGGCGTGTTCGGGGCCATTGTTGGGGTTTTGGGTTAGGCGCTGACGAGCGTTTATTGGACGGTTGCTATCTTGATGGTGAAAGAATCATACTGAGAAGGGGTGGGGTTTCGGTCCCATTCGCAGAGCGGAAGGACATCCAGCTTCGAGGTGTTCATAACACATTGAATGTGCTCGCCGCCGCCACAGTGGCTGTGGCTGTCGGGGTCGCGCCGACGGTTATGCCCGCGGTCATACGCGGATTTGAGAGTGAGCCACACCGTCTGGAACTGGTGCGCGAGGTAAACCATGTACGTTGGGTGAACGATACCATGGCGACTACCCCGGAGCGTACCATGACAGCACTACAATCCCTCACGGCGCCGGTAATTCTGTTGCTTGGCGGTAGAGACAAAAAACTCCCTTGGGACGCCCTGGCCGAACGGGTGAAAATGGGGGTGAAAGCCATTATTCTCTTCGGTGAGGCGGCGGTGATGATTGAGCGTGAATTCGGGCGGGTGTGGGCGGTCTCTCCGGCGCATATGAACGTGGCGCAGGGTAGGGGAGCACGCATTGCGGATAAAGGATCATGGGTTGAGCGCGAAATTAATGGCTCAATTGCTGGGACAGCAGCAGATCCTGGCTCTATTCTTACCTTCCCCGCTCTGGTTCGTGTGGAAGAAGGACTGGAGAAGGCTGTGCAGCACGCAGCCGCCTTAGTAGATGCCGGCGACGTGGTCTTGCTCTCTCCCGGATGTACCAGTTTCGATGAATTCAGCGATGCCTCGGCGCGCGGTGAAATGTTCCGGGAATTGGTGCTAGGATTGTCATGAGCGTTGGTAAGCATGAGGGGAAGAGTGCCGCAAAAGCTAGGATGAAGGCAAGCCCTGCACATGTGGACTGGCCCTTACTGCTGGTGACGAGCGCGCTGCTGATTTTTGGGATGATGATGGTATATTCCACAACCTTCGATCTATCATATTATTGGTACGACAACCGCTCCACCATGTTCGTAAAACATATGTGGCATATGGTGATCGGAGTGGCTGCATTGACTTTCTGCGCGCGGTTGGATTACGAGAAACTGAGGATATCCGCGGTGGCAGTAGGTATGTTGCTCCTAACTCTGATCGTGCTAGTTTTGGTGCTAATCTTCGGCATCGATCGTGGCTTGCACTCGGGCTCATACCAACCCTCGGAATTGGCTAAGCTGGTGATCATCATTTATTTGGCAGTGTGGTTAGCCTCCAAAAAGGAGACGTTGAGAGACTTCTGGCATGGTATGGCCCCGTTCGCCATGGTAGTTGGGCTCGTGGCGGGCTTGATTGTAATGCAGCCAGACATAAGCGCAGCATCCACCATTCTTGTTATCGGGGCGCTGATGTTCTTCCTTGCAGGTGCGGATATGCTGCAGCTCGGCGGGGCGTTGGCAATAGCCGCCCTCGCTGGGCATGTAGTGATTCAGTCTTACGCTACCGGGCAGCAGCGCATCGCTGAATATATAGCTGGTCTACGTGACATAACCGAGGGCTCCTGGCATGTCTTGCAGGCGACAGTGGCTTTTGTGGATGGCGGCATCTTCGGAGTCGGCCTTGGTGCCGGAAACGGGAAATTTGCTTATTTACCGGTGCCGCATACTGATAGCGTGTTCGCCGTGGTAGGCGAGGAACTAGGGCTTGCGGGCAGCCTGCTGCTGGTGGGGCTTTTCGTAGGGTTGTGCTGGCGAGGGGTGTGTATCGCAGCGCGCACGCAAGATACATTCGGGCAGCTGTTGGCAGGTGGTCTTACTGGTTGGATTGCACTGGAGGTCTTAGTCAATGTTGGCGTGATTCTGGGCGTATTGCCTTTTGCCGGCAATGCATTGCCGCTTATTAGCTATGGCGGGTCATCGCTCGTGGTGACGCTCGCGGCGATAGGGATAATGCTCAGCGTTTCCCGACACGACCCGGATGCCAGGCCCGATAGGGAGAAGAGTGCGAATATTGATTTGCGCCGGTGGAACAGGCGGGCACGTCTATCCGGCGCTCGCGGCCGTCGATAGCCTACGGAGAGCCCGGGCTGCGTCCGGAGATCTAGATCTGCTCTGGGTTGGGTCGGTCGGTGGTATGGAAACGGAAATGGTGAGAGAGGCTGGCATCGAACTGGAAACCATCTGGGCGGGCGGTGTGGTGGGTAAAGGCGTGAGCGGCGGTTTGCTTGGGATGATGAAGATCGCCGCGGGCGTCGGACAAGCGCTGACAATAATGGCTCGCTTCCGTCCCGAGGCGATTTTTGTAACTGGTGGCTACACGGCTGTGCCGGTCACTCTAGCGGGGTGGTTGCGACGAGTGCCGATGGCTGTGTATCTTCCGGATGTGCAGCCGGGCCTGGCAGTGCGTTGGGCGGCTAGGCTTTCGCGTCGGGTACTGGTTACCATGGCCCAATCTAGAGAGTATTTCAGTGATAAGCATGTGACTGTCACTGGTTATCCACTACGCGAGGCAATCGTGCGAGCGACGCGCGAAAATCGGTGGGCAGCCCGGGAAAGATTTAATCTGGGCGCTGAGCGCTTTACTGTGCTGGTGTTCGGGGGAAGCCGCGGTGCGCACAGCATCAACCGCGCCGCGCTAGCGGCTGGCCCGTCTTGGATTGAAGCCGGAGCACAGGTCCTGCACGTTAGTGGGCAGTTTGATTGGAGCGAAGTGAAAGAGCTACAGGCACAGTTTGCGTTGGAGCACAGAGAACACTACCATATATTCCCATATCTGAACGAAGACATGGGGAGCGCCCTGCGGGCAGCGGATCTGGCGGTGGCGCGTGCCGGTGCCTCCTGTCTCGGCGAGTTCCCTGCCTTTGGGCTTCCGGCGCTGCTGGTTCCATACCCACATGCTTGGCGCTATCAGCGCTCAAACGCGGAGATATTGAGCGATTGTGGTGCGGCAGTGTGGATTGAAGACCGGGAATTGCAACATGTGCTCGGACCGACCGTGGGCGGGCTGATGCGTGACCGGGAACGACTGACCGCGATGAGTAGACAGGCAACATCGCTGGCTGTGCCGGAGGCAGCTGACCGAGTAGCGGCGGAGTTGATCGCTATGGTAACAGGAGCGGCCTGATGATGTCACTCGCGGTTATTTTCTGGATGTACCTGTTGCTTTTTGGCATAATTGGTGGGTTACGTGGTTGGGCCAAAGAGATTCTGGTGCTTTTCAGCATGGTGCTGGCGCTCTTTCTAGATGTAGTGATTATGCAGTATGTTCCCGGAGTAAAACCGGCTCTGGCTGCCCAGACCCCGCTGACGCAATTCTCGGTCCGTGCTACGTTCTTCCTATTGCTGGCTTTTTTCGGTTATGAGACCCCGTCAGTGGCCAAACTTTTTGCTGAGAAGGCGCGTCGGGAGCGGTTGGAGGACATGTTACTGGGACTGTTCCTCGGTGCAATCAATGGTTATTTGCTGGTGGGTACGCTCTGGCATTATCTACACGCCACAGGGTATCCGATTGCAGGCATACTTCCGCCGGAAGTGGATAGTGTGAAAGCAATGCTGAACTACATGCCGCCCGAATTGGTGGGTCCGCCTTACATTTATTTTGGGGTGGGTCTGGCATTTATGTTCGTGATCGTGGTGTTCATTTAGAGGTGTAATAGAGGTGGAAACGAAGCAGCAGATTCACCTGATTGGGATTGGCGGTGCGGGTATGTCGGCTATAGCCACTGTGCTGCTGGAGAGTGGCCACAAGGTTAGTGGCTCTGACGAGCAGTCTACAGGGCTCACCGACAGGCTGCAGCAATCGGGGGCACGGGTGCACATCGGTCATCGGGAAGACAACATCGCGGGGGCTGATGTTGTGCTGGTGTCCTCGGCTATTCCGGATAGCAATCCGGAGATGCAGGCTGCCCGTGCGCAAGGCCTTACGGTTTTGAAACGACAGGATCTGCTCGGAACACTGATGGCTGGCCGTGCCGGCTGCGCAGTGGCGGGCACGCATGGCAAAACCACCACCACTGCGCTGCTGGCGATGTGTCTGATGCGAGTCGGCTTAGATCCTACCTTCATCATCGGCGGTGTCATCAGGGAAATTGGCATCAGTGCGCACCACGGTGGCGGAGAGCCATTCGTGGTTGAGGCCGATGAATATGAGCGCATGTTTCTTGGGTTGCGCCCGAAGGTGGCCATCATCACGAACGTGGATTATGATCACCCCGATTGTTATTCAAATTTTGCCGAGATGAAAGCTGCCTTCAGGGAGTTTGCGATGCTTGTCCCGCTTGAGGGTCGCCTGATTGTCAATCAGGACGACGCGGGTGCGCGCGAGCTAGGAGCAGGGGCAAAAGAAGCCGGGGTCCCGGTGGTGACTTACGCGCTGCATCGAGAGGCTGACTGGCGGGCGGAAGAAGTACAGGCTGGGATGGATGGCGGATATTTCTTCACGCTGTGGAGGCCTGGCAGCCAGACGGCGCTGCAGGCGCAATTGGGGCTGTCGGGAGAGCACAATGTATCCAATGCGTTGGCTGTATTGGCCGCCGCCGACTTTTTCGGTGTAAGCGCAGTCGCCCTGCTACCGACGCTGCAAGAATTCACCGGAGTGAAACGCCGTTTCGAGCTGAAGGGTGAGTTTCGCGGCGTTACAGTGATGGACGATTATGCCCATCACCCAACAGAGATTAGAGCCACTCTCAGCGTGGCACGGACGCGTTTCCAGCACCGGCGCTTGTGGGCTCTGTTTCAACCGCACACGTTCAGTCGTACACGGGCGCTGCTGGCAGAGTTCGCTGCCAGCTTCGGAGACGCAGACCATGTGGTTCTAATGAATATATACCCCTCCCGCGAGGACGATGACGGCACGGTTTCATCTGCGGACATTCTTGCATTGATGGAGCATGAACATTCTTATCTCGTGGGCACTCACGAGGAAGCGGCGCACTTTTTGAATGCGCGCTTGCAGCCGGGTGATGTGCTCATAACTTTGGGGGCTGGCGATGGATACATAGTTGGTGAGCAGGTGCTTGAGATGTTCCGTGATGCAGGTTCTGTTGTAGAAGGTGATCCCGAGTCGCTGTTCGCGCATTTCGGAGGGCGGATGCGCAGGCAGGAACAGATTGCGCGCTACACCTCGGCGCGTATCGGTGGTCCAGCGGATTATTTCTTTCAGGCCGAGTCGGCTGATGAGCTCGCGGCGGTTGTGCAGGAGGGATGGCGTGCGGGTATGCCGGTGGTGGTGTTCGGGGCCGGGTCGAACGTGCTGGTGTCTGATCAGGGCATTCGTGGTTTGGTGGTGCACAACCAGGCGCGGAAAGTGGAATTTGTGGAAAATGGCACTGGTTTGCGCGTGCGTGTTGAATCGGGAACTACACTAGCTGCGCTTGCTCGCAAGTGTGTAGCGCGCGGCGCTGCTGGTCTGGAGTGGGCTATTTCTGTGCCGGGAACAGTGGGTGGGGCCGTGGTTGGCAATGCGGGTGCACATGGCGGCGATGTGTCCGGATCTATCTGTTTGGCTGACATCTTGCAACGCGGAAAGGGCATACAGGTCTGGGCGGTCGATGCGTTAAAACTGGATTATCGTACCAGCCGGATGAAAGCCGCATCTGGCGAGTTTGCAGTGCTGAACGCCGAGTTTGCTCTCACGCGCGCCAATCCTGAGTTTCTTAAGCGAAAAGCAGCTCAGTTTAGCCAGAGACGACGGGAAACGCAGCCGCCCGGTGCCAGCACCGGTTCGATCTTTAAGAACCCGCCGGGAGACTACGCAGGTCGGTTATTGGAGGCGGCCGGATTGAAAGGGGTCCGCATCGGGCAGGCGGAGATCTCTCGCGTGCATGCGAATTTTTTCGTCAATCTGGGTGGCGCTACGGCGGAGCAAGTGCGTGAGTTGATTGAGAGCGCGCGAGAGGCCGTGCGCGGGAAATTTGATGTGTCATTAGAACTAGAAATCCAGTTTTTGGGGGAGTGGATCTGAACAGGCGATTTCATGGCGATTTCAATGAAAAAGATCCGCATAGGCATTCTGTTCGGCGGTCGTTCTGGGGAACACGAGGTTTCCCTCTTGTCAGCACGGTCGGTGTTGAAGGCAATTGACCGTGAAAAATATGAGGTTGCTATGATTGGCATCACCAAGCAGGGCCGTTGGATATGCGGCGATGACCCACTTCTGGCGCTGGAAAGCGGCGCGGAAGCTGCCCGAATGGCGCCTGCAGCTGTATTGCTCGTGGATCCGGTAAATCCTGTGGTCTCGATAATGCGCGAGGACGAGGGCAAGCGAGAGGTGAGGCTATCCGAAGTCGGAAAATTGGATGTCATTTTTCCGGTGTTACACGGCACGTTTGGTGAAGACGGTACCGTGCAGGGTCTTCTTGAGCTTGCCGGTATAGCCTACGTGGGAGCAGGGGTGGTGGGCTCCGCCGTCGGTATGGACAAAGGCATCTTCAAGGCGGTCATGCGCGCGGCGGGTCTGCCCGTGTTGCCGGCAGTGGTCTTCAACCGTAGCGAATATGAGCGTGATCCCGATGCGATCATCCGGCGCTCACTGCGGAAATTGCACTTTCCATTGTTCGTTAAGCCGGTTAATCTTGGCTCCTCCGTGGGAGTTACAAAAGCAATTGATGCCGCCGGGCTGCGTTCTGGTCTCGATGAGGCGGCGCTCTGGGACCGGCGTTTGCTGGTGGAACAGGGCGTAGATGCTCGCGAGATTGAAGTCGGCGTACTGGGTAATGATGAACCACGTGCGTCGGTAGTCGGCGAGATTGTGCCTCAGCGCGGGTTTTATGATTATGAAGCCAAATACATCAGCGACGATTCCAAGCTGCTCATCCCCGCACCCATTACCGATTCGCAGCTGGAACAGGTTCAGGCGCTAGCGGTAGATGTGTTCAAAGCGGTAGATTGTGCTGGAATGGCCCGTGTTGATTTCCTTCTCGACAAATCCAGTGACGAGTTGTGGCTGAATGAACTCAACACCATTCCGGGTTTTACAAAGATCAGTATGTATCCAAAACTTTGGCAGGCGTCCGGGCTGGAATACCCTGAACTTATAGACAAGTTGATTGAGCTTGCGCTGGAACGTAAAGCGCAACGGGACAAGATGGAGCGTTCGTTCGAGGTGGTGGTACATTGAATGTTCTGTGGCGTCTATTGCAGCCTTTCTCGCAGCGCGTGGTGGGCGCACGGGCTCGGACAGTTGCTATGCCGGTTTCTCGCACACCGCGTGACCTGGATGTGGCCCGTACGCGCCGCAAGACTCTGGGTCGCCGCCGGGCGGCGCGCGTGCTCACCCGTAGGCGGAGCAGCGAGAGTAGGTCGTGGGGTTTGATGCAGAACCGGGAGTGGCCACAAATTTTTTCTTCCAGCGTGCGCGTTGGCTGGCGTCTGGGCAGTATGGGAGTGGTGTTGCTTTTTGGAGCGCTGCTGGGTTACGCCGTGACGGAGCCGAGTTTCTTCGTCCATTCAATCGAGCTGGTAGAGACCGATTTCATACCCGGAGATGAGATTTATCGAGCGGCAGAGGTGCATGGATTGAATATCTTCTGGGTGAACCCGGCCGAGGTGGCCGCGAATATACAGGCCGTGCCGGGTGTGCGTAAGGCGGCTGTCGAGGTTGACTGGCCTGCCACTGTTTATGTGGAGGTTGAAGAGAAGGAACCGGTGCTGCTATGGCAGCAGGGCGGGGAACAGGTCTGGGTGGATGAGACCGGAAACACTTTCCCGGCGCGCGAGCCACTGGAATGGCTTCTGCCAGTTACTGTAGATGATGCGGAAGTTTCGCTTCAGACGGGTGCGCGCATCCCCATGGATGTGATCACGGGTGCACGACAATTGAAGCAGCTGCGCCCGAACATCGAGTTGCTTCATTATGATATTGGCCACGGGCTCTCATATCATGATGGGCGGGACTGGCGCGGGTTTTTTGGAACGGGAAATAATATGGCAATGAAGTTGCTGGTGTACGAGACACTGGTAGAGGAACTGATGGCGCGCGGCATCTGGCCAAAGACTATCAGTGTGGTGGATCCAGGCACGCCGTTTCACCGGGAATAAAAAGGATGAGATCAGCAATTCTGTATAACGACAGAAAGGGTGCTCTATGACTACTCCATTACTAACAAGCATTGATGTGGGAACTACCAAGGTGTGTGTCTTGATCGCGGACATGGTGGACGACACGCACTATGAAGTTCTCGGAGTGGGCACTACCCCAGCACGGGGGATGCGCAAAGGGGTGGTGGTGAACGTTGAGGAGGCGAAAGCGACCATCCGCGAGGCAGTAGCGGCGGCTGAGCGGTCTGCAGGTTACGAAATAGGCACCGCTTTTGTGAGTATGGCCGGGGCGCATCTGTCCTCGGTCAATAGCCATGGCGTGGTCGGCGTTTCGGGAAACCACGCTATTGCTCAGGATGACATTGATCGGGCACTGGATGCCGCGCGCGCGATAGCCATTCCCCACAACCGGGAAGTGTTGCATATTATCCCGCGCAATTTCGTGGTGGATGGGCAAGAAGGCATCCGCATGCCTCTGGGCATGCACGGTTTCCGGCTGGAGGTGGAGGCGCACCTTATCACCGCCGCCAGTACTACCGTGAAGAATCTGACCAAGTGCATCGAGGCTGCCGGTGTGATGGTGGAGCAGTTCGTGGTCAACCCATTGGCTGCCTCCGAAGCCGTGCTCACCGATACCGAGCGCGATCTCGGTGTTGTTGCCTGCGATGTCGGTGGGGGCACCACAGATGTGGCCATATTCATTGAGGGCAATGTGTGGCACACAGCGGTGCTGCCGGTCGGTGGAAATCAATTCACCGCGGATGTTGCCCACGGTATGCGCTTACCCGTCGCAGCGGCCGAGGAAGTGAAAATAGAGCACGGGCACGCGTGTACCAAGGAAGTGGACGAGAGTGAGGTTTTCCGCGTCTGCCCATTCGGGCACGAGAACGCTATTGACGTCAGTCGGGTGGAACTGGCGAATATCATCGAGGCGCGGGCGGAGGAGATATTTGATTTGTTGCTGCAGGAAATAAAGCGTTCGGGTTATGACGGTCTGTTGCCAGCTGGTGTCGTACTAACGGGCGGTACTGCGCAGCTGGCCGGATTCAGGCAGCTAGCTACCGGATCGTTAGGATTGCCAGTGCGTGTATCTGAGCCGCGAGATTTGCGCGGTCTGGTCGATCAGGTTAGAGGACCAGCCTTTTCGACCGTCGTGGGTTTGTTGAACTGGGCGGTGAGGGAGACTATGTTGGCCACCCGGGCGCCCCTTAACGGAGGGCATAGCGGAAATGGCCGCCACAGTTCCAATGGGTACTCGGGGACAGGCCTATGGGCAGTTATCGGTGATTGGGCAAAGCGCCTAGCGCCGTAATGCAGTAAAATCCGCCCCTGCAGGGTTTCTAAAGGCAGTTGTCAGCGTTGCTGACGAAAGGAAAAAAGGTGAAAGCGAAATGGAAATGGAAGATGCAACAAACGGGATGTCAGGGCAGGCAGCAGACAACATGACTAGTTTTGAAGCGCCAACAACTTCAGAACGTAAGCATGGCAGTGCCGCGAGTGATGGCTCGCATGGATCGGCGCAAACACAATCTAAATACCCGCAGGTCAGGAGGCCGTACAGTATGAAACCAACACCGCAGGTAGAAAGTTTCGCGAGTATCAAAGTTGTCGGAGTAGGCGGTTGCGGTACTAACGCCGTCAATCGCATGATTGGCGATGGTTTACATGGTGTTGAATTCATTGCCATCAACACCGATGCACAGGCGCTACTGCAATCTGAAGCGACATGCCGCGTGCGCATTGGCGACAAACTCACGCGCGGACTGGGAGCAGGAGGTGACCCTGAGAAAGGCGCGAAAGCTGCAGAGGAGTCGGCGGATGAACTCTATGATGTACTCAAAGGTGCGGACATGGTGTTCATCACCGCTGGAATGGGCGGTGGCACAGGAACTGGCGCAGCGCCGATCATCTCGCAGATCGCTAGAGATGTGCGCGCACTGACTATCGGCGTTGTCACGCGTCCTTTCACGTTTGAGGGTGCGCGCCGTTCGCACCTCGCCGAGGAAGGAATTCACGAGCTCAAGGAAAAAACAGACACGCTTATTGTGATTCCGAATGACCGTCTACTTCAACTAGTGGACAAGGAAGCCGGGCTGCAGGATTCATTTAAAGAGGCTGATGGCGTACTACATCAGGGGGTGCAAGGCATCTCAGAGTTGATCACGGTGCCTGGACTGATAAACTTAGACTTCGCCGATGTGAGAACCATCATGGCAGAGGGAGGGGCGGCATTAATGGCCGTAGGCAGTGCGTCGGGAGAGGATCGTGCCCGTCTGGCAGCCGAGGAAGCCATCAATAGCCAGATGCTTGATATCAGCATAGATGGTGCCCGCGGCATCCTCTTTAATATTACTGGCGGAAACGACTTAACCCTGTACGAGGTCAACCAGGCGGCGGCAATTGTGAAGGAGACAGCACATCCGGACGTTAACCTTATCTTCGGGGCCGTGATAGACCCGAATCTGGAAGATGAAATTCGCATGACGGTTATCGCGACTGGGTTCGAGCGCCGCACCGGCATGCGCCGACGGGCCATTGATTATCACGAGAAAATGTCGTTCCAGGCTGAGCAAAAAAATACTGAATCTACGCTTGAATACACTGCTGATGATATTGCGGAGAAGGCGGTCTCTGTGGAGGCATCCACAACTGAGGTCGATTTTATGGCGCGTTCGTTTGATCCTGGAGCCTTGGATATCCCGGCTTTTCTGCGCAGACGCTGATGCATGCGTGCGCTGAGATGGTGGGAAAAATCGCTCCCAATCGATTGAAGCATGCGTGTCTCTGCCCGGGACTTGCGCATAGTGGTTGGTATTTAATGATACTAAGTGTCAACCAGTTTGTAGTCTCAGTAAGTTTGAAATTTTAATGTTAAAACCTTGTGTGGCAGCCTTGTGAGAATTGATATCTGCATGATACACTGCGTGTTCTCTACACCCAATATAGCGGCTAGTTTGACGTTGAATTCGCACATGTGGCGGATGTGGCAATGTTCCAGGGGTTGATGAGGGGTTCTCTGTAGGAGGAGAGGATGCACTGCCCGTTTTGTCAGTCAGAGCGTTCGCGCGTAATTGACACAGACCGTGATACACGGGGAGGGGTGCGGCGGCGGCGGGAGTGCGGTGAGTGCAACGAGCGTTACAGTACCTATGAACGTGCGATAAGGGCAACTCCGTTCTTGATAAAACAAGACGGGAGACGAGAGGAATTCGATCGGGAAAAACTTGAGCAAGGCATTCGCGTTGCGTGCGCCAAGCGACCGGTTGCCAGCGCGGACATCTCCCGGCTGGCGGGTGAAGTAGAAAGCAGGCTTCAGGATATCAGCAAGCTGGAGACATCTAGCCGCGTGGTGGGTGATATTGTGATAGATGGGCTGAAATCACTTGACCAGATAGCATATATTAGGTATGCGATTGTCTATCTTGGTCTGAGTGATTTGCATGCGGTCCGGGATGAAATCGACCGGTTACTGGCGTAACAAAATAAGGGAGCGTCGTGTAAATGGAAACAAAAAAGCACATCTCTGAAACGGATATTCAGGAGCGCGACATGCGTACCGAGCCCGAGATAGAGAATGACGCTCACCTGCGATCAGTAACGAAACTGACAGGGAATGCACGGGTGGTGCTTGAGAAGCGCTACCTGCGCCGCGGCGATGACGGCCAACCAGTTGAGACCGTGGAGGAAATGTTCTGGCGCGTGGCGTACAACGTGGCTCTAGCGGAAAGGGATTTTGATGGCGACCCGGGTTCGGTCGCGGAGGAATTCTATGAAGTATTGACCGACCTGCGGTTCCTGCCGAACTCGCCGACATTTACCGGTGCGGGCACCCCTCTGGGACAACTGGCTGCCTGTTTTGTGCTCCCCATCTCAGATGATATGGGGAGAGACTCGGCCGGTATTTTCCAGACGTTACGGGATGCAGCCCTCATTCAGCAGACGGGCGGCGGCAACGGGTTCTCCTTCTCCGATCTGCGGGCAAAGGGCTCCATGGTTAAAACGTCTGCAGGCGAGGCTACCGGGCCGGTCGGTTTTTTGCGTGTGTATGACCGCGCTTTCGGAGAAATAGCTCAGGGGGGCACGCGCCGAGGCGCAAACATGGCGGTGTTGCGTGTTGACCATCCTGATATTCGCGATTTTATCACCTGTAAGATTGATGAGAACCAGATAACCAATTTCAACATCTCCGTGGGTGTTACGGACGAATTCATGCGGGCAGTGCAAGATGATACTCTCTTCGATCTGCACTGTCCGCAGACCGGCGAGACAACGGAAACCCTGCCGGCGCGCGAGCTGTTTAGCATGATTGTGCAGTACGCTCATCACAACGGGGAGCCAGGCATGCTTTTTCTGGATGCCGCCAACCGGCAAAACCCGCTGCCGCATTTGTACCAGCTAGAGGCCACCAATCCGTGTGGGGAACAGTATCTGGGCCCGTACGAAAACTGCTGTCTCGGATCAATTAATCTGGCGCAACATTACGGTGTGGACGGCGCAGTGGATTGGGAAAAACTAGAATCCACCGTACAGTCATCCACACGTTTTCTCGACAACGTGGTGACGGCGAACGCTTATGTTCCTCATGTGCCGCAATTGCATGAAGCCGCGGTGCGCGCGCGTCGCATAGGTCTAGGTATCATGGGGTTGGGGGATCTGATGTACCACGGCGGCATCCGTTACGGCTCTACGCATGCCCAGGAGTTCGCGGGACAGGTGATGGAATTCGTGCGCTATCACTGTATGCGCTCCAGCATTGATCTGGCCACGCATCGCGGGTCCTTCGAGGCCATCCGGGGAAGCATCTACGACCCGGAGAACCTTATCTGGAGACCACCGCAGCCACTTAAGCCGTACGAAATGGACTTTGGTCGTCCTCAGTTGGATTGGAGCACAATCACAACCGGAATCCGCGAAAATGGTCTGCGTAATGCCGCTCAGACCACTATCGCCCCCACCGGCACAATCGCCACAGTGGCTGGGTGCGAGGCCTACGGGTGCGAGCCGGCTTTCGCGCTGGCGTATGTGCGTCATGTCAACGACAATGGCCGCGACCTGCAGCTGGAATACACGAGCCCGCTCTTTGAAAATGCACTGATTTCATACGGCGTTGACAAACAACAGCGCACCGAAATCATCAAGGAGGTTATGCAGTCCGGTTCGTGTCAGCAGGTCGATGCGGTGCCGGAACAAGTTCGGGACACTTTCGTTGTCTCTCAGGACATCACCGCAGAACAACACGTGCGCATGCAGGCAAGTCTGCAGGCGTTCGTGGACAACAGTCTTTCGAAAACGTGTAATTTCCCCGCGGACGCCACTGAAACCGACGTGGCGGATGCTTACAATTTGGGCTGGTCGCTGGGCTGTAAAGGTCTGACGGTGTACGTAACTGGAAGCCGGAAGAAAGTGGTGCTAGAGACAAAGGCTACGGCTGGTGGCACGGAGGGCGCCACACCGGAACTAAAGCAACTTTTCCATGAAACTAAAAAACCGCGGCCAACGAGGTTGCGTGGCTCTACCTATCTGGTGGACACGCCGATGGGCAAGTCGTATGTCACCGTTAACGAAAACGGAGGTCGAGATCCCTTCGAGGTTTTCATCAGCACTGCTAAGGCCGGTAGCGAAACATCGGCAATATCGGAGGCGATTGGGCGGCTGATATCCTACGTGTTGCGCATTTCCTCCCCGATTGTGCCACGTGAGCGGTTACAAGAAGCGGTGCGCCAATTGGAGGGAATAGGTGGCGGGCGCTCTCTGGGTTTCGGACCCAACAGAGTGCGGTCATTACCAGACGGGGTGGCGCGGGCACTACGCGGTTATCTGAATGATAATGTGGAAAACGATCCTATGGAGGCACTGTACTCTGATGAGGGACAACTCTCTTTTCGCTTTGGGTCCCTCTGCCCTGATTGCGGTGAAGCGGCTGTCGTGAATGAGGAAGGCTGCCGCAAATGTTACGCTTGCGGTTTCAGTGAATGCTGACAACCCCGTAGCGCGACTCGCACAATAACACGCCAAAAACTCTGTTGGGGGATGGTGTGCCTTTAGTCACGTAGGCTCATCCCGTTTGTGTTCGTGTGCGAGCTCACATCTATCTATTAGTTGTCCCGCAGAGCTACGAATTCGAAAGTGATGTCGACGTCGTTTTCGGCATCAATCAGACCGGCCACTGTCGGTGGCTCGAAACCGAAATCCGTCATTTGTACGCGAGCGACCGCTTCTCCAGTCAGACGTTCTCCTTCCCAGCTGACGCTAACCGTGAAAACCGTCGCGAGGCTGATATCTCGCACCAGCAAATCGCCGGACATTTCAAAGTCTATTACTTCTCCGGGTGTGTAACTCTGCGGTAGGCCGCGCAGTTCGGTGGGCGAGAAAACCGCCAGGGGGAATTTGGTGCTCTGCAGCCAGCGATCGCGGATGGCCTTATCACGGCGAGATTTGTCGCTTTGGAAGGCGCTGATATCAATCGTGATTTCTCCGACGGTACTTGCGGCTGGATTATTAGAATCCAACATGATTTCGCCTGACACGACGCTTGTCCTCCCCACGGCGTAATTGTAGCGATTGCCCTCGCTGAGAAAGGTTTCTCCCACACCGTAGGATATGTTGGACTGATCTGGGTCGATCACGAAGCGAGTGGGCACGGAATCGGCAGTGGGCGCAGCGGTCGGCGGATGCGGGGATGGGTTGGCTGACACGGAAGTTGGGTCTGGCGCAGTTGGACTTGGGGGAACCGGAGAGTAGGTTGGCTGTGGCGGTGCTGTGGAGGTTTCCGCGATAGTCGCTGTCGCCGTGTCTGCTATCTCAGCCGGTATTGCGCCTGATGGCTCTGGCACTGCCGCTGGAGTGCAGGCGGACACAGTGACGGCCAGTAAACATGCCACTCGGATCCTGATGCACGATTTACGGTCTACTATTAACCACATGAAATAATTATACACATTCTCATTGGACAATGGTTGTTCGTAACGTCCCTGCACTGGCGCGGTGATATAATCGCCGCGGCCTATGGATCCTTTCACTCCAATTTTCCTCTTACTTCTGGGCGCTTTGGCCATTTTCGTGGGTGGTTCGCGCTCGTTCAGGGTTAACGGGATGGCTGCGCTAGCGACCGCGTTTTTCGCTGTAATTGTTACGGTGCTGCTCGGGTTCCGCCTTCCGGTTGTGGTCGTGCTATCGCGCTGGCAGTCTGAACCAACTTTTGGGGATTCGTTACGGTTAGTGGCAGACGGTGCGTCATGGTTGGTTGCGCTGGCGTTGCTAATCGCTCTGTTGGCCGCCTGTCTGGTCGGCCTTTCTGGTCGCACTGAACAGACCGGTCTACATCATGCCAGCAGTTTGCTGGTGATTGCCTGCGCGCTGGTGGCGGTTTTCGCTGATAATTTGATGACACTGGCAATGGCTTGGGTCGCCCTTGATTTGGTGATCTATTGCTCGCTTGTGTTGGTGCGAGGCGAGAGCCGGGCAGTCGCCGAATTCAGTGTGAGAATTTTGGCGATCGTGCTCGTGATAGCGGCGGCGCTGGTGGGCGTGGAATCCGGGGAGATGCCTGTACTAAGTGGCGGCCAGCTGTCAACCCAGAGTGTTATATTACTCATGGTGGCCGTCATGCTGCGTCTAGGTCTTTATCCTGTGCACGTAGGTGCAAGACGTGTCGTCGAGTCGCACCAGGTGGTGGTGGAGATTGAGAGCGTAACATGGTTGGCCGCTTGGGCGGTGTCTGTGGACCTGCTTAGTGTGCTGGCGTCACAGCCTCAGGTGTTGCCACTGCGCATATGGTTGACCGTGGCGGCGCTAGCATCTGGGCTG
Organism: Anaerolineae bacterium; assembly: GCA_963578565.1. Taxonomy (GTDB): domain Bacteria; phylum Chloroflexota; class Anaerolineae; order Anaerolineales; family UBA11657; genus CAJWGI01. The sequence goes on from CAUZCX010000002.1 coordinate 22,702, forward strand.
CTGGGCAGTTGGAGATGGTACTCGGCAAGCCGACCGCGAGAGCAACTGAAGCACATGTTTATGGCTCAGGCTGGTGTGATTGTGCTCACGTTTCTATGGGGCGGCGAGTGGGCGGTAGCTGGGGTAATTGCACGGGGACTGTCGGTTCTGCTCGCCGGGTCGGTGCTATTGCTCTGCAGGGGAAACGTGGCCTCCGCGCGCGGTTCGGCGCTAAATCCGTTACTGGCAGTGCCCGTGCTGGGTAGTTTGCCATTGACGGTGGGATTTGTGGGTGCGCTGGTGCTTTATTCCGGGCTGCTGCGAGCCGGGATGTGGCTACTAGTACTGCCAGTAGTGGTTGTTATAGAGGCGATGCTGATAGCAGGGGCTTTTCGGTTAGCTCTTTTTGCGGGGCGGGGCCCGCCGACGCAAGCACCATTTGCCAGGGCAGGCTATCAGCTGGGTTTGACAATCCCGGCTGCAGCGGCCGTTCTGGCCGGTCTCGCCCCAGATCAACTGGGCGCAATTGCGGGAGTGGCGGATATGCCGGGCTGGTTCGGAATGCTCACACCGGGCGGGTTCAGCGCCCTCGGCAGCACGCTGCTAGCAGGTGGCATCGGCGCCGGCATTTGGTCTTTCAGGGAGCAACTGCAAACGCGCACGGCCGGGGCCTCAATCCCTCGTTTGGGGCTGCTTTCAATGTTTGAGCTGCGATGGATGCATACTGCAACATGGACTCTGTACCGATGGGTTGCTCGCGTAATGCGCGCGGCCGCCTTGGTTCTGGAAGGGCATGGCGGCGTCCTGTGGGCGCTAGTGCTGGTAACTATCGTGTGGCTGGCTCTGGGGGGCTGACATGCTGGCCACAACAGATATGATCCCTCTACTGGCTTACTGGGCTGGAACGCCTGCAGTCGCTGCGGTCTTCGTCACAGCGGCTATTCTGGTGATCGCAGAAGATCTGCGCGTGCTGGTGTTTGCACTGGCGGCGCAATATCTATTCGTCGGGCTGCTTTATACTCACGTGCTTGCCCCGCAGGTTGCGGGTATCAAGATAACGTCTGGGCTTATTGTCTGGCTAATTGTTTTCTTTTCTGCACATCAACATGGATGGAGGCCGGCTTCGGCGATATCAGGGGCGCCCGCCAGATGGGTCTTACCCGTGCGCGCTCGTTTTCGAGTGTGTGCTGTGATTCTTGCCACACTAATAGGCTGGAAACTTGCGACTCCGGGCGTGCTGCCTTTTCCTGTGGCATCCGAACATGTCACCCTCGGCGCGTTGCAGCTGATATGTCAGGGTTTGCTGCTGCTGGGTCTGACTTCTCGGCCGCTAAAAACCGGTCTTGGGATACTGACATTTTTAAGCGGATTTGGTCTGCTCTACTCTGGCGTTGAACCGGCCCTCATGGTGGTCGGTGTGCTGGCGGCGGTGGACGTTGCCGTTGCGCTCGCCATCAGCTATCTTGCTGCGGTGCATGTGTCCTCCGGCAGTGTCGCGGAATCGGCCAGGCGATGAGTTTGCCGCTGCTACTTATGGCTTTGCCGATGGTGACGGCGGTGTTGACATACAACCTGCGCCGCTGGCTCTGGTTTCAGGTGCTCCTTGCGGTAGGCACAGCGATGGCTCTTATCGTGCTGGTGCAGGTATCGCCGGTGGACCAGATGGTGGTTGTTGCGGGGCGTGATGTACTCCTGCGATCTTCATGGGAAGTACTCGGGCGCTCATTCACCTTTGTGTCCTCTGATCGTCCGCTGCTCACATTCCTTTTTTCGGCAGCGCTGCTCTTTTTTCTCGCGGCTGGCGCGGCGCGAGCGCCTGCACTGTTTTTACCGGTTGGTCTGGGCCTACTGCTGCTCATGGAGGCCACAGTGTTCGTGCAGCCTTTCGTGTATGCGGCGCTTTTCCTCGAATTGATAGCAGCCGTGGCTGCGTTTATGCTTGCGGATCGCGTGTACGCGCGTACTGATGGCGCGCTTCGCTATCTGGTGTTTGTCAGTCTAGGGGTGCCGTTCATTCTGCTCGCGGGTTGGCAGCTGGAGGTGCATCAAGTCAGCCCTGATGATGCGCTGCCTCTGGCGCGGGCCACGTGGATGCTAGCGGTCGGATTCATGATAATTCTTGCGGTGGCACCTTTCCATTCGTGGGTGGCGATGGTGGCACGCCATTCACCACCACTAGCGGCGGGGTTCGTGCTGACGGTCGTGCAGGCCGTGGTGGCCTTTTTCCTGATGGATACGCTAGCGCAATTTGACTGGCTGCGCGCGAACGCAAATTTTTTTCTGGCACTGCGTTTGGGCGGGATGGCCATGGCTGCGTTTGGTGCTGTATTCGCGTTTGGGCAGCGCAGCCTCGGTGGGTTGATGGGTTATTCGGTGCTGATCGACTGGGGGGCCACTTTATTGGCGATTGGGTTGGGTACGCCCGAAAGCATTGCGGTGGCTGCGATGCTGATAGTGGTGCGTGTCCTAGCGCTAGTAGTGTGGGGTGTTGGCGCAGGTGTGCTGGTGGGACCGTTTGGTGATGATTACGAGAATATGCGTGGGCGTGCCCGGAATCACCCGTTCGCTATGGTGGCCGTTTTCGCTGGTGGCCTTTCGCTGTCTGCGATGCCGCTCATGGCTGGTTTTCCAGGTAGATGGGCGCTTTTCAGCATGCTATCTGGCGCACACACTGGTTATGCAATCGGCCTGCTAATCGCTGGGACTAGCTCGTGGTTGGGTTACGCCCGGGCACTGTGCATTATTTTGCGTCGGTCAGAATCGCAAGACGAGCAGAGTTATTACGCTGGTGCGGAGGAAGATCCGTTGACCATTGTCTTCGCCGTGCCCGGGGTGTTGCTGCTGCTCTGGGTAGGACTTGCGCCACAGTTGCTCTCGCGGATGGCGCAGCGCATAGTCGAGAACCTGGCGCAGCTGCTTGCATGAAACTGGTCAGCCGCGCGCGCGCCGATACACTTTCTGCAGGCGGGGCACAATTGCGGACCACTGGTACCTGGATTCCACAAAACTGCGGCCGGCCTCGCCGAGGCGAGCGCGGGCCTGTGCGTCATCTAAAAGAGAGCAGATAGCGCTGACTTGCTCGCTGGGAGAGTCGGCGAGCAACAACTCGCTCCCATCGGTGACGGGAAACCCCTCTGCTCCGATTGTTGTGCTGACTATAGGCCGCCGGAGTGCCATTGCCTCCAGTATTTTAAAACGAGTACCGCCGCCCATGCGCAGTGGGGCTAGGAATACTGTCGCGGCGGCAATCATCGGACGCACGTCTGGCATTGATCTGGTCACTATTATGGCTGGATCATGCGCCAGCCGATTTATGGCGGGTACGGGCGCTTTTCCCACTATAACGAACGTGGCCTCTGCGTGAAATTTCCGCACGCGAGGCAGAATCTCTCGCGCGAACCAGAGCACCGCATCGACGTTTGGACGGTAATCCATCTTTCCGCTGAAAACCAGCGCCGGTGCTGGCAGCACGGCGGGTTGCACGTCCACGGGATATTGACTGAGAAATATCCCGTTGGGCAGCAGGACCGGCTGTAGCGCGGGCAGCGGTCGGCTAAGCGCGGCACAATCCTCTTCTGAAACGCAAAGCACCACATCGGCCTGCGCGCATGTTTGGCGCTCTAGGAGAGCCAGTCGTGGAACCTGCAGGCGAGAATATAACGCGGCTAACCATCGGCGGGGCTGTAGGCGGTCGGTCTGGTATGCGCGGTGCTGAATTACTGTCTCCGCGTTGTGTGCGTCGTAGATTAGTAGTGAGGTTGATGCATCCCTGCGCTGCGCGACAATCTGCTGCAGGTACGGACCCATCTCGAGGCCTTCTACGTGGATGGCATCAAAAGTTTCAGATTTGAGTAAATTCTGGAGTCGGACAGAAAATTCTGGGCTAGCGAGACGGTCTGCCATGTCTGCTCGGGATGATCCTAGTACGGTTGCCATTCGCTGCGCGCTCGTACGTACAGGAGGGCTGGTAATGCTGACTGTGGCGCAGCAATCAAGCAATTCTGACGGTATCTGATCCATCCGTTTAGCGAAAGTGAGGAGCGAGATACGGTGTTGTTTTGCAAGGCTGGAAACCAATCCCCAATTGCGTATAGCCGCACCATGGTCGGGTGGGAAAGGGGGTGTGGGTGTAAGAAAAAGAAGCTTCATGTCGACTTAGGCTGGTCGAGTACGCGGCGATAAATTTCTAGCGTTTGAGCGCAAGACGTTTCCCAGGAAAACTCGCGTGCGCGCTGTAATCCCTTCTGCTCGAGCGAAACGCGCATCTCGTCGTCAAAAAGGATACGTGACATGGCGTCGGTGATGGATTCGGGATGGTCGGGCTCGCACGTGAGAGCGGCGCCCCCGGCTATTTCGGGCAGCGAGGCACGGTCGGATATGATTGTTGCCGTTCCACAGGACATTGCCTCGAGCACTGGGAACCCGAAGCCTTCGTAGTGCGATGGGAGGATTAGCGCTATTGCACCGGAATATAGCGCGGGCATGTCTGCGGGCGGGAAGCTGCTTCGAAAAGTAACATCGCTGCGTAATCTCAGTTCGTCGAGTAATGTGTTGGTGTTTTCGAACAGCCATCCGGGGTTTCCCACCAGCAACAACGGGGGTGTATCTGCGTGGCTGGCACGCAGCTCTGCGTAGGCATGCAGAAGGGTGGGTATGTTCTTACGTGGCTCGAACGTGCCCACAAAAAGGAGATAATGTCGCGGAAGTTCCAACCGAGCACATGTGGACGCAACGACTTCTTCGGGCTGTGGGTAAAAGCGCTCATCCACGGCGAGGTGCACGGTGGTGACCTTATCAGGATGCACTCGTAGCAATTCAAGTACGTCACTGCGCGTTGCGTTCGAGTCCACCAGAATCGCATCGGCGCGCCTCACGGCAGCCTTAATCTGACGGTTATAGTAGTGGTGACTCTCAGGGGTGAGAAAGTTCGGGAAGCGCAAAAAAGTAAGGTCGTGGATGGTGATGACCGAATGCCACGCTCCACCGTGCGGGGCTATGAAATCAGGGGAGTGCAGCATATGCACCCTCCTCGGCAGCAGTTCGATAGTGAGTGTGCCGCGTTCGAGGGGATGATGCGCTGGCGTAAAGCACTTAACCACGCGTGCGTTAGCAGGAACCGGCAACGGTTTGGCAGCTTTGCGGGCGTGCAGTATTAAGTAATCGTTCTGTCTGTCCAGTGCAGGCAAACGCCCGGCCAGCTGGCGAATGTATTCGGTGATGCCGCCGCTGCTATAGTGGGTGAGGCGTGCGTCGAGCGCGATTCGCATGTCGGGATGATAATAGCCGCTTGCGAGGGTGTCAAATGCCGCTCGTGGTTTGCTCGCGGAAGTGCATTGGCTTATAATCTTTGGTGCCAGCGGGGAAGTCTGAATGGATAACTCAAGACAAATCAGCAATAAAATTGACTGGCTAGATGAGCAGCGTCGCAAGGACCGGAAGCTGATGGCGGAGTTGAAGGAAGAGTTTCGCGCTGCCTTGGACAGGAATCAAGGATTGAAAGTGGGCGTCACTGCGCTAGAAGGCGATGTGGCGGAAGTGCGCGAGTTTCTCGATCGGGTCGAGAAGGTGGATGACATGGTCGAGCAACAGCGAGAAGAGTTTAGTGACCGGATGGAGGCTGCTGAGGCCATACGCACCAAATTTGAGCGAGAGAGCGAACGCGTACGGCATCTGGAGCGTGAGGCAATTAACAGGTCGCTGACTGAATTGGGTGAGGGCATGCAGGGATTGGGGCAGTTGCAGGAGGATGTTGCGTCGCGCAAGGAGGAGGAATATCGCGCAAGGGCAGACATTAATGAGATAAGTCGATCAGTTGAGAGAGTTGCTAGAAGTGTGGATGAAAATGAGCACTTAATATCCAACATGCATGAAAGACGCCGCTCGGACAGCAAGCGAACCGCAGAATTTAGCAGCGCAACCGAAGCGGTGCGGAAGCGGCTGGATGATCTGAAACCGAAAATTGAATTGCTCCAAGATGTCAGCATCCGTAACGAGAATCGAATCAGCGAACTGACCGGGTTGGAGACTGAGCGCAAGCTGTCCCAAAACGCATGGATTGAACAGCAGGCGGTTACCCACGCCGAGCGAGAACGATGGTGGGCGGAGCTGCAACGAAAATCCGCTGAAATTGAGGCACTCATCGAGGGGTCTGCGCGCAAATTGGGGGCATTCGGCGATACGCATCGCAAGATGGAACAGGCGCTCTCTGCACTGGATGATAACATTGCCGGCATTGAGCGCCGCCTGGGAGAGTCAGCCGAGGTGCAACGCGTGAACCACGAGCGCCTGCACGATGAGTGGGGTTTCTTCGTCGCGGAAGGGCAGAAAAACCGGGCTACCGATATCATGAATCGTGATGAACTATGGCGGGAGCATGATCGAAAAGACAAGCAATACAGTGCTCGTCTTGAAATGCTGGAAGATGCGGAGAAAACCACCGGTAAAATACTTAAGCATTTACGTTCGATGGATCAGGAGCGGCTCAAGAGTGTGTTCAGCGTATTACGTAAATTCATGTCTGAGTACGACGAGGAAATGACAAAAGTCCCCTGAGTATGATCTGCGCTCCACCCGCTTGTACAACGGGATCGGTGACTCAATAGAAAATGCACGTTATCTGCACTGCGGGCCATGTGGACCACGGCAAATCCGCCCTCGTGGAGGCGCTCACTGGTATGCACCCCGACCGGCTAGCAGAGGAACGTGAACGCCAGATGACCATAGATCTCGGCTTCGCCTGGGTGGCGCTGCCCGAGATTGGCGAGATCGGAATCGTGGATGTTCCTGGTCACCGCGATTTCATCGGTAACATGTTGGCAGGTGTGGGCAGTGTGGATGCTGCGTTGTTGGTAGTGGCAGCAGACGAAGGCGTCATGCCGCAGACCGAGGAACATCTTGCCATTCTGGACCTGCTGCGGATTGAAAATGGCGTGGTCGCCCTCTCCAAAACCGACCTTGCGGAGAGTCATGAATGGGTTGAAATGGTTGGCGACGACGTGGCGCGGCGTCTGGACAGCACATCTCTGGCGGGCACTTGCGTGGCCCCGGTCTCCGCTATCACGGGAGAGGGGATGGCGGAATTAAAGCGGGCGTTGGTGAATTGCCTGCGGGCGCAACCAGCACGTCAAGATTGGGGTAAACCCCGCCTAGCTGTTGACCGCGTCTTCACGGTCGCGGGTTTCGGCACTGTGGTCACCGGAACGCTTTTGCAAGGCAGACTGTCGGTGGGCGAGGAAGTAGAGATTGTTCCAGGCGGGCATCGCGCCCGTATCCGCGGATTACAGACTCACCGTACTGTTCTGGAAGAGGCTGTCCCCGGCACGCGTGTGGCAATCAATTTGACCGGGGTGGGGAAAGACGAGCTGCATCGTGGTGCGGTGGTGGTGCGGCCCGGCGCGTTGCTGCCCACTCGCAGAGTAGATGTTTCTTTTCGCATGCTTTCCGGAGAGCACAATACGATTCCATTGCGGCATAATGAGCTGGTTAAACTGTTCGTGGGCAGCACTGAGGTGATGGCGCGTGTTCGTGGCCTCAGTGCTCGTGAACTTCTGGCCGGAGAAAATGGCTGGCTGCAACTAGAGCTTTCGCAACCTGTCGCAGTGGTTAAAGGTGATCGCTTTATCTTGCGACGCCCATCGCCAGGGGCGACGATTGGCGGCGGCAAGATAGTAGACGCGCGACCACGCCGACGGCATCGGTTGCAGGATCATGCAGTGCTGGAGCGGCTGCAGACCTTATCTCGGGGTAGCCCCGATGAAATTCTGCTCCAGGTGCTGGATGCAGGCGGTGTACGGACGCTGCAGGAGGCGGTATTCGACTCCGGTCTGAATGTGCATCAGGCGACTGAGGCGTTGAACCAATTGATGGGTGTTGGAGAGATAGTGGCGTTGGGGGAAGCAGTGCCTGATCTGACGCCGCGGAGCACCTCGCTGGTTATCAGTCGTGGGCGCCGGGAACTACTGGCGAAAGAAATATACGGCTTTCTTTCTAAATATCACAATGCACATCCGTTGCGTTTGGGTATGCGCCGCGAGGAGCTAAAGAGCCGTCTTGGCCTGCCGGCACGCTTTTTCAATGCGCTGATAAAACATAGTACCATTACCGGTGAAATTGCGGAGAACGGCGTGTTGCTCCACCTGCCAGCGCACCGAGCGACGTTTGATGACCCTCAGCAGCAACGCGTAAATGCGCTACTGGCGCGCTTTCGCAATAACGTGTACAACACCCCTTCACGCAAAGAAGTCGTTACCGCTGTCGGGGAGGAGGTTCTTGCCGCACTGCTGGAGCAGGGACAGCTGCTCACTGTATCTGCGGAGGTACTGTTTCTGGTGGAGACATACGGGGAGATGGAAGTGCGGATAAAAGAACAAATCGGCATGGCTGGGTCTGTGACGATTGCCGGGGTTCGTGACCTCTTCGGCACCAGCCGCAAATACGCGCTCGCGCTGCTGGAATATATGGACCGGGAGGGAATAACAATGCGCAAGGGCGATGAACGGGTGTTGCGGTGACGCACTTCAACGCGCTGACCGATGTACTTGGGTTTCAGGTGGGACACTGGAGTAACCGTAAAGCCGCCACAGGTTGTACGGTGATACTGTGCTCCTAGGGTGCAATGGCGGGTGTGGATGTGCGCGGATCAGCACCAGGCACCCGCGAAACTGATCTGCTATATCCTATCAGTTCAGTGCAGAAGGTGCACGCCATCCTTCTAGCTGCTGGCAGTGCCTTTGGTCTGGCATCGGCTGACGGGGTGATGCGCTGGCTAGAAGAGCGCGGTCACGGCATTCCACTTCGGTCGCTGCGGTTCCGATTGTGCCCGCGGCCATCCTTTACGACCTTGCCATTGGCCGCGGCGATGTACGCCCGGATGCGGCAGCTGGTTATGCCGCCTGCGAGGTCGCCAGCAATGGGCCGGTAGAAGAGGGAAGTGTGGGTGCCGGAATGGGCGCCACGGTCGGCAAGATGCTGGGTTTTGAGCATGCCACTAAGGCGGGTCTGGGAAGTGCGAGTAAGTTGTGCGGAGATGGAACGGTGGTTGCCGCGCTAGCGGTGGTGAATGCTATGGGAGATGTCTTTTGTCCGCAGGCTCAGTAGGTTCTCGCGGGAGCTCGAAACGCGAAATCTGATGGGTTCGCGGATTCGACATTGTTGACGGAACAGACTCTGAGCCGAGGCGAGGACGTCCGATTTACGAACGAGAACACTACCCTCGCGGTTGTTGCCACGAATGCGACGCTAACCCCATCCGCGACGAAAGTGGCTCATATGGCACACGATGGCCTAGCCCGAGTGATACGACCGGTGCATTTGCCCCACGATGGCGATACCGTGTTTGCGCTCTCCAATGGCGACCTGGCCGGGAGATTATGGTATGGTGGGCGCGGTCCGCGGTCGGAGTCGTGGAGGATGCAGTCATTGCGGGGGTCTCCGAGGCCACCTCTATCGCCGGAGTGCCGGCAGCCTGTTACCTTGGTTTCTCAGATGTATGCGGGTGGTCTTAGAGCTTCAGTCTAACTCCGTTGAGCGGTGTTTCCATTCGCCACCAACCATGGTTCCGACCACGCAGGTAGCGAGAATATCCATCGGGTCACAGCGGAAAATGTCGCGGTCAAGCACAATTAGGTCGGCCATCTTTCCGGGCCGAAGTGTACCGATGTCTTCTTCCATATGCGCCGCGTAGGCCGACCCGAGAGTGTATGCGCGCACTGCCTCGCCCACGCTCAAGCGCTGTTGCGGGAACCATCCGTCTGGTCCGGGCGTGCCGTCCGCTCGCCGGCGTGTCACGGCGGCGTGTATCCCTTTTAGTGGGTTAATGCTTTCCACTGGCGCATCACTGCCGAATGCTAGAGTAGCACCAGCGTTAAGCTGGGTGCGCCAGGCATAAGCGCCGGCTGCGCGCCCACCCCAATGACGTTGGGCCATAAGCATGTCGGCGGTGGCGTGGATGGGTTGCATGGATGCGATTACCTTCAGTTTTCCCAGACGTTGGTAATCATCCGGGTGCAGCAGCTGCACATGCTCGATGCGATGCCTGCGCGCAGCGGGCGCTTGCCCTCGGGCAGCCTCATCTGTGCGCAGTTGTGCGAACACATCCAGCACGTCGTGATTGGCGCGGTCACCAATGGCGTGCACCGTCATTTCCAGACCGTGCGTGCTTGCACGGCTTGCGTATTCCAGCAGCTGCTCCTTGTCAGTCATCACCATGCCGTAGTTTTTACTTTCGTTTTCGTAAGGAGCAATCATGCTTGCGGTGCGCGGGCCTAGCGCGCCATCCATGAACACTTTGACTCCACCGATGCGTAGCCAGTCATCCCCGAACCCGCTTCGTATACCTAAGGCTAGCGTTTCATCTAGTAGCTCGACTGGAATGTTCTTTACCACCCGCAAACCGAGCTTACGTTCAGAGCGAAGTTTCTGCAGAGCCAAGAATGCGCTGCGGCGGTCGTAGTCGTGCAGGCCGGTCAGGCCGACGTCCCACATCTCTCGCTGTGCCGCGTCCATCATCCCTGCCAGTTCCGTGACCGTAGGCTTGGGTATGATATCCGAAACCAGATCGATGGCAGCTTCGAAAAGACAGCCGTCAGGCTTGCCGTCGGCACCGCGGCCGATGAGGCCGCCGGGTGGGTCACTCCTGTATTTATCAATGTTGGCTTGGTGTAGTGCCAGGTTGCTCGCCCAGGCCATGTGCAGGGAGCTGGCAGTGAGGAAAACTGGGTGCTCCGGAGCTACGGTATCCAAATCGGCTGCCGCTGGTAATTCGTCGTCCCAAGGAGTTTGGTTCCATCCGTGTCCGGTTATCCAATCGCCTGGCGGGGTCTCCGCTGCGCATTCAGCAACCATTTCCAGCACGCGCTGTTTGCTTGTGTGGCCTACGTCGAGCTGGCCGCGCGAGCGCGCGAATTGCTCGAAGTGGCAGTGTGCGTCTATGAAGCCGGGTAGCACCAGCTGGTCACGCAGGTCAATCACCTCGGTGCGCTTTTCGACCGAGTCCATAATATAGTCATTCGTGCCTACGGCGCTTATTTTTTTGCGCCGGATGGCTATCCCCTGCACCACTCCAAATCCCGCTACCAGAGTATGGATGCGTCCGTTAACTAGTGCTAGATCTTGAGACACTAGTCTGTATTAGATTGGGCTGTGGCAGCTTATCAAGTCTGCAACAACCGCTCAGTGAGTGCGTCCAGCTCCTCGTCGGAGTAGAAATGAATAACTATCCTCCCGGCGCCTTTGCGATTGCGCTGAAGGTTGACCTTGGTTACTAGGGCCGCACGCAACTGGTCCTCGAGGTCTATTTCGGCTCTGGGTCGTTCTTCACCCGGAAGTTTTAAGGCAGGTGACTCGAGCATCTTTCGCACTAGCGTTTCGGTCTGGCGAACGTTTAAACCCTTAGAGGTTATAGTTCCCAGCACGGACTGCTGTATTTTTGCGTTTGGAAGGCCGATCAGAGTACGGGCGTGACCTTCGCTGATTCTTCCGCTGGTGAGCGCGGCCTGCACGGGCGGTGGTAGGCGCAGCAAGCGCATGGTGTTGCTCACCGTCGCGCGCTGTTTGCCCACACGTTGGGCAATTTCGTCATGCGCCATACCGAAATCGTCAGCCAGTGCTTGATAGGCTGTGGCGGTTTCTATAGGATTAAGGTTGGTGCGCTGCAGGTTTTCAATCAGTGCTAATTCCAACATTTCCGCATCACTGGGTATATCTCTTACCACAGCAGGCACGGTGTACAGCTGGGCTATGGATGCGGCTTTCAGCCGGCGCTGGCCGGCTATCAGTGTGAATTCTGCGCTGTTCTCGGTGCGTGCTACCAGCAGAGGCTGCAGGATTCCATATGTGCGAATGGATTCGGCTAGTTCGGCAAGTTCGTCTGGGTCAAAACTAGCGCGCGGTTGGCGTGGATTTGGGCGAATGGCGGTTAGTGCTATCTGCGTGGCGCCTTCACCGTAGGAATCTGACGTAGGGATGAGCGCATCCAGCCCGCGCCCCAAGCCTCGTTTTATTGCCATATGTCACCTGTATCTATTCTGGGTTCGGATTCATCCAACATGGAAACGTGAACTCGCGGCCCTTTTTTCTGCGTACTCATGTCGGGGCATTTTCTGGCGCTGTGTCGCTGCTGAGGACCTCGTTAGCTAGGTCGGCGTACGCTTCGGCTCCTGTGGAGTGAGGCGCATACGTGATGATGGGCTGGCCATGCGAGGGTGCTTCGGCAAGGCGTACGTTGCGTGGAATAATGGCGCGGAAAACCTTGTCCTGGAAGTGACGCCGGACTTCTTCCACCACTTGTTGCGAGAGATTGACGCGCGAATCGTACATGGTCATCAGTAGTCCACGGATATGTAATTTTACGTTGAAAGTGGTTTGTACGCGTGATATTGTTTCCAGCAATTGGCCAAGCCCCTCCAGCGCAAGATATTCGCACTGCACCGGAATCACCACCGCCTGGGCTGCCACCAGGCCGTTCAGCGTGAGTAGGCCGAGCGAGGGTGGGCAATCGATGAGTACATAATCGTATCTGTTAGCTTGGGAAAGAGCACGCAGCAGCCGCTGCTCCCTATTAGGCTCGCTGACTAGCTCTACCTCCACTCCGGCCAGCGCCGGCGATGAGGGTACGAGCGACATTCCTAGCGCTGCGCTGCGCATTGTGTTCGCATGTAGGCGAGCCTGAGGGCGGATGAGAAGGTTATAGGTTCCGGCGTTGATGTCCTGTTTTTCCACTCCGAGGGAAGAGGTTGCATTGCCCTGCGCATCAAGATCCACCAGCAATACCTGCTGATTGAGGGTGGCAAGATAAGCGCCCAGATTTATAGCTGTGGTGGTCTTTCCTACCCCGCCTTTCTGGTTGACAAAAGCATAGATTCTCGTCATCTACGTGGGCGTTGGCGACGCCGAGTATTGCTCCATAAGATTGTACCAGAGCAGCCCCAGCTGCAGACCGGGCGTTTAGCGAAGCAGCTCGGGTTGAATGGTGACGCGGCGGTCGCTGCCCTCTCCGCTGCTCTCGGTGGTAACTCCGACGTGATCCTGCAATGTAATGTGGATTATGCGCCTTTCGTTGGCGGGCATCGGCTCGAGGGAAATTGGTCTGCCAAATTGGTGTACCTGTTGCGCCATACGTTGAGCGAGCCGGTGCAGCTGCTGTTCGCGGTGTTTTTTATAGCCGCCCACGTCCACATTGAGGTTCACCCAGTGGCTCAGTTTTTTGGCCATTATCAGGCGGGCGATGTGCTGGAGCGCGGCCAACGTTTCTCCCCGTCTTCCGATGATCATGCCCAGGTCTTCTCCGTCTACATCGACTTGCAGGACAGGGTCTTCCTGTGTGGAGGTGGCCTTCTGATAGCCGACTTGCACCTCGGCGTCTATTTCCATGTGGCGGAGCAGGGTGGAGACTACCTGACGCGCGGCCTCCGTGACGTCGTCCTCTGGCTGAGGTTCGCTCGCCGGCAATAGTACGCGGATACGGGCATCGAGGTCGGCCTCCGAATCGCCCGCGTCAAGCACTTCAACCTCTAGGTCATTCGCAGCTACGCCTAAATCTGTCTGCGCTAGTTGGATTGCTCTCTCTACGTTCGGAGCGATAAATTCTAAGCTGGTGCGTTTGGGTTCCATGATGTCACTCAAATCAAATCGTGCTTACCGCCTGCGCGAGCCCCCCTTGGCTTTTCTGGCTTGCAGGCGTTTCTCCTTGCGTCGGCTGATTTTGTTCTTGGCTTCAGGCGTAGGGTTGGCCGGTGTTCGCGCCGCGGATAGTTTGGGTGAGACTTTGCTGGGCAGGGGAGCCGCAGCCACGGAGGGGATTTTTAGCTGTATTCCGCCGGGTATCTTCATGTTGATCCACTCCAGCCTTTCGCGGTTCAGATACATGTATTGCCCAATAGTGGCAATGTTCGCGGTAATGAAATAGATCGACAGCCCTGATGAGAATTGTAGCGCGAAAAAGGCGAACATGAGTGGCATCATTGTCATCATCGACCGCTGCATCTGCGCCGACTGGTCTGTCGGATCCGCTGTGGGTGGGGCCATCATTTTCTGCTGCAGCACGGTTGTCAGATATACCAGTACCGGCAGGATGGGGATACCGATATCTGGGTAGAAAGGCAGGTAGAGCCGGTCCGGATGACTGAGATCCATCCAGAGAAAATGGCGGTTGACCGGTATCAAGTTTGGGAAGTCTGGGAACCATGAAGTATATGCAGCCTGATACAAATCAACCATCTGCAGTGGCGCATGTGGTATAGCGCGCTCAATGGAGCGGTACATGCCAATTAGGATAGGAAACTGGACTAACATCGGCAGGCATCCGCCCAGCATCGATGCCGGGCTATAACCGATCTTTTTCAGCTCCTTCTGTATGCGTTCCGGCTCGCCTTTGTACTTTTCTTGAACGCGTTTGATTTCGGGCTGCATCGCCTGCATCTTTGCCTGCGACTTTTGCTGCTTCGCAGTAAGTGGAAGGAGCAACATCCGGATCAAAATGGTCAGCACTACCAATGACAGCACGAAGCTGTTTCCCAGCCACCCGTAGAGCAGCAGGAGAGTGTTGGTGAAGGGGAAGATGATCAGCTGATTCCACATGGTGGCTATGACTGCCTAACCCTCGGGCTTGAACTGCCAGGCCAGCTGCCCAGAATCCTGGTGATAGGCCATAATTAGGTATTCTCCGTTCATCGCGGTGACGTATACTAGGCCGTCACGGGCGATGGGATCGGCAAGCAATCGGTCTGCATTATTGCTGTCCACCTGAAGTCCCCAGCGTTGGTTTCCGTTGATTGCGTCCAGTGCATACAGAAAGCCGCCGTCAGTGGCGACGAAGACAGTATCATTGTCGAAAGCCGGGCTGCCGCGCACGGCGCTTTCTAGCGGCAAGCTCTGCCAGTGGACGCGACCGGTTTCCGCCTCCACCGCATAAACATTCCCATCCAGGTCTGCGAAGTACGCCCTGTTGCCAGAGACGGTCGGGCTGCCCCAAACCCAACCGGCTGCATCAAAGCGCCATTTCATACTACCGCTGACAGCATCTATAGCGTAGGCATGTTTGGCTAGCGATCCGAGGTAGAGCACGCCGTTGGAAAGGTTGGGCGTATCTGCCAGCGCGCCGTCAAGCTCACGTTGCCAAAGCTGGGCTCCGCTATTAATGTCCAGAGCGATCAGGCGGTGGTCCATACCTGGCAGGTACACTCGCTTGTCATCAGCCGCCGGCGCGGCCCAGAGTTCTTCCTCTGACTGGAATGTCCACGCGGGTATTCCGGTGGAGGGCCGCAGTGCGTGCAGCGTGTTGTCGGCGGTGAAGAAGAGCAGCTGCGCGCTGGCGCTAACAGAGGTGGGCGCGGTGCCGGCGCGATTGCCAGTGGCGTCAAAGTGCCACAATTCTTGCCCGTTTTCGATCTTAACTGCAAATGCGTGTTTGCTGTCGGATCCGAGCAGCACCAAGTCTTGAAGATGTGCGGGGGCGGCATAAAGTTTACTGGCGCTGCTGTCGCCGTCGAGTGGGAACTGCCAGCGCAAACTCCCGTTTTTCGGAGACAGTGCGTAGACGGCGGTGTTGTGGGATACCATTAATGTGTCGGCGCCAAGCGTGGCGTTTGGCCATGACATCACCGGTTGCGCACCTCCGCATGCGCACAAAAGCAGTACTACAGGAAGCGCGAACCCGTAGCAAGGTTTTATGAACCGTATCACGAGACGACCTCTTGGCCGGCGGCTACACCTGAATCCGCGCGTGATTCGGGAACCGGATCGTAGCCACCAGTATTAAATGGGTGACATCTCAGCACGCGTCTTACGGCGAGGGCATAACCAATTCGTGCACCGTACCTCTCGATGGCTGTGTAGGCATAATATGAGCAGCTCGGTTGGAAGCGGCAGCTGCGCGGCAGAACCGGTGAAAGAAACCGCTGATAAAACCTAATTATGCTGAGCACCAATTCACTCATCTATTATTCGCTGCGCAACAAATTGGCTCTTGACAGCAGCTCAGTTATTGCTTTGCTAAGAGCTGACATGCTGCAATCCAGGATGGGCTTTCGGGCTATAAACACCAGATCCCATCCCGGGGCAAGAATGGTGCTCTTGGGTCGCAATTGCGCGCGCAGCCGGCGCTTGGCGCGGTTGCGTTGCACAGCCCCGCCCACGTTTTTGCTGGCTACGAAGCCGAGGCGGGTGTGAGCCAATTGATTGCCGCTTGCCAGCAATACAGTTAGCGGGTGTGCCCACGATTTTCCTGTGCGCCGCACGTGCTGGAAATCGCTGCGAGCACGCAGCCGGATCATGATCGTGTTTCTCTCGCAGCATTATCTCCGCTTTTTCTTGCGGGAGGAGCTGCCACTTTTTGTGCCGTTCCAGTTCACACGCGGTTTCACGTGCACGCGCTGGGGCGCAAGCACGCTGCGGCCCTTGCGACGTCGGGATTGCAGCACGTTGCGTCCTCCTGCCGTGCTCATCCGTTTGCGGAATCCATGCACGCGTGCGCGGCGGCGAATCTTCGGCTGATAGGTTCTTTTCGGCATCAGATGTCCTCACACAAAAGTGCGGCTCGACGCACCATCCTCCTGACGGCGTCGGCCGCGGGAAATTATCACAGGCTGCTGGTTACATCTGCAGCGTGCTAGATTATACCTGAGACCAGTTGGTCGGTCAAACTTAGGCAGGCGCAACCATTAGTCGCTGTCATCAGGTCGGGTGGGAGTGGGGTCAAGATGGGCAGTGGGTGCTGGCTCGAGGGTTTCTCGGACGATGCGTATTTCGCGCTGTGGGAAAGGTATCAGGATGTCGGCCGCACGTAGCGCTTTGTACACAGCTGTGTTTACCCGGTCGAACATCCGGCGCGTTTCAGCGAAAGTCTCAATCCACCAGCGCAACCGGAAGATTAGTGCTGAGTCTCCAAAATTAAGGAAAAGTGCATCTACCGGTCGATCGGGAATCACGCCCTGCACTCCTCGAATTGCCCTCACTAGCGTCTCCCGCGCAATATCCAGGTCGGTTCCATAGGCAACGCCCACTTCCATTTCAATGCGGTAGAAGGTGTCTGGGAAAGAATGATTGACGACAAGACTCTTCTCAATTACCGAGTTCGGCACGATGACTGTGCGGTTGTCCTGAGTGTGAATACGCGTGCTGCGCAGGCCGATGTCCACCACATCTCCCCATGTGTTCAGGTCCCGGATTTCGATGCGGTCCCCGATGCGGAACGGGCGGTCAATCATGATGAGAATCCCACTGATGGTGTCCGACAGGGCCGCCTGGGCAGCCAGCGCAATCGCTAGTGTGGCGATGCCGAGGGAGGCCACCAGCGCGCTCACATCGATGTTGAAGCGCTCAAACAGGATTATCAGCGCGATGCCTCCTAGTATCGCGAGAACCAGCCTCCGGAGCAACGGAAATGCCTGCGTTGCAAGTTTTTTGTCGGCTCGGTCAGCGCGGTTTTCGGAATACCAGCTGAAGACGACGGTGACCAACCTCCAGACGATAACCACTGCCAGCGATAGATATGCCACAAAAAAGTACTGACCAAGAACAGGAAGCATCGCCGGCGGCATGAAAGTGAGCCGGATGAGCGCCCAGTGAGCGGCGGCTACAACCATAAGCACATACAACGGTCTGCTCGCCGCAGGCAGCAGGACGTCATCCAGTGTGGTCTCCGTGCGCCCGATGATGCCATGCACGATGCGGCCCAGCCCTGCACTCATCAGTTTGCGCCCGACAGTCGGCACCAGCAATAGCACCAGAACCGAAAGCCCGATGTTCAGCCACTGGCTGGCGTCAAGTCTCAATAAATCCATGAAATACCTGTTGTACGTACGCTTCCACAGTGCCGTTATTATAACGGAAAAGACCGCCAGACCAAAGCGTGTCATCTATCCGATTTATTGGTTATGGTTTGTGCGCGCGACTGTGACGCAGTCATAGTATTATAGGGTTGATGGTTTCGACGAAATCCAGCTACCGCTGTGCAGTCACGGCGATTGATGCTCAAAAAGTGCTCCGAGCGCAAGAAGATCTGCTCGACGGCCTAACAGCAACTCGACTGTCAGCGATGTTCAAGGCACTATCTGACCCCAACCGGTTGCGTATAGTATCCCTGCTGGCGCATCACGAGTTGTGCGTCTGTGATGTGGCTGCCGCTCTGGGTATGACCCAGAGCGCGGTCTCGCACCAGTTGCGCCAGATGCGCGAAATCCGACTGGTGCGCAAGCGCCGTGAAGGCCGCATGATGTACTATTCGCTCGATGATGAGCATGTTCACGACCTCTATGACCGTGGCGTGCTGCATGTCGAACATGAATAAGTTTGCTATAGCTACAACCGGAGAAATTCAATGACTGAAATCCAGGCTACTATGGATTACATCCGTGCCCATCAGGCACAGGCGGTCCAGAGCGTAATCGAGCTATGCTCCATTCCAAGCATTTCAACTCTTTCGGCCCACAAACCTGATATGGAGAGAGCTGCGGCATGGGTCGCTGACAGAATGGGCTCTGCCGGGATGGATAAGGTGCGTGTGCTGCCCACCGGCGGACACCCGGTCGTATACGGCGAGAAACTTGGCGCGCATGGGCAGCCAACCGTTCTACTTTACGGTCATTATGATGTGCAACCCGCTGACCCGATTGACGAGTGGGATTCACCTGCCTTCGACCCTTCCGGACGCGGAGAGAATCTATACGCGCGTGGAGCATCAGACATGAAGGGTCAGATTGCGGCTGTCTTTGCAGCGATGCAGGCCTGGACTCAGGCCGGCGATGGGCTGCCAGTGAACATCAAGATGATGATTGAGGGTGAGGAAGAAGTGGGTTCGCCCAACCTGGCCGCTTTTGTCAAAGAGCACAGCGAAATGCTGGCGGCTGACTTTTGCATGAATGCGGACTCTGGTATCGGAATGGCCGACAACCCGTCGATTGTGTACGGTTTACGGGGGCTGGCGTATTTCGAGCTGTGGGTGCATGGTCCCAAATCTGATTTGCATTCAGGTATGTTCGGGGGTGCAGTACACAATCCTGCTAACGTGCTCTGTGAATTGATAGCGGGTATGCATGGGGTCGATGGGCGCATAACCTTGCCTTTGTGCTATGACAAAGTGCAACCGCTTAGTGATGGTGAAAGGGCCTCTTTGGCTAAGTTGTCTTATGATGAAGATGCGGTGCGTACAAGCGCGGCCAACCCACCGGCTCTTTTTGGGGAGAAGGGTTTCTCAACTATCGAGCGTATTGGAGCGCGCCCTGCTCTGGACGTTAACGGGTTGTATTCGGGTTTCATAGGGGAGGGAAGTAAGACTGTGCTTCCGGCTAAAGCTATGGCCAAACTATCTATGCGCTTGGTACCCGATCAGGATCCGTCAGAAATAGCGCGGGGATTACGTACTTATCTGCAGGAACACGCGCCTGAGTCGGTGAGCTGGGAATTGCATGAGCTAGCACATGCCAAGCCGATGGTGGTTAATTTGGATTTCGTCGGTGTGCGTGCTGCCGAAATGGCGCTGGAAACCGTGTTCGGTGTGCCGCCGACATTCATGCGTCACGGCGGCACCGTTCCGGCAGTGAGTATATTCAGTGATTTACTTGGCGTGGATACCGTGAATCTCGGTTTTGCCCTCGATGACGATGGAATCCACGGGCCGAATGAGAAGCTTCATCTACCAACTTTTCATCGCGGTGTGGAAACCTACGCACATTTTTTTGGGAACTTGATAACCTGATTGACACGTATTGCGCGCAGCCGCTGTCCGTAGGCATAGCGCTGGTATCCCGGCAGAGCGGTGCTGGGCCCGGATGCTATAATCACTTCTGGTAGGACATATTTTGAAGTTGTCAATCCCATTTTTTCGGTCGCGTACGGAGGGTGACAGGCAGCAAGCTGCTGAGCGCTGGGTGCAGGTTGGTAGGGCAGCCGATCACTCTCCTACCATAGGCATACCCCCTTTTTTGGTGGGGCACGCGCAGAGCGTTGGTCTGGTGCGTACTCAGAATGAGGACGCGCTTTTTGCTCTCACCGGCACTCTAGTGGCTGCTAGTAATGCGACTGATTTTGGTGTTTTTCTCGTGGCGGATGGTATGGGCGGTCACTGGAATGGGGACCGCGCCAGCGCAATAGCGGCTCAGTCGGTGGCTCGGGTAATTGGAGGACACGTGTTTTCTGGTTTCATGGAGGAAACGTTGGATGCCACGGATACGGGGGGGTTTGAGCTGTTGATGCAGACCGCGCTCAGAACATGTAACTCAAACGTGGCGGCCGCTGTGCCAGCTGGAGGCACCACTCTGACCGCTGCACTGTTGGTGGGTGGGCGTGCGGTTGTTGGACATGTCGGCGACAGCCGGGCTTATCTGATAGAAGCGGATGACATGTCTCAGATTACTGCTGATCATTCTCTAGTGCAGCGGATGCAGGATTTGGGTGAAATCACTGCTGCACAGGCGGAGATACACCCGCAGCGCAATGTGTTGCTACGAGCGGTTGGGCAGGGAGATGGGCTGCAGGCGGATGTCACCACGCATTCCGTGCATACGGGTGCGGGGTTGCTGCTCTGTTCCGACGGCCTGTGGGGGTCGCTTGATGATGCACACATGCTCGAGATAATCTCAAAGAGCGAGGATGTGCAACTTGCGTGCGAGTGTCTGGTTCAAGCGGCAAATCGGGCCGGAGGGCGTGACAATATCACCGCGATACTTGTTCAATACAACCATAGTGTCAATGACCAACCCTGAACTGTCTCGCCCGGCGCGCCGCATCCTTGTGGTGGATGACGAGCAACGCATGATCCGGTTCATCCGTATGAACCTGGATCTGGAAGGCTTCTCGGTGCACGAGGCGTTTGACGGTAAAGACGCGCTCAACCAGGTTCGTAAAGTGATGCCGGACCTGGTTATATTAGACGTGATGATGCCAAAGATGGATGGCTTCGAGACACTTGCGTTGCTGCGCGAAACATCGAATGTGCCGGTAATCATGCTGACGGTGCGCGGGGATGAAGATGACCGCGTGCGTGGACTGGAGCTAGGCGCTGATGATTATGTTGCCAAGCCGTTCAGCCCACGTGAACTAGTCAGTCGGGTGCGCGCAGTGCTGCGGCGGGTGGAGCCACCGGAGGGCGCAGGCGGAGAACCAATAGAAGTAGATGAGCGCCTGCGCATTGATTTCGACCGCCGCGAGGTGTCTGTGGATGGCGAACTGGTAAAATTACGGCCGACGGAATATCGTCTGCTCTATCATCTGGTTCAGAACGCTGGCTGGGTGGTGCCGCACGATCAGCTGCTGGCAAAAGTGTGGGGTTACGAGTACCAGACCGAAACACACTATCTGCGCCTGTATGTCAATTACCTGAGAGAAAAATTGGAGAAGGACCGGCGCGATCCACAATACATACTCACTGAGCGTGGGGTGGGCTATCGCTTCGTGGATTATAAGCGCCTGCGTGATGCCGCTTCCGATGAATGAGTGTGGGGCAAACTCGGCGGGCACTTCTGCCGCGGCTATGCTCCATCCCTACTGAGACGATCCAGAATCGTGCGCAGCACTACAATACTGCGCTGAAACTCCACCAACGAAATATGTTCCTCCGGCGTGTGATCGAGGCTAGAATCGCCCGGGCCATATGCAATAGTTGGGCAACTCCAAGCCGGCGCGACCATATTCATATCGGAAGTTCCGGTTTTTACCACGAAATGCGGCTTACCACCCTCGGCACGGATTGCGGAAAGCGCAGCGCGCACTAGCGCGGTGTTTTTTGGGGCGCGATAAGCCGGCACGGCTGCGGGCAGTGCCTCGACCTTAATTCTAGGGCCAATCAGCTGTCGCACCTTTGAGTGTATCTCTGGTACTGCCAATCCCTCCGGTAATCGGAGGGTCACTCGTAACTGAGCACGCTCGTGGAGACCGTCGCTCTCGGATTGCATTGTGCGAAGTGTGGGTGTTACCTGGTCGAACACTCGCGAGCGACCCGCATTATAATCTCGTGTCCACCCCACGAGCGCATCCCAAACGGAGATTGCGATCTCGCATGCGTTGGCCTTGTCGCTTGCTGGGTGAGCCGTGTCAGTCTCCGCCGTGAGTGTATATGTAACCCAGCCTTTGTAGCCAAGCGTTACTCGGTCCCATCCACTAGGCTCGCCGATGATGAGGGCATCAGGCACTGGGAAATGGTCTCGAAGGTGGGTCGCACCTGCGGAATCACCTTCCTCGTGAACCGCGCCGATAACAGTGACCTGGAGATGTGGTAGTGCCCCCAGCGCTGCCACAGCGACGAACGCTGCGAGCGGGCCTTTGGCATCAACTGCGCCTCGTCCAAAAAGCAAGTTTCCCTGCTTGCGCACAGGGATTTCTCCCGGTGCGGTGTCTATGTGTCCCAGCAGAAGCACGTGCAGCTCTCCAGAGCCTATGCGCCCGATTGCGCTGCCGACCGGGTCAATCTCGACTTCAAGGCCGGCTGCGCCCATCTGCTCAGCCAGATAGCGCACAGCTTCGCCTTCGGAGTTGGTGGGGCTGTATATTTTCAGCAGGCCGGTGAGCAGTGATTCTTCGTTAATGATAATCTCTCTTTCAGTGCTGCGAGCACATCTGCAGTCGTTGCCGTGCCGCCCAGATCCGGGGTGCAGATTCCGGATGCCAGTGTGGCGGTTAATGCTTCGCGCATCTGGTTGGCCTCCACGGTATGGCCCAGGTAGGAAAGGGCCATACCCAAACTGAGAATAGCGGCGGTTGGGTTTGCGATGCCTTTTCCGACTATATCAGGTGCGGAACCATGCACCGGTTCGAACACCGCGTGATTTTCCCCAATGTTTGCCGAGGGCGCAACCCCCATCCCGCCCACCAGAGCGCTGGCGAGGTCGGAGAGGATGTCACCGTACAAATTGGGCGCGACGATTACGTCGAAGCGTTCGGGCATGCGCACCAGATCATGGGCGAGCGTATCGACCAACCTCTCTTCTATTTGTACTCTCGGTGCGTGATCTTCCGTGGTCTCGCGTACCACTTTTCGAAACAGATCATCAGAAAGGGTGAGCACGTTGGCTTTGTGGGCAATGGTGAGCATCCCGCGGCGCTTCAGTGCGTGCTCAGCGGCCACCCGTGCGATGCGCTCGCAGGCGAGCCGTGTGATGCTGCGCTCTGCGATTGCTGTGTCGGCGTCCTGCCAGCGTTCACGGCGGATGTAAAGGCCTTCGGTGTTTTCGCGCACTATCAGGATATCAATGTTAGCGCGCGAAGCTCTCACTGGCAGCGAGTACGCCGGTCGGAGGTTGGCGTACAGGTTCAGTTCCTGTCGTAAATCAAGTATCGGGCTGCGATATCCGGGTGCCCCCCCGCTGGGCGAGCTGGTCGCTCCAAAGAGCGCCACGGTGCATCGTTTGATTGCAGTCAGTGTGTTTTGTGGCAGCGCGCTGCCAGTTTCTTGGAAGCATCCCCATCCGGCCAGATGGGTTTCCGTAGTTATGCCAAGGTCGAGCGCGTCAAGGATTTCAGCGGCAGCGGGGATAACTTCGGCGCCGATGCCGTCGCCGGGGAGCAGGCAGATGGTGGTCATATGTTTTTGGACATGTGAGATCACGTTTTACGTTTCCGACTTTGTTCTGTCATGTAGCTTGTTCTGCACAAAAGCTACCAATCCCCCCGCCGCCAGAATCGCCTGCGCGGTTTCTGAGAAGGGCGCGAAAGGGAAAACGTGTCCCTTCAGGGTGATGGTGTACTTTTGCATGTCCAGTATGACGGGTGCACCATGCTGGGCGGCGGCGATTGCCTGAGGGCAGATTATTGCAGGCAAGCCGTTGTTGATGGCGTTGCGGTACCATATGCGCGCGAAGCTGACTGCAATGACCGCGCCTACACCGGTTGCCACTAGACAGGTGACGGCCTGCTCACGCGAGCTGCCGTTGCCGAAGTTCTTTCCGGCTACGATTATGTCACCCGGTTGTACATTGGCGGCGAAATGAGCGTCCAGATCTTCAAGTGCGTGGGTTGCCATCTCCGTCTGATCGCGGAGCGTGTAGGTATATTTGCCGGGGAATATTACGTCGGTGTTGATGTCATCTCCATATTTCCACACCCGTGGCCGTGTACTCATAGCGGCTCCAATTCGCGAGGGTCGGCGATGACGCCGGCAATCGCAGTAGCGGCCGCAACCGCCGGGCTAGCGAGATAGATCTCGGCTTCCGGTTGTCCCATGCGCCCGCGGAAATTGCGGTTAGCGGTGGAGAGGCAGACTTCTCCCGGCGCGAGTACGCCCATATGATTCCCCATGCAGGGGCCGCATCCGGGCGTTCCAATGGTTGCGCCCGATTCGAGTAGCGTGGCAATGTATCCTTCTTCGATGGCTTCCTGTAATACCTGACTGGATGCCGGGATGACCAACATACGAGTGCCCTTTGCTACCTGTCGCCCCTGCAGCAGCTTTGTTGCCATGGCTATATCTTCCAGACGCCCATTGGTGCAGGTTCCCAGAAAAACTTGATCTACTGGCCGCCCAGCGACCGATGGGAGCGCTTGTACATTGTCGACGCGGTGCGGGCACGCTATCTGCGGTTCCAGGGCACTGAGATCAATCTCCACTGCTCTTGAGTATTTTGCTCCGGGGTCGGGATAGAGCGCAAGCTTGCTGATGTCTGATGGCTGACGGCTGACGGGCGAACTAGCTGCGAGCCAGTTGAAGACCAGTTCATCCGGCGGAAGATAGGCGTTTTTCGCGCCGATTTCAGCCATCATGTTTGGGATGACCATGCGGCTTTCAATGCTCAGGGTGGAAATGCCGGATCCGTCAAATTCTATCGAGGCGTATAACCCGCCATCTGCGCCAAGCTGTCCGATGAGGTGCAGGCACAGATCTTTGCTGGTTACACCCTGCGGTATCCTGCCGGTGAGTGTGACTCGGATACTTTCCGGGACGCGCAGCCATAATTCACCGGTGGCCCATAGTGTGGCTACTTCGCTGCGTCCCACCCCCGCGCCAAATGCGCCAAGCCATCCAAAGTGCGTGGTATGGCTGTCCGCGCCAAGAATCAGCTGCCCTGGCAGAATCAATGCTTCTTCGCTGAGTACTTGATGACAGATGCCGCGTCCGACTTCGAAAAAATTGCGGATACCCTGCCGCGCAACGAAATCGCGGATTTCAGCATGATTGCGGGCGTGCAGCGGGGTAGGGGGTGGCGCGGCGTGGTCAAGTGTTATCGCCAGTTTTTCAGGGTCCTGCACGTGCTCCAACTCAAACTGCGTGAAGATTGTGGCGATGGCAGCCGTGTTGTCGTGCGATAGGATGCGATCCGGGCGCGCGTCTACTGTCGCGCCGATGGTGACCTGTGGCAGTCCGGAAGCACGAGCGCAGGCTTTCTGAGCGAAGGTTTGTGGGGGCATCAGCTAACCTGGACTTCCTCAGCGGCTGTCGAAGGCCGCTCGTCACTGCTGTTGTTTGCTTCCGCCCACTGGTGGAGCAACTCGTCCACGTCGCTTAGAGTGAGGCGCTTATGGTCCGCCATTGCTTTTATGTGGCGCGTTACGGCCTGTAGGTTTGTGCGGTCGAGTTTAAGCCCTAGCTGTTCGGCACGATCCTGCATGGCGTTCCATCCGGTCAATTTGTGCGCTATGGAAATATACCGAGTTAGGCCGAAATCGGCGGGGTCAAGTATCTCATAAGTCTCAGGGTTGTTCAGAATAGCCTTGGCATGTATGCCGGCTTTGTGTGTGAAAGCGGTGAGGCCCGTGATATAGTGGTTGAACGGTATTTCAATCTCTGCCTTGTCGGCCACAAGTTGGTTTAGGTCATGTAGGTGGTGCAGGCGATATTTTGTGCGTACCGTGTCAGGATCGGTTGCGTATAGTCGTGCAATCAGGCCCTCGAGTGGGGTGATTCCGTTGCGCTCGCCTATGCCGAGTACAGTGGTATCGATATGTGTGGCGCCGGCTTCGAGTGCGGAAAAGCTGTTGGCGATTGCGCAACCGGTGTCGTTGTGGCCGTGGAATTCGATGTCGGAATCGGTTAGTTGGCGTAGCGTGGTTACAAGGTTGAATACTCCGTTCGGCGTGGCCACACCAACTGTGTCCGCTACTCCGAAGCGGTCAACGACTCCTAGGTTTCTTACAGCTTGATACACGCGCAGCAAGTCCTCCTGTGCACTGCGAAAGGAGTCCTCGGTGGAGAAGCGTAGTTCAATATCAGGTGCTTGGGAGTGGATGAAAGATAGCACATCGGTGGCTAATTCTATTACCTGGTCAATGCTTTTTCCGTGGCTGAAGTCACGCAGGTATGAGGAAGTGCCGATGACGACGTCGATTCCGTCCGCGCCGGTATCGAGCGCGATGCGAGCGTCCTCCATATGGCATCGGATATGCGTGAGTACTTTAGTTGTCAGCCCTAGGGACGAAATGTGGGCACAGTCCGTAAGCGAACTTGGCGACGCGCAAGGCGAGGTTAACTCGATATATTCGACTCCGAAATCGGCAAGTGCGTGCGCGATTTCCACCTTGTCCTCCGACGTGAAGTCCGCGCCGACGAATTGCTCGCCTTCGCGTAGGGTGCTCTCGATGATGGAAAAGTCATGTAAAGGCATGTTTGTCTCGTGTGGGATAATCCCTCTTTTCTCAGCTTCCGGTCAACTCGCAGTAGTGGTGCCGCGCAGCATGTTTGCTACGGTTGTGCTGACCTGCTCCCATTCCTCAGTACTGATTACCAAAGGTGGCAGCAGGCGTAGTACGGTTTTTCCAGCAGGGAGAGCAAGCACGCCCTGCTCTTGCAGTGCTCGCAACAGCGGAGTAACTTTCTGTGTCAGCTCAATACCAATCATTAACCCGAGGCCGCGCACTTCGCTCACACATGGCAGGTCGGCTGCACGCAGGTGGCCAAGAAAATGTTCCCCCAGTTGGGCAGCTCGCTCGGGTAGCTTTTCAGCTTCGAGCGCTTCCAGCACTGCTAACGCGACAGCGCAAGCCAGCGGGTTACCACCGAAAGTCGATCCATGCGCGCCAGAAGGCAATGCGACTACACGAGGTCCTAGCAGTGTAGCGCCCATTGGCAGCCCGCCTGCCAGAGACTTCGCTAGACAAAGAATGTCCGGTTCCAAGTCGTAATGCTCGCAGGCGAACATCTTTCCGGTGCGTCCCAGCCCGGTCTGCACCTCGTCCAGAATCAACAGCGCGCCGTGATCGCGGCAGAGGCGTTGAGCAGCGTGCAGGTAGTCAGGCTCGGCGGGTCGTACACCACCCTCTCCCTGCACCACCTCCAAAATCATGGCTGCCGTACGCTCGCTGACTGCTCCACTAAGCGCTTCAATATTGTTATATGGAATGTGCGACACATCTGGCACCAAAGGCTCGAATGGCACACGGTGTTTTTTCTGACCGGTGAGCGTGAGTGCACCCATGGTACGACCGTGGAAGCTGCGCAGTGTACTTATTACTTCAGTGCGTCCGGTGCTGATGCGCGCGAATTTCAATGCGGCTTCCACTGCCTCAGCGCCAGAGTTGCACAGGAAGGCGCGCTGCATTTCTCCCGGTGCTATTGAGGTCAGGTGAGCGAGCAAGCGTGCGCGCTGGTCGTTGTGGAAAACTTCCGGGCAGGTGATTAGGTGTCGCGCCTGTTTTTCTATTGCCTCAACTACTGCCGGATGACAGTGCCCCAGATTGGCAACGCCGTGACCGGCGACGCAGTCAATGTATTCGCGCCCGTTCGCATCCCACACGCGGGCGCCCATGCCGCGCACGATTGTCAGATCCCGTTTGGGATATACGCCACTGGTGTGTAGAGCTTCGATGGCCTGAAAGTCATCCATTGATAAGCGTTCCTTGCCCGTGCAGTGCTCTCTGGATCGGTTGTGCTACCCGCCCATCGGCAAGAATTACCTGTGAGACGCCGCCTTGCAGCGCTTCAAGCGCACTGATAAGTTTGCGTTTCATACGCCCTTGCGCTATGGTCTTTATGGCGTTTTCCAGTTGGGCCTCTGGCAAGCGTGGGATACGGCTGCTTTCATCGGCGACATCGCGCAGCAGCCCCGGCACGTTGCTAAGGATCAGCAGTCGATCAGCTCCTAGGGCGACAGCAATTTGTGCGGCGGCGCGGTCGCCGTCGACGTTTAACGGCTCCCCTGCTGCCGAGATAGCCACTGGCGCAATTACCGGCGTTAACCCGGAATCCAGAAGTGCGCGCAGTGGGGTGGGATTTACCTGCTGAATGCGGCCTGTGTAATCATCGCGTAAAATCTTGCGCTTGCCGTTTTCCAAAATGCGCAGCGTGTCTTTGCGCTCCGCCAGCAGCAATTGACCATCGAGCCCGCTGAGTCCGGCGGCGTTTACACCCAGTGTTTGTAGCTGCGCTACCAGTTGCCTATTGAGAAGCGCAGTTGCCATCAGGAAAATATCCAGGGTGCGTCGGTCAGTGTATCGGCTGGTGTGCCCGCTGACCGAAGTGACGAAGCGCGGCGGGTAACCGAGCTGTTTACCCAGCTCAGTCGCTAGCCCCGAACCGCCGTGTACGATGACCAATTGGGTGCCCGCCTGGGCTTGCGCGGCGGTATCTGCCGTGATGTCGTTAGTATCTACGCCGTCCGCGCCGCCAATTTTAATAACTAGCATGTTACGTTTCTTAGACTGGATGCAACCCGGTGAATTCGAGTGCAGTTGTCTCTTCAAAACCGCACATCAGATTCAAGCATTGCACTGCCGTTCCAGCAGCCCCTTTCATCAAATTGTCAATTGCGCATACCGCCACCACGCGCCCGGTTTCGGCGTCTAGGTCAAAACTCACATCGGCGAAATTGCTTCCAGCTAGAATTTTCGGCTCCGGTCGGCGGTAATTGCCTTGCTTCTCGCGCACAATGCGCACGAAGGGTTCTTGTTTATAGGTAGCGCGATACGCGCGCCAAAGGTCCTTCTCGGTTGTGCCGGGTTGCGTAAAGGCATGCGAGGTTGCAAGTGCCCCACGCACCATCTCGATGGCGGTCAAACTCATGTGTATATCCGAAACACCTAATGCCTGTTGCACCTCGGCTGTGTGGCGGTGACCGACTGGCGCATAGCTACGCACGGCGCCTTTGCGCACTGGGTGATGGGTGCTCGGATTTGCCTGTGCTCCGCCCTCAGATGATCCGGTTTTGACCTCGGCGATGATTGGACGTTCTGGTACTAGTAGATGATGCTGGACGAGCGGCAGCAGTGCCAGGATGGTAGCAGTGGCGTTGCATCCCACACCGCTGACATGGTGTGTCTCGCGGATGGCTTCCCGGTGGATTTCGGGCAGCCCGTATACAAAACGTGGCAGCCAGTTCAAGGCGGCGTGCGCCTTGCCGTACCAGTGTTCATAATCTTCCCAGGAGCGCAGCCGGAAATCAGCGGAAAGATCGATGATGCGCGGTGCGAGCTGTGAATATCGCTCGATTTCGCGCTGGGCTACTCCGTGCGGCTGCGTCAGCACAAGCAAATCAGCATTGGTCAATGTTTCTGGCTCCACAAAGCTTGGCAGGTCGCTTTCTCGCAGATGGGGGTGTACGCGGCGGATAGGCTGTCCTGCATAGGTGCGTGAAATCGCCTGCCCGATTTCCACCTCGGGGTGGTTGACCAGCAAGCGTAGTATTTCGCCACCAGTGTATCCGGAGGCGCCAACGATGGAGACGCGCATGTTCACTTGGCCACCTGAAGCGTTTGGTCTATTATCATGCCGGGCAAGTCAACACCGGTAAGCGGAAAGGTGGAGTGGAATTCCATCGTGTGGTTGATTTCGTTTATCAAAAGCCCGCGATCAGGGTCCTCCAGTAGGTCAATTGCTAGTACTCCGCCGCCCACGGCCTGTGCGGCGCGTTGGCAGAGATCGTGGAGTTCCGCAGTGACGGCACACTCACTTGCGGTGGCGCCACGGGCGGTGTTGGTCAGAAAGTGATCGGAGTGGCGGTAAATCGCGACCGGCGTCTCTGTGTCAATCACAAAAGCACGGATGTCACGGCCGGGCTTTTCAATCAACTCCTGTATGTAATATAAGTGGTGCTGGAAGCTGCCCAAAACCTCGCGATGCTCGAAGACCGCTTCTGCAGCATCGCGGTCGTTGATGCGGTTAACCAGACGTCCCCACGACCCAACTACCGGCTTGACGACGTAGGGGTAGCCAAGTTCCTCCCCGGCGGCAATAGCCGCGTTCGCGGTGAAAGCGAGGTGGGTGCGCGGCTGCGGAAGCCCGGCTTGGGCAAGGGTGATGGTTGTAGCCACTTTGTCGGTGCAAACCGCTGCCACTGCGTGCGAGTTGATTGTGGGCACGTCAACGCTGTTGAGCGCCTGCGCGGCGTACAGTCCGCGACTGGTGCTCAAGCTGCGAATGATAACAGCGTTATAACGCTGCCAGTCATCCGCTGTGGTCAGGTCGAAAGTGACTTCGCGGTCTTGGAGCCGGTCGTAGGCTACGTTGCGCTCCTCGAGGGCCGCGAACAGCCATTTTTCCTCGACGCGGAGGCGAGAGTAGAGAACGCCGATGCGCATGATGGTTATCTGAAGCGCAAAGCGTAAAACGTGACGTGCAAAGGATTTGTCATCTTTTACGCTTTGCGCTTATTCTCCCCAGTCCTCGGCTTCTTCCGGGGCCAGCATGATGGTAAGCGGCTGCAGTGAACGTACTTCCAGCTCGGCGCCGCAATCATCGCAGGCCAGTATCTCACCCAGCTCGACCTGATTAAGGTCGAGAGCCCCCACGCATTCTGGGCACTCTGCGGTGGTGGTGATGGTGTTGGGTGTCATCGTATTATATCCTCCTGTGACATAGAATCAAAAAACCCCGTGCTTGGCGGGGTTGTTATCTGCATATGGTGCCGGTGAGGAGCTTCTGCTGTTACACCGCTGCGCCCAAACACAAATTAACCAACCCCGCACGGGTGGGCTTGGTCTTCTTATCCTTGTTCGTTTTGGCGGTAAACAGCACTTTCATCGGCATGACTATCTCCAATTGCTGTATAGTTTACCACATGATTAATATTCGTGCAAACTCTGCTTGCACCTGGCAGCCTGCTCAGTGAATTGACGGTTAGTACCGCTTTTGGTAATATTAAGTTAGCTTAACTAATCGGTCTGAAGTGATGACTTCCAACGTGGAATTCTCCCAGGTGTTGCGCGATTGGGGGCGTGAAATGATGTATCACTCTCGGCGTGATTTTATGCGAATCATGCGGGAAAGCGGACTGAGCATGACGCAGGTGCAGCGAGTAGCGTACTTGCGGCAGCAATGGTTGGAAGAGCTAATTCCACACTCTCCGAAGCACAGCGTGTACAAATCAGGGATGCACTCGTCCTGCTAACCGAAGCGGCAAGCGAACTGGAAGCATTTCATCCTGGGGATGGAAAATGAATTCGCCTAGAACTGGTGGCAGCACCGCAGGGTTAAGTAGGGTGCTGATTCGTGCGTTCATGCGGATGCATACGTGGGTCTACCGGCGTACCGGTGGACGGCAGATGGGATGGGTACAGGGAACGCGCGTGCTGCTTCTCAGCACCACTGGACGCAAGAGTGGGCGCTTGCACACTGTGCCGCTAGGCTCCGTCAATTATGATGATAACCACGTGGTGGTGGCCTCTAACGGTGGAAAGCACTGGCACCCTGCCTGGTGGCTTAACTTGCAGAGCAACCCGGAGGCGCTCATAGAGGTAGGAAGCCGACAAATTCCTGTGGTTGCGGAGCGGGCGCAGGGCGAGGAGTGCGCTCAGCTTGAACCGCGTTTCCCCTGGCTCCAGCGTTATCAGGAGCGCACGCAGCGCGAAATCCCGATTGTGATTCTCCATAAGGTGGCATAAAGAGAAACAAACACGCCTGCAATTGAAGTCGACAAACTGGTGCGTAAATTCGGCGACCTAACCGCTGTGGATGGTGTGATATTTCAGGTGGATCCTGGCGAGGTTTTCGGGTTTCTGGGGCCGAATGGTGCCGGTAAAACTACCACAATCGGTAAGGCTCTGCACGCTGTTGCGACTGACATCTGGCTGGGCGCTGGTCAATGGTTTTGATGTGCGTACTCGGCAGGCGCAGGTGCGCCAGTCCATCGGACTGATTTCTCGAGATCCAAGCTTGGACGACAAACTTACAGTGCGAGAGAACCTGAAGTTCCACGCCATGTTGTACGATGTGCCCACTGACGTGCTAGTGAAAAGATCTGAGCAGTTGCTGGAAATGGTAGACCTTAGCGAACGTGCGGATGAGGTCACGCTGCATTATTCTGGCGGCAGTGTGGCTCTTCGGCCGGCAGGATTGATATACACTTATGATGAACCACTCGTTGTCTGCACTTTCTTGCTGGGTATTATCTTTAGTTTCTTCTATCCTCAGATACTGGATTGCATTAGTCAATCCTTCTGCAAACTCATGAGTATCCGTTACTATTAGATTAGTAAGTCTCACTGTAATTTTATCTTTTGGCTTACCCATTATGTGCCCCATACTGTAAGGCAGGTAAAGCCAGTTGTAACCGTGGCTTCTCTTTCCATGTAACATATAATGTG
>CAUZCX010000003.1:0-53812 GCA_963578565.1 Anaerolineae bacterium
CAGTCTGGCCTACCCCGGACAGCGCAATATGGGTCAAGATCACGCGCGTTTGCTCCGGTGTATTGCGTGCCAGCGCGATGGCCACACTTACAGCCAACCGACCATTCGGGCCGCCCGCCACCGGCACCAGAATTGACCGTAGTTGTTCATAAGGTCGATGCCGCACAATGGCAATGTCGGTGGGTGGATTAGAGGCAATGCGGTCAATTACCGAACCGAACATTTGGTCACGCGAACCGGTAAAGCCCGGCCATCCAAACACCACTAGATCGCTCGCGTTCTCAGAAATGGTTTTCAGGATCGCTTCGGAAACGGAGCGCCCGAGTCGTATCATCGTATGTACCGGCACATCCAGAATACGGGCCTGCTCAATAACCTTCTCCAGATACGGCCGCCGCTCTCGTAGGAATAGACGACCATCATAGAGGTGCAGCTGCCGGGGTACCTTGAGTACGTGCAAAGCCAGCACCTCCCCATCATGTTCCTTTGCCAGGATGCCCCCGAGCCGTCCCAGCCTCTTCGCCTGGTCCAAATCAGCCACCGGAAGCAGCACGGAGTAATCCACAGAGATAAGCGCTTCTTCGTGGAGCACCTCTTTCGGACGCTCCTCCTCTTCCCGCTTGCTGAAGTATCCCCAATACAACAGAAGCCCGACTGCAATCCAAGTCACGCTGACCAATCCTACCCGATCCATTTTAATTGCCAGAAACACAGCCATTCCTAAGTTGATGACAATGCCCATCACCGGAATCCACGGAAAGAAGGGCACTTTATACCCTCGGATAATTTCAGGCCGGCGGCGGCGCAATGTCATCACCGCAATGTTGACCTGAGCAAACAGAAGCAGAAACATGACGTTAGCCGCCGCTGCCACCTGTTCGATGGGCAGGGCCATTCCCATCACAACAACTAGTATCGCAGACAGAAACACTGCCCAATACGGGGTGTGCAGCTTCGGATGAATGAAGCCAAAAGCGGGTGGCAAATTGTTGTCCCGCCCCATGGCAAATGACACGCGCGATGACGAGTAAATAGTGGCATTCAAAGCCGACATTGTGGATGCCAGTCCACTGATTAAAATCAGAACTCCACCCATCGGCATGAATTGCTCGGCGGCCCGAACAATCGCCACCTCCTTGGCCTGCGCGAGGTAGTCCCAGACTGCCATACCGGGAGGCGGAACCACTGCCGCAATTACTACAAAGCCGATCAGGACATATATGATGACTACTACAATAATCGAATAGAAGATCGCACGCGGAATATTGCGGGTTGGGTTTTTCACTTCCTCGCCGCTCTGGGCGATGATCTCGTAGCCCTCAAAGGCGATAAAGGTCATCCCCATCGCTACGAATACTCCACCTATTCCGTTAGGCAGCAGGCCCTCGGAAAAACTGTCCGTCCAATTCGGATTGCCAGCTATAGCATACAACCCGAAGCCAATAAAGATTAGCAGGATGATTACTTTCGCACTAGTAACCACGTTACCCACCAAGCCTGCTTCACTGGCACCTCGAGAGTTGATGTAAGCGAATATCGCGATAACGACAACCATCAACACTAGGGCAAGTTGATGCTCGCTGAAGGGAGAGGGGATCCCCGTTAGTATCCACAACTCAACGGCCATTCTACCGAATCCCAACCCGTACAAAGAGCAAGCAACGATATAAGCAAACCAATTCATCCATCCAGCGAGGAAACCCTGGGTGCCGCCCATGCCCTCTTTCACCCACCGATATCCCGCACCAGCAGCGGGCAAGCATGACCCCAGCTCTGCATACGACAGCGCGGTGAATGTTGTCACTATTCCATTAAGCAGGAACGCGACGACCAACAGCGGCCCCGCGTGGCCAGCCGCAATGCCGATCAGTACAAAGATGCCGGCGCCAATCATTGCGCCGATGCCAATCATGGTAATATCGAACAGGCCGAGCGTACGACTCAGGGTGATTTCTGCAGCGTTTTTTCGGTCATTCATGATGCACTCTCCGGTTCAGTGCTCAGACAAAAGCATATCCTTAACGGGCAAGTACAAATAGATTAATATTAGCACAATTGGGAAAACTAGAAAACAAACTGTCGCGCCGCACAGTGCCGTTGATTCCGCTTCATATGATCAGGATAGACACAGCCAGATTATGGCGCAGTGAATCGGGCGCTTCCGACGAGTGATTTGTGACATGCTACGGATCTGGTTATCCTGTCATTGAACCTGACGGGTGATCTAAGCGACAGGCATATGTGGCCGGAGGAGCGTGTTCAGCGCTGCAGTTCAGTCGCTATCAAGTTGTCCCATTCTAGCTGCAGCTGATGCGATTCTACCGAGCGTGCGAACACCCCGAACTCGCCCGAGGTGACTTCATCCAGTCCCTCCACAAAGAGGCGATCAACATACGTGCCGTTAACGTACAGGCTGAATCCGTCCCGTTGCAACAGTACTCCCAACCGGTACACACCCGGACCGTCGGGCACAGCATCGGAAGCAGCCACGCGCAAATCTTCGTAAATGTCATTTTGCTGGCGCACCAACCGGTAGTTGCCCTCGCAGGTGATTGTGGCCGCATAATAATCCGGAAGCCTGGCCTTGAAAATCAGTCCATAATAATCTTTACCTGTGCAAGCTTCCACGATTACATCGCCTTCATAGAGGAAATCGCGTTCGACCAGATGAAATGCGGGACCGGTAGAGTAAAACAGTTTCCCGCGCTGCTTCATGCTAAGTCGTAGTACGCCGTTAACAATGCCGGAATCCCAGAATTCGTTCCGGTCATAGCCCCACGGAAACTGTGTCGGCTCAAAATCCTCCATCCATAGCACAGATACCGGCATCACAGTTGGGTCAAGGTCACTCACACTTTGCGGAATCGCAATCTCCCGAGTCGCGGCGGGCGGAGAGGTTACGCTGGGGGCGATTGTCGGTTTGGGTGTTGTGGACGGCGGATGCAAGGTTGCTGCAGGAGATATCTTAGTGGCGGCGAGCAAACTGGTTGCGCTGTCGGCCAGGGCGAAAACAGTGCTGGTAGGCTCAGTTCCGCTCTGAGTGCTAGTCGCAGAGGGTGCAACATGCGTGGGGGCGATTGCTGGATCTGTTGCTCGCGAAGAGAATATAGACTGCGTAATTGCATCACCGAACCATCCATAAGCCTGCAAAACGCTCATTACTAGCGCTGCAATCACCGCCGCACCCAATAAACGCCTCCGGTTTCGTCGGGGACGCATGCCGAATTCGATTTCCACGGTTTTCCAGTCTCGGCGCAATTCTCTGGTAACAAGACGCGTCGCCTGGAATACCTCCCCTTCCAAGATTTCCGGGGCAATACGAACCGGAGCTTTGCCATCCACAATTCGCGGCCCGAAAAGCTCCTGAACCGTCTCAACTTCCAGTGGGTCGGCTTGTACCACAGTTCTATCCGCGTCAGCCGTGGACAGAACATCCTCCTCGTCAAAGGAAGGCATTGAGTCAATTTCAAAAGCCTGTACCACCGCACCCTTTTCCTCAGCTTGTACGTATTCTTCTTGCCTCGACTGGAGTACTGGGATGGAATGCGCTGCACGCGGGACACGCCAATGCTGGCGGAGAGCCACGTAAAGCTTCGGACCCACACCCCTGACACGCTGCAGTTCTGCCAGCCGGATATACGGCCTTCCAGCCACAATTGCCTCAGCGAGAGTCCCTCCGACACCGGGTAGTGCGGATAATTCCTGCATTGTGGCTCTATTGAGATCCAGCTTCGCGGATGGTGTATCCGCTGGTGGAACGGCCTCACTCTCGGGCGCGGCCGCAATGGCCAACCCGATCTGCGATACGCTGACATGCGTCTTGAGAACAAAGAACAGTTTTTCCCCAATCCCTGGGACATGCCTAAGATCGGAGAGCCGGCGATAGGGACGCCCGGCCATGATAGCGCTAGCAATCCCAGGGCCCACCTGTGGCAGCCGCAGCAGCTCGGTAAAAGGGGCAGTGTTTAAATCAGCTTTATGAGAACGAGACACCATCATCAGGTCACGGCGCAGGGAATACACTCATGGCAGCAATCCACCTACCCGCACAGAACCAGAAAAAAACAAGAGCAGCATACCAGCGATCAGGGCAAACGCCAGCACCCAGCCGGAGATAAACAGGGGCATGCGCCGGCGGATCTCCTGCGCGACTGCAGCCTCGTACGCCACCAGTGACATTACCGAGTCGCGCACTTGCGGTAAGCCCGACGCGTTTTCAAAATAGGAGGGTTCGAAATCATCCTCCGTGAACCAGTGCTCGTCCTCCACGAACTCTGCTTCGACTGCTGTTGGGGGCATGGAATGGAGTTCACATGCCTGGCGCAAACGCGCCAACACGCCCATACCAACTCCTTTCAGCTCCAGCAGCTCCTCCCAGTGCGTATAGGGTCGCCCCAAAATGATGCGCATCGCCAGCTCCGGACCAACGCTGCGCAGTCGCTGCATCTCCTGCGGACTACATGTGTTCAAGTCCGGGCGCTCAGACGGAGCTCGTGCGCGAACCGACAATCGTGTACGTAACGGCGAGAAAATGGCCGGGCCGATGCCCTTGACCTCGAGGAGAGAATCAACATCTACAAACGGACGAGCCAACACGATTCTGCGCGCCAGCGCCGGGCCAACGCGTGGCAGCCCACACAGGGAGGCTTCATCACATGAATTCAGATCGAGAAGCTCTACATCCGGTGAGACCTGTGCCGGGTGCTCAAACGAATGTCGGTCATCAACATCAGCGCGCTGGCGCAGCGTGAGCATCACTGCCTGACTGATGCCTTTTACTCCATACAGCTCATCCAATGTGGAGTACGGGCGCGCGGCGATGATGCGCCGCGCCAGAATTGCACCCAAGCCGGGGAGCCCCTGCAATGCCTCTGGTGCACACGTATTAATGTTGATGGGTGATGGAGGGACTACCCGCGCAACCGCGGCAAGATCGCGCAGGGTCTTCCTGCCGAATCCCGGCAGCATGCGCAACTCAGTGTCTTCCCAGAATGGGCGCGCATTTACTAGTACCTCCACCTTGCGAATATCTAGCGCCGTCTCTCGAAGCAGCGTTGTAGGGTCGGCTGAATTCAGGTCGATGTGGCGGCCATCCATGGCACGCACATTTTAGCATAACGGCAGAAAGGGCAGGCGTTAACCGCCCGAATTTATATCACGGCAAGGGAGGGATTGCTGTGCTTATGGATTTTCTAGGGAACTTGAGAAACAGCCCGGCGACCACCATCCGAGCATAAACTAGGGATATTCCCAATGTTTAGAACTGAAAATGCCGCCGCAGTGGCACCACCCGGCAGCGGTAGTTGCTCACAAATTCCTGAAGCCGTTCTTCGAGCGCGTAGAATTCCGCGCTCTCCAACACCTCGTTGGCGGTATCCTCGCCTTCCGCCACAAACGTAACTAACCTGATGGGATAATCACCCGCAGCAGTGTGCCAAGCCTCCACCATAGAGAGCCCAAGTTTGTCCAGTGTAGGCACCATTTTCTTGAGCATAAATTTATAATAACCCTCCGCAGAATGCGGATTGATATCATAAGTCAGTAAAACTTTAACGTAATCTTCCAGGCCCTCTGGCATCACGCACCGCCTGCAACGGGAACCGACTGAAATTATATCATCCGCAAAGCATTCCACTGATACAATTAGGTATCGCCTCCGATCCGCCGCCACCTCTGTTCGACGTGCACCGCGTCCGCGCTAGATTCCCCGCCCTTGCCATCACGGACAATGGCGGGGCGCGAATTTATCTGGATAACCCCGGAGGCACGCAGCTGCAGCTGCCACGATCTGCTCTGGAGCGCATGCAACATTACCTGCTGCGTCAAAACTCCAACCGCGGCGGCGTCTTCCGTACCTCTGTGGAAACCGATCGGCTGCTAAGTGAATCGCGCCGTGCCATGGCGGACTTTCTCAACGCTCATTCCGAGTGTGAAATAGTCTTTGGCGCGAACATGACCAGCCTGACATTCACGCTCTCGCGCGCCATGAAGCACTCGCTGAATCCCGATGATGAGATTAGAGTCTCCCGGTTAGACCACGATGGAAACATAGCACCCTGGCTGCGCCTTGCGGCAGACGCCGGCGCGCGTATCCGCTGGCTGGATTTCAACCCAACGGATTGCACGCTCAACATGGATGAACTTAAAGAATTGCTAAGCGACAAGACTCCTGACGATTGGTTGCGCGTCAAACGCCGTGGGAACCATAAGCCCGGTGCAGCAGATGGCGGCTCTGGCACACTCCGTCGACGCGATGGTCTTCGTGGACGCGGTGCAGTACGTTCCCCATGCCCCTGTGGATGTGCAAACACTAGGCGCCAATTTCCTGATCTGCACCCTACAGTTTCTTCGGGCCGCATCAGGGCGTGCTCTGGGGGCACTACGATCTACTCGACCGGCTGCCCGCCTACAAAGTGCGTCCATCGGGAGAGCGACCGCCAAACAAATTTGAGGCCGGCACCCAGAATCACGAGGGGCAGGCGGGAACCTTGGGCGCGCTCGAACATCTAGCCTGGGTCGGCAGCCAGTTTGGGACCGAGTTTAACGGTCAGTTCCCTGAGTTCACACAAAGGAAACTAAAGCTGGACAGCGGCATGTCTGCTATCCAGGCTTACGAAATGACACTCAGCGCGCACCTTATCGACGGACTCCAGCAAATTCCTGGTGTAAGATTCTGGGGGATCACAGATAAGCAGCGGCTTGACGAGCGCGTACCAACCATAGCTTTCACCATGACGGGGCACGCCCCTCGGGAAATCGCCGAACGCCTGGCAGAGCATAATGTCTTTGTCTGGGATGGGCATTATTACGCCGTAGAAGTGGCGGAGCGGCTTGGATTAGCGCATAGCGGAGGCATGGTGCGCGTAGGACCAGCACACTACAACACCGTTCATGAGTTGGATAAGTTGCTTGATGTCCTAACCCGATTACAGCACGGTCAGTGAATTCCATCCCGCCACTTTGACGAATACCCCGGGAGGGACTTGAACCCCCAACCTAGGCTTTAGGAGAGCCTCGCTCTTCCATTTGAGCTACCGGGGCATAAAACTGCAACCCGGCCAGAGCCAACCGGAGAGTGAAATTAACTAGGCCGTAGCGTTGAGTATTATAGCACCCAGGCTACCTATTCCCATACGGGGCATCCTTCTGATTGTCGTTGACACCATCTCATGACTATTACACGTTATACACTCGCGTGGCCATAGCAACCGCAAGTTGATTATCTACCAGTTGTCTCCGTTACAAAGCAGCAACATAAATACAATGACAAGCAAATATAGCGCAACAGAAACATGTAACCTCGTGTTTACATACATATGGCTTGAGTTCAGTCTGCACTACGCCCGATCATACCTACAACCTTACGGCTGAGCCAAGCTAGCGGATCGTAATACCGATCAGCAACTCGTTCCTTAAGTGGGATGATTGCGTTGTCGGTGATACTAATGTGCTCAGGGCATACATCGGTGCAGCAACGCGTGATGTTGCAGAAGCCGGAACCTAGCTGTTCCCGGATTGCAGGAACCCGATCCTCGACGTCCAAGGGGTGCAAAGCCAAGCTGGCAGCGCGAAGCAAGTAACGTGGGCCGACGAATCTGTCCATACGATCCTGGTCACGTAGCACATGACACACATCCTGACAAAGGTAGCACTCAATGCACTTACGGAACTCTTGAACCCGATCTACGTCCTCCTGCATCATTCGGTACCGACCATCCGAGCCAGCGGGACGGGGCCTGAAGGGGGTGATCCGTAGGTTCTGTTCATAGTTCCATGACACGTCACAGACCAGGTCTTTGATCACGGGAAATGTCTTCAAAGGCTGGACGGTGACAACATCATGCTGCGAATAATTGTTCATACGAGTCATACACGCAAGTTTAGGGATTCCGTTGATCTCCATACCACATGAGCCGCATTTGCCAGCCTTACAGTTCCAGCGCACCGCCATATCGCCTGCTTGCTTGGTTTGGATACGATGTAGAACGTCAAGCACAACCATGCCATCATCGACTTCAGTTTTATAGTCGACGAACTCACCTCCCGAAGAATCACCTCTCCAGATCCGGAAAATATGCTCAGACATGTATCCCGCCCTCCAAAGAATCAAGACTAGAGTAGGCGATTGACGCAAGATAGTCAGGTGGTGTCCCGCGTTCCACTTTGCTAACGCCCATGGAACCATCAGATTTCTTGCGAACCACCACATTCACCTTGCCCCATTCATCGCGCTCGCCCTCAAAATCAAGGCGTGTGTGGGCACCGCGACTTTCCTGACGTACCAGCGCGGCATGCGCGACAGCCTCCGCAACAACTATCATCGACCGCAAAGAAAGAGCCTCATGCCATGCTGGGTTATATTGACTCGCACCAGACACTCGGACACGACTTGCTTTTTCCTTTAGTTTATTAAGCTCTACGATGGCTCGCTCAAGACCATCCTCGGTGCGTACTATATTGCAGTCCTTGTTCATGATGGACTGAAGTTCTTCATGTACCAAGTAAGGATTCGCGCCATCATCACGGTTTAATGGTACGACCGCATCGCGACGCGCCTGCTCAATCTGTTCAGGTAATACCTGCGGGCTGTCCGCCAATCCGCTCACATATACGCCCACGCCCCTACCAGCCAGACATCCAAACACAAGTAGATCGCTCAGAGAGTTGCCACCCAGACGATTTGCGCCATGCATACCGCCGGTGCACTCACCGCACGCGAACAGACCTGACACGGTGGTCATCTGCGTCTCTCCATCCACGGCAATACCGCCCATCATGTAGTGAAGCGTCGGACCGACCTCCATTCTCTCCTTAGTGATATCCACCTCCGCAAGTTCCCTAAATTGATGGTACATACTCGGGAGCTTGCGCTTGATGAGTTCAGCATCTCTCTGGCCCGCGATGTCTAGGAACGCACCACCATGCGGAGATCCCCGACCTTCAGCCACCTCTTCCAGAATGGCCTTGGCAACCACGTCGCGTGTTAGCAGCTCTGGAGGTCTCCGAGCACTCTTGTCTCCCTCCAACCAACGCTGCGCTTCCTCCGGGGACGCCGCAGTCTCTTCTCTGAAACGATCCGGAGTGTAGCGAAACATGAACCTCTCTCCCTCACTGTTAAGCAGGATTCCACCCTCACCACGTACCCCCTCAGTAACCAAGATACCTCGAACGCTTAATGGCCAGACCATTCCTGTAGGGTGAAACTGGGTAAACTCCATATCTATCAACTCAGCACCGGACGTATAGGCCATTTCCATACCATCCCCGGTGTACTCCCAGGAATTGCTGGTAATCCGCCAGCACTTCCCAGCGCCTCCGGTCGATAGCACAACTGCCTTCGCCTTGAAGGCTACAAATCTTCCGGAATCCAGCCAATACCCGAACACACCACTGATTCGGTCAGAGTCCTTCAGCAGCCTGAGCGCAGTACACTCCTGATAAACATGAATCCCCTGATGTACGCCATGATCCTGAAGAGTGCGGAGGATCTCCAGACCGGTGCGGTCACCTGTGTGCGCAAGCCGCGAGTAGCGATGTCCGCCAAACGGACGTTGGTTTATATACCCGTCAGCGTTACGATCAAACACCGCGCCCCATTCCTCGAGCTCCCGAATGCGCTCAGCGGAATGAAGCGCGTGCAGCTCAGCCATGCGCCAATGGTTCAGGAACTTGCCGCCACGAATAGTGTCTCTAAAATGTACCTTCCAGTTGTCACGCGGATCGGTATGACCTAATGCAGCGGCAGCGCCACCCTCCGCCATGACAGTGTGCGCCTTTCCTAGCAAAGACTTGCATACCACCGCAGTGTCAAGACCCTGAGCCGAGCATTCTATAGCTGCCCGAAGCCCAGCTCCACCTGCGCCGACAATCACCACGTCATGCTCAAATGTCTGGATTTGAGCAGTATCAGTGTTCACGTCTTGCAGAATTTACCATGTGTTGAGGTCATTAATAATACCCATTGAGCAAAACCGAACATAAACGTCACTAAAGCCAACCGATAGCATACTGATCCAAGCAAACAACATATGCCTCTGGTTTAACCAGCTAACCCTCTTCCACAAATTAAATCTGATGCGTGAAACAATACTGCCAGAGAAACAATTCGTGCTACCACCCACCAAATGTCGGCACGAATGACAACCAAATGTATACGTCGCCAGTAGTAAGGGATTGAGTAACAACACAATGGACCCAACACCTATTCCCAAGCGCCCATAAAAAACAGCACCACCCTCCCACAATGATACAAATCCATCCCAGGACAGAATAGCGATATACCCACATGCTACATACCAAGTGAAGCGATGTAGATTCTGAAAGAGAAACAGCACTGTTTCCCCTTTGTACTGTATTGGCTTTGTGCTAATCGGACCGACAGCACACCCAGGCGGACTCATGAAATATGAACGGTAATAAAACTTCCGATAGTAATAGCACGTCAAACGGAATGCTAAAGGACCGGCCAAGATCAACCAAGCTGGTGAAGTTGGAAAGAATGGCGGCCAAATATAACTAATCCAGTCAGGCCATACACCAAACAAAGAATGCCCCACCGGGGCAGCGCCAACTCGCGAAATATCAACGAACAGAACGGGAGAGTACAACGGCGAAAGATATGATCCATGCCAATAATGCTCTCCCTGAAATGCAGCCCAGTTAGCATAAACCACAAAGGATAGAAATCCAAAACCGGTCCATAAGGGTTCAAACCACCATCGATCTTTGCGCAGGGTCTGCCAGAAACCTGATACGTGACCCCCCTCTAAAGGAGAATTTATTAGACGCGG
This sequence comes from Anaerolineae bacterium, assembly GCA_963578565.1. GTDB lineage: Bacteria > Chloroflexota > Anaerolineae > Anaerolineales > UBA11657 > CAJWGI01. The sequence continues at coordinate 10,791 of CAUZCX010000003.1, forward strand.
AACTGAATCCGCCGCAACTATGAGGCGGTTAGCTTGATACAGTGCGATTGCTAGAGTGACTCCGCCACCTATCACTAACATGACTATAGCAGCCACTGCTATAACTAAGGGCTGTATCTCATCCATTAGCAAATAATTGCAACAAACATGCAGAACCTAACCCATCTTGGTAATGACAGCATCACCAAATCCAGAGCAGGTAAGAAGAGTAGCCCCTTCCATTAATCTGTGAAAGTCGTAGGTAACAGTCTTAGATTTGATGGCACCACTTATACCCTTAATGACCAAATCGGCGGCTTCTGTCCAGCCCATATACCGCAGCATCATTTCACCAGAGAGCGTGACCGATCCGGGGTTCACTTTGTCCTGATTGGCATACTTGGGCGCAGTGCCATGAGTGGCCTCGAAAATTGCTACGCCAGTGTCGTAATTAATGTTACCGCCCGGAGCGATACCTACACCGCCCACCTGCGCCGCTAGAGCGTCGGAGAGATAATCACCGTTAAGATTCATGGTGGCAATCACATCGAACTCGCTTGGGCGAGTGAGTACCTGCTGCAAGGTGATGTCTGCAATAGTGTCCTTAACCAATATCCGCCCCGCATCAACGGCTTCCTGTAGCGCATCGTTGGCCACCGATTTACCTCTCGTTGATGCAGTGCGCTCCCACTCTTCCCACGTATAGGTCTCCGCACCAAACTCGCGCTCGGCCAATTCATACCCCCAATTCCGGAACGCACCTTCAGTGAACTTCATGATGTTTCCCTTATGCACCATAGTGATACTCTTGCGACCGTTCTCAATAGCATAACGAATGGACGCGCGCATCAGTCGCTCAGTGCCTTCACGCGAGATCGGCTTTATGCCGATGCCGCTACTCTCGGGAAAACGAATCTTTCTGTACAGCTCCGGGAAAGACTGTTTGAAAACCTGATTGAAACGGGCGGACGCTTCTGTTCCTTCCTCGAATTCGATACCGGCGTAGATATCCTCAGTATTTTCACGGAAGATGACCATATCCACCCATTGTGGGTTCCTGACAGGAGAGGGCACCCCCTCGAACCAGCGCACCGGGCGCAGACAAACGTAAAGATCCAACAATTGCCGCAGAGCCACATTGAGAGAGCTAATGCCACCACCTACAGGCGTTGTGAGCGGACCTTTGATGCCCACGATAAACTCCTGGAAGGCCTGCACAGTCTCATCCGGCAGCCATTCTCCAAAGCGGTCGAATGCTTTCTGCCCGGCGAACACTTCCATCCAAGCGATTTTGCGTTTTCCGCCATAAGCCCGTGCCACCGCCGCATCCAGGATGCGTTGCGAGGCCTGCCATATATCCGGGCCGATACCGTCGCCCTCGATGAACGGCAGAACTGGATTGTCAGGCACTCGCAACTGGCCATCGACGATACCAAATGTATCCCCTTCGGGCACCACTGTGGTTGAATAGCTCATCAGTTACCCTTGTAAACCTGGATCGTTACCAGTTCATAATACGCGAGACGCCTGCTACGGAGCCTGGGCCAGTTTGCGCTCGATCAATTCTCGATAGACCTCGAATGATTGTGCTCCCTCAACCTTCTCTCCGTTGATGAAAAGGGTCGGGGTAGCCTTAACCCCCATCTGGGAAGCTAATTCGACATCCTCCTGTACTACCCCTCGAGAGTCCCCGTTACGCAGGCAACTACGGAATTTACCCCCGTCCAAGTTATGCTCAGCGGCGAAGGCCAAGAGCCGACGCTCTGAATACTGGTCACTGCTCCCGGTCTGGTTGGCATACAGAATGTCATGATATGGCCAGAACGCACCCTGTGAATTGGCGCATTCAGCTGCCTCCGCCGTAAGTTGCCCCGCAGGTCGGTTAAAGGTGACGTAATAATATTCGTAACGCACATGCCCATTGTCAATGTAATTTTCTTGGATTAGGCGCGCCGCGCCCGTGGCCAATGTGCGGCAGTGTCGTCAGGTGAAATTCGAGAAATCCTGCACCAGCACCGGAGCATCTATTCGCCCAAGTGCTTTGCCATCTGAAAATGCTGGCACAGTGCTAGGAACCGCCACGATTTCCCCGACCGGTTTACTGCTCTGACGAATCACCAGCAAAGCCACAACCACAGCTACGGCCGTAACCACCCCGATAGTGGTCAGGCGTCTCTTGCGTTTATGTTGCTGTTGGTGGGCACGCATCAGCGCGCGTTTGCTCATGACAACATTTACCTTAGTGCTCGCCGAGATGGCCCTTCCGAAACCGGGCTACGAGCCACTATAGTATAAACCAGGAATTCCTCAAGGCAATGGTACGTGGACAGTGCCCACAGATCCAGCTGCTCACGCAGCTACCAAGAGACAATCTGGTACAGTAGTTGCGCTGCCTCTTCCCCGTCATCGTACAGCCATGGCCCGGCTTCCACACGCGGTATTTCTCCGGCCGGAATGCGATCCAGCCATGATGCTGTGTTCTCCGGATGCACAAAGAGGACTCCATCGGAACCTGACAACTCTGTGCCCACGGACAGTGAGTGCAAACCGGGAAGCTCATCTGGATACCCTGGCACCAAGAATTGAGCATAAGGGTTCCCGTCCCACACGACAGGTTCCACCCATATATCGACGGATCCGCTCAGAGATCCGGACCGTGCCGCCAGATTGCTGCCCATCCAGCCAACGCCTAGCCGGCGGTTGATTTGCAACGCCAGCGTTGTCTCCTCCCCGTTGTAAGCCCGGAAAACATACGGCTCGCGCAAAAAATCGCGCAAAATGAAGTCGCGCGTCGTGGCGAAGACCGAGACCGCCATCAACCCACCCACCACCATGTTCGCCACCATGTAGTTGGTAGTATGTCGCAGCCAGTGGTGTAATTGCAGCAACCCCAGCGCGGGAAAGATGAAAAGTACGGGTAGAATCCCGACCGCGCGTAAGAAATGCGGAGCACTCTTAGAAAGAAAGGTGGGCAGCAGAAACACCGCAGCCCATACCACGATGACCAGTCCGCGCCGGCGATAACGCGCATGCACAAGGACGGCTAACCCCAAGAGGAAAGGAAGCGCCATGGCGGCATCAAAAACCGGCCGACCGGGGATGTTATGCAACGGGTTCACATCGCCGCGTAGCAAGAACATACGCAACACCAGCACTGTCTGCGTCACCAACGTCTTCGCGAAATCCGTCGGACCCTGACCAGCGTAAAACGCCGCCAGATGTTGCGGCCGAGAAAATGATTGAGTGATAAAAGCGCCCCGATAAATCCACATGGGGAAAGCCAGTAGCACGGTCACCGCTATCGTCACAGCTATTCCGCGGCCGTTATTGCGCACATATCCATTTCGATGCAGCGCAGCGCCAGCAAGAACCAGCACGATCGCAGGTAACACTAATAAGTTGACCGGATAGGTATAGTAAGAGGCCCCAAACAGAAACCCGGCCCCAACCCACCACACGATTGCACCAGAGCGCCAAGCCCGCGCCGCACAAAAAAGCGCCAGGGCTGTAACCAACGCAAACAGCACCGACCGCGTGCCGTAACGCCCCAGATACACCGGCCAAAGCGTACCGGCGCACAGTAATGCACTTAGCCAGCCCACCTTGCGTCCGAACATCTCACGCGCCAGCAGGCACACAGCGATAACTAGGCCAATGCTGCCCAGCACAAACGGAAGCCGCAACGCTCCGGGTGTTTTGCCCAGCACCGCGATAGAGGCCGAAACCAAATAGAAATGGATAGGCTCCCGTCCATCTTGCAGCATCAGCAGGCCAGGGTGTTCTCCGGCAAGAATGCGCACAGCCGTCAATCCGTTAACCGCTTCATCGTATTGCAGCGCCTCTGGAGCTGCGCCTATTCCCCACAGGCGCAGCACTGCCGAGAGGGCGACAATTCCAGTCAGGGTATAGGAACGCCTTAACATAGATGCAGAAACGATCTCCAGAATCGTGGGAATCTAGCCAGCCGTCTGGCGCTCCGGACGATTATCATTCATCCTAATAAAATCGAGGATTCGAGTCGCCCGCTTCACCCACGTGTGGGCGACCACAGCATCGCGGGAGTTCGCAACCAGACGACGCGCGAGCGCCGGGTCGGCACGCAACCTTCCAACCGCAGCTGCTATGGCGCTGGAATCATCGGGGGGCACCAGCAGAGCAGTCTCTTCATGTGCAATTATTTCCCGAAGCGCCGGCAGGTCAGAAGCGACGATTGGTCGTTCAGAGGCCATATATTCAAAAAGCTTCAGCGGCGATGTATAGTAGCGCGAAACCGCCGCCTTGGCGCTGTTCGGCACTACCAGCACATCGGCAGCTGCCAGATAAGTCGGTATCTGCGTTGGAGGGACATAACCCACCAGTTTCACTCGGCCAAAGCCGGATTCCCTCACGAGCTTCTCGATGCGCGGCAACTCCTCCGGAGTACCGCCAACCAGCCAGACGCGCGCATCGTCCGGAAGGAAAGCTCCAGCTGCCACCAGAGTATCCACTCCTTTCCATTTGTACATCTGCCCCACATACATCACAATGAAATCAGCCTGACCAATGCCCAATTCGTGACGAGCTTCTGCTTTCCCTTGCAGACCAAATGCCTCGATATCCACGGCGTCCGCGATGACCGCCACTCTGCGTGGTGGAATCGCCATTTTAACGTAGTATTGCGCTAGCAATTCGGTCAACACAATCAGGCCATCCAGCCTGGGAACCAGCCAGCGCTGCAGCACCAGCCCCACCCGACTGCTAGGAAAACTATGAGATTCATAAAACACCTTTCCCGAGCTACCCTTGCCGATCAGGATTAACAACGCGGCCGTCAGGCTGTCACGGGTGTAATAAATGTCGGCTTTTCTCATCAGCAGTATCGGGATTAGAGCGAGATGATAAGTCAACATCTGAACAACAAAAACGATTCTGTAAGCCCCCGAGCGCCATAACGGCAGATACGGCACGAATTGGAAAAGATCTAGAGACAGAATCGCCTGGCACGGGACATCACACGGAAGATCATAAAATGCCCGTAAATCAGTGACGCTGCGCAGCCAGGGACGATTGGCGCGCCGCGGATGGATGATGCGCACATCCACATGCGCGGCCAGTGCGGAGCACGTCTTCATGATCTGAATGGCGTGCGCTTTCTCACCCGGTATGCGGGAGTTAGTAAGGTATAGAATGTTCATGCAATCCGGAAAACTTAAACCGAGAACGGTTTGGGCATCAGATTAGACTCACCGGAACCTACCATCTTCCTGTACGAACACGATGTCGACATGAGCCAGAGCGCCGGGCGATCCATCTGCCGCACCAACAATATCGTACGCTACGAAACCGTAGTCTTTCATTCGTGATATCACTTCACAAAACTCCGGTGTTTCACCTCCCCTATCTAGCACAGCAACCTCCAAGATTACGACTTCAGTGTGTTCTAGCACACCTACCGCTCCCTGCAGCGCAACCAATTCTGCCCCTTCTACATCAATCTTAATTAAGTATGGTTCGCCATAATCTCTCGACGCAATCAAGCCATCTAATGAAACCAATGGAACCGTTCGTGTAGAAGCAACGCCCCCTCTGACATCCATGCGCACCAATGATGATTTTCGAGCATCATTGCCGATATGGAGCGAGCCTTTCCCCGCTTCTGCCCCAGCCGCAGCGATGTAATATTCACCGGTATACTGAGAGCAAATGTTTTCCAGATCGGGCTGATATTCTAATAACGGTTCGATAAGCACCATATACGCGTGTGGGAAAACTTTATACAAATCGTGTGTTCCATCCGCTACACCCACATCAAAAACAGTGCCGGGTTTGAACCCCTTCATCTTAAGCTGCCGCAATGACTCGCCGAATGTTCTTAACGGATTATTGCTGCGAGAAACCTTGTAACCCAGATTGTAGAAAAAGGTTTTCATCAAACGTCGTATCATGACCTGCCATCACTCCAATACTACATGATGACCAGCGATGTCTGGCCTACTATCGAAGACGGCAGCTTACATGGCTGCCAAAGGATATACATTCGACAATCCCGCACCCCTAGTAGAAACTCCGCAGATTCCACAAATGTTTCGGAAACTACTCGACGATTACCGTCTCTCTCAGAACCACCCAATCCTGAAATATCGCCAGTCCGTCAGCCGATACCACCGGCAGCCGCTCACCACCAACAGGGTCGTAGAAACCCGTGGTCAACATGTATTCTCCTGGACCTGGAGCGGTTAATTGCACGTATTCGCTCACGACCTCCCCCTCTGCCCACCACGAAGTGGGGTATTGATTCGCTCGCGGCACGGCATCAGCCTGCGACATAATCTGCCCGTCACTCCAGAGATGCACGAAATACTTATAGTCCTTGTCAATCTCACGCTGTGCAAGCCAATATAAGGTCAGGTCAATTCTATCTCCATCCTGCGCGATATCGTAGCCCAACACATTGATCTGACCACTGTAATCAGCGTCTAACCGGTGTTGTATCTCTGGCGAGGAAAAGACCCGCCCGCGGGCCGCAACCGTAAGCGCAGTGCTGAAATAATCCTCTGTTTGTTGCCTATCACCTGACACCATAGTAATCCATAGATTGTAATCGCCAGGTGGGATCGAGGCGCCGAGCGACAGGCGATAATGCACTGTAGTCAGCAAGCCCTCTGGAAGAGAAGTTGCGGCGTTGCCGGGCACGATTTCTGTCTCGGTTTCATAAGCCAACTCTCCGTCATCAGCTATCAATTGCCAGCGCAATTTCACGCCATCTGCGGGGACATGCAGAATGCGCCAGGTGGCAAGCACTTCAAGAGGGGGGCCTGTCTGGAACTCATCAGGCACAACTAGGTCAACCAGATCGAGGTCGTCCCAGCTGCCAAGCGGCTGTCCTCTCGCCCGAATCTGGATAACGCCCAACGTGCCAGCGCTATCACCAGAGGCGCGGAGCGTCTCAGCTCTGTGAACATCATTGTACATGCCAAAATGCAGAAACAGGGATGTGTCCTCCGGTAAGCTCTCGTCCACCATGAGTTCCATTCGATTCATCACATGCTCGCCGATACGCTGGTCCCCAACCGGAAGCGCTGGCATATCAACCTGGGCGTACTTCACACCGCTCGCATCAACCAGATGTGTGAATATTGTGTAGGACTCCGACCACAGCTCATCAACGCGCCAAATCATGAAAACCGTCCACGGCTGCCCGGCCCAAGGCAAACTGAGAGAGTCCTCACGCAAGAAACCGAGCACCGTCACACCATTTGAGAAACGCACAGGCTCAAGCGAAATCAAATCAGGTCTGAAATACACTGATTCAGGAAGTTCGATCATACGAAACCCACGCTGCACAATCTCGCCATCCGAGAACACAGTGGGCCTGCCAGCATATTCCTGTGCGCCTAGCAGAACCGCGCCATCGGCTGGAAGCGGAAGCGCGCGGTCGGACCGCACCACACGCGCATCCCGGCCTTCACGAAGCGCCTCCCAGCGCAGCCAATCATCGGATGCCAGCAGCAAAAGAGCGCGGTCAGAAGCACGAGCCCGGGCCGCAGCCACGTCAAGGGCGGCCACATGTTCATCAAGGGACACGTGCCCCAAGCCAAGATCATATCGGATGTTAAAAAGAATCTGCTTCAACGCTAGCAGAGCCAACGCAAGGCAGACGAACCACTTAAAGCCATTGCGCAGCACGCCATCCCAACGTCGACCGTCCATATCACCGTCTCGTATTTTCCGCGTCGGCAGCAGGTAACCGACGACCACACCCTGGATGAGAAAGGCAAATCCATAACCCGACCAGATGAAATGATCCTCGTAGCGCGCGGAGAGGGCGAGCAGCATAAATGGCGGCAGAAGATATCCGAGGGCAACTACCCCTCCGGCTACCTGGCCACGGCGGAAAATCGCGGATGCAAGCAAAGCGACCAAACCTATAATGGTGAGGACCGGCTGAACCGGTTGCGTCCAGTTCTGCTCCCAGTTCCCAAGCTGTTGATACATGCGAGTAAACATGTACAGTGTGGACTGACCTTCCGCGCCAGCGTTGACCTGCAACATTTCGCCATCACCGACTCCGCTCACACCTACGTTGTCGACATTATCGAGGTACAAGCCGATCATCCATGGAACTGTGAGAAAAAGAGTCAGTGCTGCTCCGATCAGTGTGTGCACCACGATGGACCTGCGGACACTGCCACTGCGCTTCCAAGCACCCACCCAGAGCACGACGGTAATAGGCGTTAACAGAAAGGTTCCGGGGTGACATTGCCCACCTAGAGTGAGCATCGGCAGATGCGCGATTCTGGCCCATTTATTTCCTTTGCAGTATCCTAGCAATCCGGTCCAAACATATGCGAGCGCAAACGGCGTCTGCAATGTGGGATTCCAGATGCCACGAGCCAAGTACACTGCCTCCGGGTGCACAGCAAAAAGAAATGCGGAAATTACTCCCGCTCGGCGCCCGAAAAAACGGCCGCCGATTGCAAAAATGAGAGCAGTGGACACGACATGGGCCATGCCGGTCATCATCCGCGCCAGCCGGGGGTCGGCCTTAATTAACATGGGCAGCGCGTACAGATAAATCGAGACGGGCCCGTGCCACCCCCGGAAGTTGAAGTAGGGCATCGGAGGTCCCAATAGCTCTATCCTCCCATGACGGGCGACTGCGATAGCCTTCAAAGTGTGCACTGACTCATCCGTCGACAGGCGCTCCAACCCAGTATTCATCCAGCGCAGCCCGGCTGCCAGAACGAGCACCACCACCATGGGGATGTAGCGAGCCGTAGTTCCAAGTTGCCGGTCATTCATCGGGAGTCTCAATAAGCGTCACCCAGTCAACTTCTGCCGTTGCGCCGTTCGACAGCACTACGCTTAGCCGCTCTCCATCTGCGGGGTCGTAAAACCCGGTGGTCACACCAAAGTCATCATTCTCAAAATCCGTAATATCGAACAGTATCTGTTCGCTTACCACCTCACCCGGCGCCCACCAGGAAGTCGGGTATTGCCAGGCCGCAGGCATTGAATCGAACTGCAACACCACTGCGTCGCCCTGCCACAGATGCACAAAATATTTGTAGTCTCGCGAGATATATCCAAGCGCGCGCCAGAAAAGAATTAGCTCCAGATTCGCCTCCTTCTGCGCCAACTCGTATCCCAGGATTTCAATCTCTCCACCAAAGGTAGCCCGAACAGCATCTATAGACGTAGGAGCGGCAAACGCGCGGTCGCGAGCAGTAACCTCCAGAGTCGTCACAAATGGTTCGCCGAATGACTCGCCCTGCTGGCTGACCAGACGCAACTCGAGGCGGTATTCGCTCGGCGCAATATCGGTCGGCACCAGCAGCTCGTATTTTTCGGTGGTGAAGACACCTTGCGGCCAACCGGACTGAGCCAGATCAGGAACAATATCAGTCACGGTCGAGTAAACCTGAAAATCATTGTCGTCAACCACTCGCCAGTGCAGCTGCAGTTTTTCTGTCAGATCCTCAGTAGCGTGCCAGGTGGCACTGACGTTGATCGGAGGCCCCGGCTGTATAGGACTGATCACCTCTAAACCAATAAGTTCCAGGCCATTTCGCCAGACGGCCGCCGGGGGACTCATGGCGCGAATCTGGATCATCCCTTGACCTCCGCTACTGTTACCAGCGGTGTCTAGCAGCTCCGCCTGCTCCTCGCCACCGTACATGCCAAAGCGGAGAAAAAGGGCCGCGGTCTCCGGCAAATCATCCGCCAAATCTAGATCAAACTGGCTCGCGTATAAGCCTCCGGAACGCCACTGCTCAATAGCCAATCCGGGCCGGTCGGCCTGCGCGTATTTGTTGCCATCAGCATCGATGAGGTGCGTGAAAACTTTGAAATCTTGCGGGGCGCCGTCCTCAGCCTGCCATATCATGATGATGCTCCAGCGCTCCCCGGACCGAGGCAGACTTTCTGTATCTGGTCGGAAAAAGCCGTGAATGACAACGCCATTGGAGAATCGAAGCGGACGCAGCGCACGCACATCAGGGCTCAAACGCTCAGCCGGGGGCAGCTGCGCCATTCGCGCTCTGCCGGGCATAATCTCTCCAGCAGCGAACCAATAATCGCGGTTTTCGTTGTGCGCATCAGCCACCAGCACCGCTCCCTCATCTGGCAGTGGCAAAGCGCGGTCGGCCTGCACAAGCGCGGCCTTCAGGCCATGCTCCAGGAAAGCATATTCCCGTAGAAACGCCCAGGTTAGCCCTCCATGTCCGGGCGAAAGCAGCACCATCAATACCTGGTCCACCTCCCTTGCCCGGTTGACAGCAACATCCATGGCGCTCACCAGATCATGCGACGAAACCGGAGGCGGCGGATGCTCCGTGAAGATGAAATCAATGACCTGGTTGGAGACCAGCGTCAACGTCAACAAAAAAGCAAGCCATTTAAGGCTGCGCTTGACCACAGGATCAGGATATTCCCTCTGGTGCTCCCTTTGCCCAAATGCCGCCTGGCCCGTCACAACCGCTCCTAAAAACGCTCCCTGGATCAGAAAGGCGCTCGGCAGGCTGGGCCACCAGTAATCCACAACCCAGTGAGCCTGAAAAATCCACGTCACCGCAGGTACGATTATCAGGCCAAGCACCATTATTAGGCCAGGGAGTTCCTTTCGATGCCGGAGTGCCCTGACTAGCAACCAAACCGCTCCAGTGATGGTAATACCGGCCTGCACCGGCCGCAGCCAGTTTCTCGGCACTCTCTCCAGGTCGTAAGACAGCCGCAGGATGTGTCCGAGGCCTCCAAAGCCGATACTATCTTGCACCTCGCCCGTGGAGGGCATGTTTTGGACTGTATGAAGCACATCCACGTGCTGCGAAAATTGATACACGCCTATGCCCCATGGCACCAGCGTCACTGCCGCGATGCAGGCGCCTACCACTGTCTGGAGCAGAACAGTACGACGTTGCCCGGGCCGATGATTAATCCAAGAGTGAACAAAGAGGGCCACAGAGATTGGCGCAAGCGCGAAAGAATGCGGGTGGCACTGCCCTGCCAAGCTGAGCAGCGGAAAATGTGCCAGCCGCGCCCAGCCTCTGTTTTCATAATAACCTAACAACCCGGTGAAAATGTAGAGCATCACCAGCGGCGCGCCCAACTGGGCGTTGTTTATCACCCGACTAGCAAACACCATGTGGGGATGCACAGCATATAAGACTGAGCCTAAAATTGCGGCCCACAGGCCGAAATATCGATACAAGACAAGATACAGCACGCCCACTGCAACAGTATTCATCAACCCGGTAAAAATCTGTGCACCTCTCGGGTCAGGGCTAAAGATATAAGGGATCGCGTAAAGATAGACCGAGAGCGGCGAGTGTACCAACCCCAAAGAGGATGGTGGGCCCAGTAAGTGGGTCTCGCCATAACGCGCAATTTGGATTGCTTTGATACTTATGTAAGCATCATCACCGCCAAAGAACTCGGTATCGGATTCGTAAATGCGCAGGAAGGCAGCCAGCAGCAGAATGGGACAAAGGAAGGCGAGCTGCCTAGCCAAGCTGATTGTTCTCACATCCGACTCGCCCTGTATCAAAGGTCATGGATTCCCGCAGGATCTCTGAACTCTACACAACCGCTTGTATTATATCCACCAGCCGTAGCGCAAATTGTTGCAACCCGTGGGCCCGCTCCACAGCACGCCGCAAGGCATTCCCGAACACCCCTCGTTCTTCCTCAGAAATGCTGATCGTGTTGCGCAATTGCTGCGAAAGCGAGGCCGCATCCTCGGCGCCCACAAGCTGCAAACCGGATGTAGCCCCTGCAAGTGCCGCGAATGCCTTGTTGCGTACCAGCGTCGGTACACCGCACGCCATGCCCTCCAGAACGGCTTTATCCATACCTCCAGTCGGTGCAAGATTGACGTGCGCGCTAGCACGTTGATATTCGGGCACAACCTCTGCATACGGAATAGGGCCGACCAATTCCACAATTCCCTGCAGCCCGGCGCGCAAGATGCGTGCTTGTAGTTCCGCTGAATAATTTGGCGGTGCATTGCCCTCGTCACCGCCGACTATTCGCACCCGGAAGCTGCCGCGCCCTAGGCTCTCAGATAGTAGCGCCGCGGCGTCAATCAATAACTCGTAATTCTTAATCGGCGCGCGCCGTCCAACCGCCAGTACGACCGGCGGTGAAACTCTCGCGTCCGGTTCCGGTTTGAAACAGTCGGTATCGATCCCGTGCCCAATGACACCTAGCTTCGACGAACTTAAACGGAAGCTTTCCGGAGCGGCCGTCACCACGCTATCCACCAGCGAGGTCGCCAGACGGAGCTGCCAGCCCACATACCGATGCGTATACCAGAAGACAATCGGCCAGCCCAACAGTTTTGCCAAAGGCGCGATTGCGAGCACATACTGCGGGCTAAACTGACAGAACACAGCATCGACCCCATCGCGCAGCCGCCACACTGCCTGAAAAAAACGTACCCATCGCGCGATACGGCTTCCTCCCCGCTCCTTGCCCAACGAGTACACGCGCACATTTTCCGGCAATGCGGCTTCACCCGCTGCCAGACAAACCAGTTCGATACGCTCCAAATGGGAGGCCAGTGCTGTGACCCAGCCAACCACATGACCGACCAGTGAGTCGTGGGAGTCAGCTCTGTAGGTGATATAGAGCAATCGCATTCGAAAATTGGTGCGCGTAACGGGGAACGTGATGCATTAGGGATTCAACTTTTCATGTTTCACTTTTCACCAGGTCTTGATAACCCAACGCGTAATCGCGCAGCACGCGCGATTTCTCGAAGCGCTGCACCGAACGCGGTGCAGCCAGCGCCATTCGGGCGCGCAAGTCCTGGTTAAAGAGGATTTGCTCCATTCGCACCGCAATATCAACCGGCGACCAATCCACAAGAAATCCGGTCACCCCATCCTGAACAAGCTCTCGCGCCAAGCCCACACGCGTGCTAATTACCGGCACGCCACACGCCAGCGCTTCGGCCACCACCCGCGGTCCGCCCTCGCTGAAAGAAGTACAAATTAGACAGTGGGAGCGACGGTACAAATCGGCCATCTCACCGGGCTCGGCCACCCAATCGCGGAACTCAACCCTAGCAGCCGCTCCAAGTGCAGCAGCCCTAGCGCGCAATCGCGCTCTCAACGGGCCAGCGCCGATTATCAACACGCGCAATCCGTCACGTTTGCGTGCCACGGCCGCAATCCCATCCAAAAACAGAAAGGGCGCTTTGTTCGGCGTCAGGCGGCCGACAAAAATTGCGTCGTATTCAATTAGTGTGCCTTCTGGCCGAAAGACGTCAAAATCCAGATACAGGCTGTAGAGCAAAAAAAGTTGCTCGGGCGGCACTCCCCAACTAAGCAGCAACGGCCGCAGCTCACTCTCGTTAGTAATACGAAAGCCGAGCGAGTGGGACATCGCACCACTCACAAACCTGCGTGTCAGCCAAGGTTGCATGCGCTCGCGCAAATTGGCCGCACGCGGGTAGCCGTCCACATGATGGATTTCGCTGACATGAGGCACACCGCTCGACTGCGAGAGCCAGCGCGCGCCAGTGCCGTGCAAGAAGAAACCATAGTCATGTGAGACGATTAAATCATAACGCTCTCTTGCCACCAGCGCGCGTCCTCTCTTCCATACAAAAAAAGGCTGCATCATCTTGCCCCAAGGCGATGGGTAGAAAGTAACGTTATCAAAACAATTGTGGCGCGCAACACCCGGAATGCGGTGAGTGAGAATATCGATTCTGTCCCAGTAGTTCGAGAACTCGCTCAGTGTGTTGTGGAAGGCGCGATGCTCACCGCGAACAACCGATGTGTCGCCACCTAGCATGAGCAAGTTCACGCCGCCACCTCCAGTAGTAACGCTTCTGTATCAGCAAGCAACCGGCCCCATGAAAAGCGTCTCAATTCATCATGCGCACAGTCAGCCAGAGAACGAGCAAACTCCGGTTCCTGCAACACTCTGCAGATGGCCGCAACCAGCGCTTCTTCATCATAGGGCGGCACAAGCAAGCCGGAGCACTCATCTGTGACCACCTCCACAGTACCGCCGACGGCTGAGGCCACCACTGGAGTGCGGCAAGCCATAGATTCCAGCACTGTGTGCGGCAATCCCTCGTAGGTGGAAAAAAGGACAAACACGTCCGCCGCGCGCATCAGCTGATAGACGCGCTGCTGCGACTGCGTCCCGAGGAATTGCACCGCATCGTTACAATGTGCGGCAAGCGCCTGCAGCTCGGCACGCTCCGGCCCATCACCGACAATGAGCAGCCGAGCATTTGAGAAACGACGCTGCACGCGTGGCAACGCGCGGATAATCCCGGAGATTCCTTTCCATGGTGTCAGTCTAGCCACCGTAAGTAGCAGCGGGGCCGCGGCCGGCAGACCGCATTGCGTCCGCGCGGCAGCCTTTTCCGGAAGATAGGCAAACTGCCGCTCGTCCAGAGCATTGTGAATCACCCGTGTGCGCTCAATGGAGACATCCCAGCCAGCGACCAGTGTTTCAATGTATCCGCTGGGAACTATCACTACATTAGCCAAGCGCACGTACCATGCACGCAGCCGCTGCAGCAGACGCACATGCAACCTGTGACGCCGCCGCTGAAACTCGTCTATGGTCTGGTCGGCTGGCAGCCAACCATTGCGGATGGCGAATTCCCAAGCGAAATCGCTCACGTTTTTCAGCACCAGCGGCTTACGCAAGAGCAAATTTGCCAAGGCCGCCGGCAAGCCATAATCGCTGACGAAAAGCAGGTCAGCTGCCCGCCCGTCCCGCAAAACACGCCGCGTGAACAGGAGTAGTCGGAAAGGAATCGGCCATAGGCGGGAGATACGATATACGGGATAGGAGAAGCTGCTGTCAGGGCCACTGCGGCTAGCATCAGTATGAGTGACTACGGTGACGTGATGACCTCGTTCTATTAGCGCGGGGATCAGTCTGTGCAGATAAGTGGAGGGGCCGCCGACCTCGGGATGAAAAGAGCCAGCAACCACGCAAAGACGCATCTGTGATTCGGCTCTCTATAGCGTCACTACCCTGGCGCGGCCCCGCAGGTTAGCTGTAGCGTTGCGCGTATCTACCACCAGTTGCGCGTTGTCGATAATCTCGGCCCAATCATAAACACTATGGTCAGTCACAATCAGTACACAGTCAGCGGCCCTGAACATTGCCGTTTCGTACTCGACCGCGCACATCTCGACACCATCAAACTGTAACTCAGCAACATAGGGATCGTGGTAAGACACAACTGCACCCTGCTGCTGCAGTAATTGAATAATGTCCAGCGCCGGAGATTCGCGTACATCGTCGACGTCCGGTTTGTAGGCAACCCCCAATATCAACACCTTCGACCCGCGCACCGGCGTGCTATCTTCGTTCAGCGCCTCGGCTACCTTGGTGACTACATAGCGAGGCATATTCGTGTTGATCTCATCGGCCAGCTCGATGAAGCGCGCATTGAAATTTAGCGATTTCAGTTTCCAGGAAAGGTAGAGCGGATCAATAGGGATACAATGCCCGCCTAGGCCTGGCCCCGGATAAAATGGCATGTATCCAAATGGTTTGGTCTTCGCCGCGGCAATAACCTCCCACACATCCACCCCAAGCTTGTCACACATGATTGTGATTTCGTTAATCAGCCCGATGTTCACCGCCCGGAAAGTGTTTTCCAGCAGCTTAACCATTTCGGCCGCCTGAGTCGATGATACAGGCACCATATGCTCAACCACCGTGGAGTACAGGGCCATGGCCACCTCAGTGCAAGACGGCGTCACTCCACCGATCACCTTCGGGGTGTTACGCACGCCATACGTCGGGTTTGCGGGGTCAATACGCTCCGGGGAAAAAGCAACGAAGACATCCTTTCCAGCAGTGAAACCGTTGCTCAACATACGCGGCAGCACCACCTCGGTGGTAGTACCGGGATAGGTTGTGCTCTCCAACACTATCAACATACCGGGCCGCAGATGCTCACCGATTTGATCTGCCGCGCTAACGACATAGGACATGTCTGGATCCCGCGTTTTGCGCAACGGAGTGGGCACACAGATGCTAATAGTATCTAGCTCCGCTATGGCCTCATGATTCTGGCTGACTGTCAGTCGTCCACTAGAGACCAAACCCCCGATGACATCAGCGGGCACATCCGGAATGTAGCTATCCCCGGCCGTCAGGGACGCCACCTTGCACGCATCGGTATCGATACCCAGCACCGAGAAACCTGCGTTCGCGAACTCCACGGCCAGTGGCAGACCAACATAACCGAGCCCAACCACACCAACGCGGGCACTGCCCTGGTTTATTTTTTTTATCAGTGTTGCTTTTACAGTCACCTGACCGGCCCCGGCGGGCGCTCAGCCCACCACTATTCTCTCGCTCACCGGGCGTTCTGAGATCGAGTCGCCCGGGCCTTCCTGCTTGAATTGCGTGATGATGTCGTCGATTGAGCGCTCCAGCGGGATACGTGGCTCCCAGCCCAACAACTCACGAATACGGCTGATATCAGGAACGCGTCGTCGCATATCTTCAAAACCATGTTCGGTGGCCTGCTCATATGGCACCAATATTATGGCAGATTGGCTGCCGGTCATCTCTTTTACCTTGCGTGCCAAATCGAGAATAGTGATCTCCGCCTGCTTACCAACATTGAACACACAACCCTCGGCCCGAGGCTCAGCAGCCAGTTCTATTATCGCTGGCACCACATCGCGCACATCGCAAAAACAGCGAGCCTGCTGCCCATCGCCGTAAACCGTGATATCCGCACCTGAGAGAGCCTGCCGCACAAAACGCGGCACCACCATTCCATAGCGCCCACGCTGACGCGGACCGATGGTGTTAAACAACCTGAAAACTACTACCGGCAGGTCCATCTCTTTGTGATAAGCAAGCGCCAAAAATTCGTCCAGCGCTTTCGAGGTAGCATAAGCCCAGCGGTGATGAGTAGTGGCGCCAATCAAGCTATCATCATCTTCACTAAACGGCACACTGTTTAGTTTGCCATAAATTTCGGATGTAGAGGCTAGGAGGGTCTTTTTGCGATAGCGGCGGGCATTACGTAGCACAGTCTCTGTACCCAACACGTTGGTTTCTATGGTGCGTACCGGGGAACGCACAATCAGCTCCACGCCAACTGCCGCAGCCAGATGCACAATCAAATCGCACTCGCTCACCAGCCGGTCCATCACCATAGAATTGGTGATGGACTCAACCACCAGATGGAAGTTACAGTCCTCCACCAATGTCCGCACATTAAGCATGCGCCCGGTGGAAAGATCGTCAATGGCGGTGACCTGGTGGCCAGCACCCACTAACACCTCTGCTAGGTAACTGCCTATGAATCCGGCTCCGCCCGTAATGAGATATCGCATCTGAAATCGCTCCCTACGCACACTCAACCAAAAAAACGGATCCTATCCCTCTAGTGCTAACCCCATTTTTTAGGCTAATGTTATGGTAGGGACCTTATTGTCTCGAACGATGATTATAACTTCACGCAGGCACCTTGTCTACCGAACCCAGTCTCCCTCACAGTAGACTCAATTGCTCCGGCGGTTGCTCAGCAGCGGCTTCAGAACCGCCCTCAGCCTGCAGCTGCGCGATAAAGCCGGGTATCTGTTGAAAATCCTGGTGCAGCATCGGACGGTATTTCGGCTGGTGCAGCGCGGCCGCGGGATGGAACATCGGCACCACCACACGTGCGCCGACGCGCTTCGGTTGCCCATGGATGTCGCTAATCCGTACACCGGGAAACCAGCGCGCCATCGAGAAGCGTCCCAAGGTGACTATCACGCGCGGGTCAATCAGTTGAATTTGCCGATCGAGGTACGCTCGGCAGGCATCAATCTCATCCGGCTGTGGGTCGCGATTGCCCGGCGGCCTGCACTTAACCACATTGGTGATGTACACATCATCTCGGTTTAACCCGATGCCAGCGAGGAGATCGTCAAGAAACTTTCCGGCCGCACCGACAAAGGGAAGCCCCTGTTCATTTTCGTGGTATCCCGGCCCCTCGCCAATTAGCATGATTTCTGCATCCGGACGGCCAACGCCCGGAACGGCGTTTTTTCGCGTGTCGGCCAGTGGGCACAGATAGCATGTACGCACCCGGTTTTCAATCTCCGCGAGCGTATCAGGTATAATCATCGCAATCCATCAGATTGTTCCGCCGCAAACAGGACCCCATTCTCGTTCACCCAATTCCATAAACGCCGTAATCCGATCCTCGGATCCACAGTCGGCTGCCATCCGAGCCGCTTCACGGCGCGGATATCGCTTATGTACACCTTCTGATCTCCCGGACGCCAGTCATAATAATTGGCCTCTACCGCCCTGCCCGCCAGCTCGCTCAGCAGAGGCTGCACCTCCTGCCAGATGGCAAGCGTGAATTCCGGACCGCCGCCGATGTTAAACACCTTACCCGTCACCTTGTCTGGGTACTGTAAAGCTAGGTCAAAGGCAGCCAGTAGATCCTCTACCCAGAGCAAATCACGCACCTGCTTACCATCACCATAGATTCTTATCTGCCGCCCCTGCACCGTGGCGATAACGAAATGAGCCAGCCAGCCCTGATCTTCTATTCCAAACTGACGCGGCCCATATACGCATGATTGGCGGAAGACGACAGTCGGCAGCCCGTAAATTCGGGCGTAATCGCGCACATACTGATCACCAGCGCCCTTAGAACAGCCGTAAGGAGAATGGAAGTCCAACGGCTGCGTTTCCGGCAAGCCCATTGGCAGGTCTGCGTATTCCCAGCGTTTATCCGTCTCCACCACGTGCACCTGCTCGATGTCACCATAAACTTTGTTCGTCGAGGCGTAGACTACCAACGGTTGACAGTCGGAAAGGCGTGCTGCCTCCAGCACATTGAAAGTGCCCAGCACATTTATTTCAAAATCCTCGCGCGGGTCAGTCACCGAGGAAGTTACAGCAACTTGAGCGGCCAAATGAACGACCGCATCCTGCCCACCCACCGCCTTCAGCAGCGCATCGGCATCGCGCACATCAGCGCGCACGAATTCGAAACCTCCCTCGAAACATTCCTGAAGCCAGTTCAGATTGCTGTCCGCCCCTCGCCTTGAGAGGTTGTCAAAAAGGGTGACATCGTGTCCGGCATGCAGCAAATGAGCAGCATAATTGCAGCCAATGAAACCGGCACCGCCCGTGATAAGCACTTTCGTCATTTCAGAATCAGGCTGTATAAGTATAGGGAACGGAGTGTTCCGAGGCCGCGGGCAGCTGCTCACCACCCCCCGGCGCACGCAAATAGAGCGGCGCTAGCGAGTCGGGGTCATCCGTCTGCCCAGAAGACAGTCTCTGTCGGGCAATCGCAATCAGGCAGCCAGCACGGCGCACGTTCAGAGGAGGTGGAGCGAAGCTCACCCGTTCTCCCAATGTAACGCGCGCAATGGCATCGATTTCACCACATACGTAAACGTTTTCTGTGTCGAGGCCTCGGAGCAGCTTATCCCAGCAGGTCAAGCGCGCCGGGCCATTAGCCTGCCATCCTGCCTCGCTCCAACGATACTCCCCCACCGCGATGCGGCCCCTGCCGGCCGAAACCACGGCCAGCAAAATGCCGTCACGCTTCGGCTGAGCGTACGCGACGATACCCAGCGTGGGCACACCCAGCAGCGGCAGCGATTGCGCTAGGGCAAACCCCTTTGCGAAAGCCAGACCAATACGCAGCCCGGTGAATGAACCTGGGCCGAGCGCAACCGCAAGCGCCTCCAGAGCATCAGCCCGGACGCCGGCAGTGCGCAGCATGTGTTCCACCTGTGGAGCAAGTTCCACAGTGTGATTGTTGGCGCAGAGCCAATTATGTTCAGCCAGAATCTCGGCGCCGTCGTCAAGTGCCAAACTGGCCCGGTCAGTCGCAGTATCGATAGCTAGTAGCATTCAGAGGTTTCCATATTGGAAAGCAATTTTCCGGAAGCCGGCCAAAAGCTTCTCAAAGCGCGCGCCGGCCGCCCGTATTTCCATATTGCGCTTCTCTTTCTCGACGTATCTCATGCCAATCCACAATCGCTCCCCCGGCAGTGCCGCCACAATGTTCTCCGGCCACTCCACCATCAGACTTGCTCCGGCTGCAAGTCGCTCGTCAAGGCAAATGTGTTCTGCATCGCCGGGCTGTACCATGCGGTGACAATCTAGATGGTGCAACTGCGCCCCATCCGCGCGAGAGTATTCATTAGCGAGTACATACGACGGGCTTGTGACCTGCTCCAGGGCTCCCCAGCCACGCCCTATACCAATTGCAAGCATAGTTTTACCGGCGCCCATGTGGCCACTGAGGCAAACCAGGTCGCGGGGTCGCAGCAACTGCCCCAGTTTCACACCGTAGCGCAACGTCTGTTCACAGTTGTAACTCATGAAATCCAGCGCGTGCGCATTCATTATGGGCATGACGTAGGCATTATAGCCGCCCATTGGCAGCGGAGCAAGTAGGGGTTGTGCGAACCGTGTTATTATTATCTCGCTGTCAGAATCAGTTATGCGCTCCCTGATAATTGCCGACATCCACGCCAACCAGACCGCGCTCGAAGCGGTGCTGACACACGCCCAAAGCACCTTCGACACAGTCTGGTATTTGGGCGACCTTGTCGATCATGGCCCAGAACCGAACGCATGTGTGCAGCTCTTGCGTACATTGGACGGATTGGTGTGCCTTTCCGGCAACCACGACCACGCGGCCATCGGCAAAATGGATCTGAATACCTTCAACCCAGTGGCCGCCACGGCACTACGCTGGACCCAAAGCACACTGCTGCCGGAATCACACGATTTCCTTGACACACTCCCCTCCATGCAAGAGGTAAACGGAACCACGCTTGCGCACGGCAGCCCGCGCCACCCAGCATGGGAGTACATTTCCGATGCGGCTCTAGCGAAGCAAAACTTTGCACACTTCACCGGGGCAATATGCATCGTCGGGCACACACACATGGCGCGCGTGTTTCACCAGGACGGCAATCGGTGCCGCGAGTTAATAGCACCCGCTGGAAAGCCGTTTAGTTTGAACGCCGATCGGTATATACTTAACCCCGGCGGCGTGGGCCAGCCACGCGATCACGATCCACAAGCAGCGTACGCGCTTTTAGATATGGATACCGCCAGTTGGGTACAACGGCGCGTGCCATACAACATCCCGGAAACACAGCGCCGAATACGGGTATGTGAATTACCCGAAACATTGGTTGCGCGGCTGGATTTAGGAGCATGAAGATGAGAATGCGCAAAGAACTGAACATGAAAAGTATACAGACAGCGACAATGTTAGCACTGGCAACCTGCGGAGCTGGTCAGCAGGCGCAGAAGCAAGTGAACTACCCGGCCATATTCGGACTGAAGGCAGCAGTACAATGACTGACAGCACACCGCTTAGCCATCTGGACGAACAGGGTCAGGCGCGCATGGTGGATGTAGGCCAGAAACCGGAGACAAAACGAGTGGCCATCGCCCGTGCCGAGGTACACATGCGGCCAGAGACACTGGCCCTCATCCGCTCTGGAGATCTAATAAAAGGCGATGTATTCACAGTGGCCAAACTTGCCGGAATCCAGGCCGCCAAACGTACCGCCGAACTGATTCCGCTCTGTCACCCGCTGACGCTCACGCACATCGAGGTGGAGCTGGCGCCAGCCAACCGTCTCTCCGCTCAGGAGTGTGGAGTGGAAATCACCGCAATCGCCCGTGCCACGGGAAGAACCGGTGTGGAAATGGAAGCACTCACTGCTGTTACGACCGCCGCTCTCACCGTCTACGATATGGCGAAAGCAGTCGAGAAAACTATGCGCATTGCAAACGTGCGCCTGGTGGAAAAACGGGGCGGCGCGAGCGATGACATAATTAACGAATGAACATCACCGTTCTGTTTTTCGCAACGCTAAAGGAGCGCGCCGGAACTGAGCGAGTCGTGCTGGAGCTGGCCAAAGACTCCAGCGTGTCCGACCTGAAAGCTGCACTGCAGCGACAGATGCCCGCACTGGAAAAGTCGCTGACCTCCGCGCTGGTCTCGATCAATCGTGAATTCGCGTTCCCGGAAGACCCGCTTCCACCGGATGCCGAAGTGGGAATTTTCCCACCGGTCTCTGGCGGCGAGGAACCACCAACGATAATAGAGATACGCACCGGCCCGCTAAGCATCGATGAATTTACTGCTAGAATTATCCACGCGACCACTGGCGCTCTATGCGTGTTTTCCGGCATCGTGCGCGCCCGCACCACCCGCGCCGAGGCGCACCATCCTCCGCACGACACTGAACAGCTGCAATACGAGGCGTACGCTCCCATGGCGGAAGTTAAAATGCAACAGGTAGCCGAGGAGATCCGAACGCGCTGGCCGAAAGTAGACGGTATCGCCATCGTGCAACGTATTGGCGTCCTGGCGCCGCGCACGACCACGGTGTTGATTGCCTGCTCCGGAGCACACCGCGATTCGGGGGTTTTCGCCGCCGCCCGCTACGGCATCGACCGTCTGAAAGAAATTGTGCCAGTGTGGAAAAAGGAAATTGGCCCAGACGGAGCCGCCTGGGTACAAGGCCAGTACCAGCCCACCCCCGAAGACCACGCATCTCCCGAATCAGCGCTGGACAAAAGAACGCAATGACCATATTTGCGCACTCATGGTTCTTTCGATCTCCCGGGAGAGACATTCATAACGTCGCCGAGCGTGTGCGCCAATCGCTGTGGGCATCCGGGTTATACTCCCTCTGGCTGGAAGCCGGCAGCGCCGCTGCGCCATTTAAAATGGTGGGCAATCACGGTAAGGAGCCGCTGGAACTTGAATGGGAACCGGCCACGTGGTTACGATTGAGAACCAAGAGCAAAGACTCGCCCGTGTGTGAACATCTTGCCTGGGTACTCGGACGGGGTCCGAGCCTGCGGTTCACCGACCAGCATGGATGGGCGGTCTGGGAGTGGCTGCTACAGGACAGCACCGCACGCTGGAGCGAAATCTCCGGAAACCCGATCTATCAGAACCCGCGGCGCTTCGATTGAACACGTTCACGCGTCGTCGCACCACTGACATGTCCGATCTGTTGCACGATCTCGCCACCCTGCAGTCTATGGTGACAGATTTCAACGATTTCGTCCGCTCAGACACGGTGTTCTGGCAGCTCTCAGATGCCGGCCCGTTCCGGAAACGTTTCCCAAAATTGACCATCGCTGGGCTACTCTTTTGCCAGCACAAACTCACCGTGTTCCAGGAAAAGATACCGACCGAAAAGCAAGCATACCTGCAGCAGGTGCAGACACAAGTTGACCGGTATCTATATAGTTGGCACGCAAACGTGGAGAGGAAAGCGTTGCGTGAAATCGGCGGCCGCTTGCACTCGTGGGAGTGGTATATTTCTGATTGTCGCGAAGACTCGGGTGACTGCACAACACACTACGCCACAGAGGTGTACACACGTGTTTACGTCCACTTCCTGCTGCAACTGCTCAGCGAACTACCCGCTGCCGACACCGCCCGCGCCCAGGCTGAAGCAGCAGATGCTGAATTGCGCACCGTATTCCATCCAGGCTCGTTCGTGTGGGAGTATGCCCTGAGCACTGCCTTCCCGACCGAAGAATACTGGTTTCTGTACGGACGGCCTGGAGACACATAACTTTTCTTTCTTCGCCACGCAATCTATTTGGCGTAATCTACCGCACGTGTCTCCCGTATCACGGTAACTTTGATCTGACCCGGGTATTGCATAGTCCCCTCTACTTTCCTGGCCACGTCACGCGCAATCTGTAGTGCGGTTAGATCATCCACTTTGTCCGGGCTGACGATTATGCGTACCTCGCGCCCAGCCTGCAGGGCGAAAACCTCGCCCACCCCAGCTGTCTGACTGGCGATTTCCTCCAGCGTGCGGATGCGCTTGACATATTGATCATAGTTCTCGCGGCGGGCCCCAGGACGCGCGCCTGAGATTGCGTCGGCCACCTCCACAATGGTCGCCTCCACACATTCTGGATCCACCTCATGGTGATGGGATGCAACAGCATTGCACACCATCGGAGAAACCCCGTAGCGGCGGCATATTTCCGCCCCGATGGCAGCGTGTGTGCCCTCAACTTCGTGATCGACTGCCTTGCCTAGATCATGCAGCAGCCCACCCGCTTTCGCCAACTCAACATTTGCGCCAATCTCCGCGGCAATCACGCCCGCAAGCCGTGCCGTCTCAATCGCATGCGCATGTTGGTCTTGACCGTATGAGGTACGAAACTTAAGTTTGCCAACAAGCTGCAGGATTTCAGGTCGCAGGCCGGGCACACCGGCATCATGGCTGGCACTTTCACCCTCCTCTTTGATAATTACCTCGACTTCTCCTTTTGCATCTTTCACTGTTTTTTCGATTTGTGTAGGGTGAATACGCCCATCCAGAATGAGCTTTGTAAGCGCCCGCCGGGCAACCTCCCGCCGCACCGGATCAAACGAAGAAACCATGACTGCCTCAGGCGTATCGTCCACCACCACATTCACCCCAGCGGCTTGCTCGAATACACGGATGTTGCGCCCGTTACGCCCGATGATTCGCCCTTTAAGATCGTCGGAAGGAATAGGGACAATGGAGATGGAATGTTCCGACACCTGTTCGCTTGCCAAGCGCTGCATGGCCACCACTAGCAATTTCCGGGCCCGGTTTTCGCTCTCGATTTTGGCTTCCTCTTCGATGCGTCGAATCATGCGCACCATGTCACCGCGGGATTCCTTTTCCGCTCCCGCCATGATCTCCTCTCTGGCCTCGTTCGGACTAAGCCCAGAAATGCGCTCTAACTCGTCCAGTTGTTGTTGTTTATGCTGCTCCAGTTCTCGCGCCAGCTTGTCAATAGCGCTCTGACGCTTGCTCAATTGGTTCTCACGCTGCTCGACCTTATCAGCACGGTTTTCCGTCTCGGTACGACGCTCGTACAGACGTGTTTCTTCGCGCTGTACATCTCGGCGGCGGTCGGAAATTTCTTTCTCCAGCTTGTCACGCCGACGATGCAGTTCCTCCTTCAACTCCATTTGAAGGTCACGCTCCTTCTCGAGCATAGCCGCATCCATACGCTCCCTTTCCGCCTGAAGCTGCGCACCGACAGCACGGCTCTGGTATCGGTACAACAGGAACCCGACCAGCGCTACCAGAACAATCACTGCCGGACCCACAATCAAAATGTTTTCGGCCATTACTTAGTCCTCGTTATCGTATTGTTGTGCCATCAGTTCATCAATGACATCACTGACGATCTCGTATACAAAACCACGCCGTGCTAGGAATTCTCGCAGCTTTCTACGCCGTTCGGGCACAGGCAAACCTCGCAGCCGAACTGCCTTCTGCCTAGTTGCCCGACGAGCATCCGCCAGTTCATCCACATTCTCCAGTACGGCTTCAATCACCTCATCCAAAACCCCCTTCTGGTGCAATTCAACACGCAACGCACGCCGTCCGCGAGGCCTAAAAGTGCTCCTGTTCTCCACCCAAAATTCGGCGAAGACTGCATCATCAATTAAACTCGCCGTGCGAAGCCGTTGCAGCACCGCCTGCGCCACTCCCTTCGGTAACCCGTGCCTCGCTAGCCGCATGCACACCTCCGCCTCAGACCGCGGTCTGTGCGCCAGAAAGCGCAGCGCCTTCTCGTACGCTCTTTCCACCTCGTCTCCTTCCCGCAATCGAGCCACATCGCTCTCCGAAAGTGCTTGGCCAACGTTCAGTTCATGCACCTGATGAAGCGCCAGCCCAAAAGCAAACTCGCCATCCAGAAACACGTTCACGCGTTTCTTGGCGCGCTTTTGCGGCTGTAAGGCGGTGATTGTGTGCATACGCTCCCCGAATCAAAAAACCGTGACACTAAATGTCACGGTCATCGCCAGCTATCGGCTCAAAAGTGCCGGTTGCGTCACTGCCAGATTACCCTGCTAGTATGATGCTGAATGTACCGCAGGCCTCCGCGATTTATGTCGCGAATCATCCAATGCGGAAAATAACAATCAGAAAAGCTAGAACCGCCGTCGCAATTATCCTGTCGATTTCAACGCGTTCGTTCTCTGCTCAATTCCGATTTGTTTATTCAAACACCTGCGCCCGTCTCATTAAGAGAAAGGTGACACAGCATAATCCGACTTTTTCGCTTGCTAAGTTACGGTCTGGCGACGACCTGACCGCCGATTTCTCCCGACGGCTATTGCCATCCACACTGAGCAATCCCTTTACTACCCACGACTGCTGACCAGCAGCACATTAGGATCACGTTGAGCACGCGCAGATGTGGCCCTCCGGACGGCTATTCCACACCTGCTTCGTCATTCTCGTCCGTCTTTGTTGTCCCAGGATTATCCGGAGCAACAAGCTCTCGAACATCTTTTTCAATACCGGCTGCTACCTCTGCGTTCTCCTTAAGGAAACGCTTAGAGTTTTCTCGGCCCTGTCCCAGTCGTACTTCACCATAAGCGTAAAACGCCCCGCGCTTGTCGATGATTTCATGTTCCACGCCTAGGTCAAGCAAATCACCAGTCTTGCTGATACCCTCATCATACATGATGTCAAACTCGGCCTGTCTGAACGGGGGAGCGACCTTATTTTTCGTCACGCGCACGCGAATGCGGTTACCCACCATCTGCTGCCCATCTTTAATTGCCTGCAGGCGGCGTACATCCAGGCGCACGCTAGCGTAATACTTCAGCGCCTGACCACCAGTAGTCGTTTCCGGGTTACCGAACATCACGCCTATTTTCTGACGCAGTTGATTGGTGAACACCATGGCGGTGTTCGATTGCTTGATCGCTCCCGAAAGTTTGCGCAAAGCCTGACTCATCAAACGAGCCTGGTTTCCCATCGTTGCGTCGCCCATATCGCCTTCCAATTCAGCCCGCGGCACTAGAGCAGCTACAGAATCTATGACAATTACATCAATTGCCCCAGAGCGAACCAGAGAATCTGCTATTTCCAGGGCCTGCTCACCGGTGTCGGGCTGCGCGACATACATGTTTTCGATATCCACTCCCACTTTCGCCGCATAGTTCGCGTCTAGAGCATGTTCCATATCGATGAAAGCGCACACCCCACCAGTCTTTTGCGATTCGGCTACGATATGTTGACAGAGGGTGGTTTTTCCAGCCGATTCCGGGCCATAAATCTCGGTCACGCGACCACGCGGAATGCCGCCAATGCCTAAGGCAATATCTAGAGAAATAGAGCCGGTGGAAATGGCTTCCACCGCCAGAGTGGCAGCATCACCCAGGCGCATGAGCGCACCCTCACCGAAACGTTTCTGTATTTGCGAAAGCGCAGTTTCTAACGCTTTTTCGCGACCACTACTACTCATTGAAGCCCTCCGCAAAATCCTGAAACAAAGTTTACCGTATTATGTGGCACAAGGCAAATGAAAACGCTATGTCTGCGCCGGCTCGCTTCAATGTATAATGCATATTCAATCCTGACTAAAATTTGCGCCACCTCACGGGTGGCGCAAATTTCTCAAATGACCTACTCGAGGAAGGAAACAAACGAGGGTTAGCAATGACGGAAAACACCCTGACAATTACTGACAACCGCACTGGGCACACTTACGAAATCCCCGTCCAGAACGGCACAATCCGCGCCCTCGACCTACGCCAAATAAAGACGCATGATGATGATTTCGGCATGATGTCGTACGACCCCGGATATACAAATACGGCCGCTTGCAGCAGCCGAATCACCTTCGTAGACGGAGAGAATGGTGTTCTCAGATATCGAGGCTATCCAATCGAGCAGCTGGCTGAGCAGAGCAGCTTTCTGGAGGTTTCTTATCTACTCATCTACGGTGAATTGCCCGATGCACAACAATTGAAACATTGGGAAGAACGGGTGATGCATCACACCTTCCTCCACGAAAACTTGGCAAAGTTGATGCAGTCTTTCCGTTACGACGCTCACCCGATGGGAATGCTGATTGGAACCATCGCGGCAATGTCCACATTACACCCCGACGCGAAGGATATTCACGATGAGAAATCCCGTCAGAAACAGATTTGGCGTCTCCTCGGAAAGCTTCCAACCGTGGCTGCCTTCGCATATCGCCGCCGCATAGGTCGTCCGTACAACTATCCCGATAGCTCACTCGGATACACAGCCAATTTGCTATACATGATGGACTACATGAATCAGAGCGACTACCAGGTCAACTCAGTACTGGCCAAAGCACTTGACGTGCTCTTCATCCTGCACGCAGATCACGAGCAGAATTGCTCCACCGCTGTCATGCGCGGCATAGGCTCCAGCCTCACCGACCCTTACAGCGCTATGGCCGGAGCCGCCGCCGCCCTATATGGCCCACTGCACGGCGGCGCGAACGAAGCCGTATTGCGCATGCTAAATGAAATTTCCACGGTGGAAAACATCCCAGGATACATTGAGAAGGTCAAGGCAGGGAAATTCCGATTGATGGGGTTCGGACACCGCGTGTACAAAAATTATGACCCACGTGCCCGTATTATCAAGAAAGTAGCCGATGACGTTCTGGCCGTAACCGGCCGCAATCCTATCCTGGATATCGCGCTAGAATTGGAGCGCATAGCGCTAGAAGATGATTATTTCCGCTCGCGTCGACTGTACCCCAATATTGATTTTTACAGCGGCATCATTTACCAGGCGATGGGATTCCCGCTGGATATGTTCCCGGTACTGTTTGCTCTCGGACGCGCCCCAGGATGGCTCGCCCAGTGGCTTGAGCTGATTGATGACCCGGCTCAAAGCATCGCCCGCCCACGCCAGGTGTTCATTGGCTCGGAGAAGCGTGATTATTCACCACCGGCGCAGCGTGGTTAGAGTAGATCTGCAGCACAGCGCCCCTCTCCACTCCCTGTGATCATCCAACCGCACACCGAGGTCCGCTCGGCGAGCACCACCCACCTCCGGGAACTTCTGCGGCTGCTGCGCACGTCCGAACGCACCCATCACCACCTCGACTGGCAAAATACTGCAGGCTGGCTGCAACAGCATCCGTGCCATGTTGCGTTCGCTGACAGCATTCCGATCGGGATGCTGTCAATACCTGTGGAAACGGCCAGTGCAGCGTGGCTGCGCCTAGCCACGGTAAGAGACGATGAGCCCGACACGTCAACGATGACCCCGCTCTGGACGACTGCAAGGGAAGAACTGCAACAACAGGGCGTCACGCGCGCAGTTGCCCTGACCGCCAACGTTTGGCCAGAGCGTCTGATACCGCCATGGGGATTCGTGCCATGCGGGCATGTCGTAGTACTCCGGCGTGAACAGGCACCTCCGCCGCCAATCGCGAAGACCGCTGCCCTAATACGTGCTGCCACCCATACCGATTTGGAAGCAGTATTCCGGATAGACCAAGCGGCTTTCGGGCCAATGTGGAGGTACTCGCTGCGAATGCTGGATATGGCAGTGCAGCAGGCGAATTACGCCACAGTAGCCTATCAGGACAATGACATTGTCGGGTATCTTCTGGCCACTAAGGCCAATGGAAAGATGTTTCTGGCGAGACTGGTGGTGACGCCGGAATTTCAGGATCGCGGGATCGGTCGAACGCTAACTCTAGACATGCTGCACCACTTTTCGCGCGGGCACACACCAATGGTGGAGGTGAACACCCAAGAAAGCAATGTAGCTTCAATTGCTCTATACCAGGCACTGGACTTTGAACTCACCGGTGAAAAGGCGCAGGTCTGGCAATGCCAGATCAACTAATAATGGTGCGTACCAGACAGCATGAACTGCCGGAACGGCACCGCCGAGTTCAGGTACAATCGTCAGCGCGGCGCTCAAATGCAGTCTGAGAAATGAGCAGCCCACCCCGGACTAGAAACCCGCTGCTGGTACGGCTACGAAACGCCGTAATGGACACCGCTCTCCACCACGTGGCTCGTAACACCGGTTGGCTGCTGGCAGCTGAAGTGGTGGCCATTATGGTGAGCGCTATTCAGTTTCCGCTTGTCGCTCGCATACTCGGGGTCGAAGGTTACGGCATGGCCGTACTAGTCATGGGATGGATTGGACTGATGACCGCGCTGCTCGGTGTGCAGACCCGGAAAACATTGGTCAAATACCTCAGTCTCTTTCTCTCTGATGAAAGTGAACCGCAAGTACTAGCGATGGTCAAGCTCGGGATAGGACTGAACCTCTTGCTTTCCACCCTCACTTTCATGCTGCTGTTCATGGCCGCACCGCGACTGAGTATCTGGCTGCTGGACACTCCTGATGGTACTCTCTTTTTCCGCCTTGTAATTCTACGTGACTTTTTCGCGGCAACCGGCGGTACCACCTCGGCTGTACTCAGGGTATTAGACAGATTCAAGTGGCTTTCTATATTCAACGCGCTGTCGTCAATCGCCACCTTTGTGCTCGTCAGCACGGTGTTGATCGCCGGATGGCAGGTGGACGGTTACCTGGCTGCTATGATGCTAGTTTCCGCAGGGCAAGCCATTACCCTCTACCTAGCATGCCAGCGCGAGCTACACACCCGCTACTGCACAAACTGGTGGCAAGCCGACCTTCACGCGCTCCACAAACACAGACACGAAATCACAGTGATGTTGGTGAGCCTAAAACTGGACGGCCTAAGAAAAATCGCCACCGACAAGGCCGATGTGGTCATCCTGGGATTATTCGCGGACATCCACAGCGTGGGTCTTTATAAAATGGCAAAGCAACTTGCGGGATATCTCAGTCGCCTCAGTAATCCAATTTACAAAGCGCTCTACCCGGAGATAGCGCGTTTATACCATGAATCCGGATTTGAACGCCTGCCACGATTCATAGGCCAGTTGACGCGCTGGCTTGTGGCCGGAGTTGGCGCTTCATCCATGCTCATAACATTACTGGCCGGGCCGCTTGTATCAGTAGTGTTCGGTGCGGAATACACTGCAGCCTTGCCTCTCTTCTACGTTATGATGCTCATGCATGTGTGGTTGGGCTTGATATGGGCACCGGGTTTATTGCTGACACTTGGCAAAGCCCGCCAGCTTACGGCGATCAATCTCACCAGTGCGCTGATTCTATTATCCTTATTATTCATTCTAGCGCCAACCTGGGGCGCAACCGGTGCTACCATTGCGTTGGTTGCAAACTACTGGGTATGGACTGTGCTTGTCATATGGTACATTAGTCGGATACCTGGTCTCGTTCATTGGCCCCGAAGAGCGCAATCGGCACTGAATTGAAACTGCTTTATATCACCACCCAAGCTTTCCCAGCGCCCAAGGCCAGCACGGTACAGGTCATGCAAATGTGCGCGGCATTCGCCACAAATCGCATGGATGTAAAATTGGTCGCCCGCGCGCCAGAAGATGACCAGCTCACAGCGGCTGCGCTACAACATCATTATGGTGTGCCTAAAAACTTCGAGGTGGAACAATTCACATTATCCGATGGCTTCCGCGCATCGGAGAGATTTCAACTACGCGCGCTCTGGAAAGAGCGACACGAGACCAACTTGTGTTATTCACGCGGAAGAGATGTGACTGCCCCTTTGTTGGCGTTGGCGCTAGGTGCCTCTGCTGTAGTGGAAATACATGGCCATCCAACTTCATTACGAGAGCAACTCATGCTTCGTGCAATCCAAGCACACCCGCGTGGATTCCTAACAGCCAACTCCCAAAATCTTCGGTCATTCTGCATCAACAGTTTCCGTATGCGGCCTGAACGGTTCTTCGTCGCTTCAAATGGCGTTGACTTAGCACGTTACACACCACCAATGTTGCAAAAGACAGCACGCACCATTTGCGGACTATCTGCCGACCAGTGTTATGTGGTATATACAGGTGGGCTATATGATGGACGCGGTCTGGATACATTGTTTACAGCAATTCGAGATACGCCCGTGAAATTATTGCTTGTCGGTGGGCGCACACAAGAAGAAATTACTACATGGCAAGACAAAGCACTTGCCATGGATGCCAAAAACGTTTGCTTCACAGGATATCAACCACCAATGCGAGTACCCTTGTACCTAGCGGCTGCGGATATGCTGGCAATGCCGTACAGCAACAAAGTTATAAGTCCAAGTGGAGAAGACACTACAAACATCATGTCACCGCTCAAAATGTTTGAATACATGGCCGCAGCCCGCCCGATTGTAGCGACTGACTTGCCCATGATTCGAGATGTGCTAAAAGACCAACACAACGCTCTACTTGTGCCGCCGGGAGACGCCAGTACCCTACGGGCTGCCCTGCAGCGGCTGGCTGCCATGCCGGAGTTGGGCCGGATGTTGGCAGCCAATGCTCGCGCCGATGTGGCTCAACACACGTGGGAAGCGCGTGCCCGACATATTCTTGCCAACGTGGGAGTGAATTGAAGAGATGAAAATACTAATTACCGGCGGTTTGGGTACAATCGGAGGCCCGCTCTATGCAGAGCTGCGCAGGCGCAATCACACCGTACTGCTATGCGACTTGCCCCACGCCCCTAACACCAACTATATGCGCTGCGATGTGGCCGACTTTCGACAGGTCCAACGGGTTATGGACACGTTCCAGCCCGAATTAGTCTACCACCTAGCAGCCGAGTTCGGGCGCCAAAACGGCGAGGAGCATTACGAGAAAGTCTGGCGCACCAACGCCATCGGTACAAAAAACTTGCTTTGCTTACAGGAGCAACGCAGGTATCGTATGTGTTTCAGCAGCAGCTCGGAAATTTACGGCGATTGGGAAGGTTCCATGTCCGAAGATGTGCCTCTGCGGAATCCAATCCGGCAGCTGAATGATTATGCCATTTCAAAGTGGGTCAACGAGATGCAAATCGTGAATTCGGCCGCCCGATTCGGCACCGAGACAGTGCGAGTACGCTTGTTCAACACATACGGCCCCGGGGAGCATTACTCTGAGTATCGCAGCGTGATCTGCCAGTTCGTTTACCGCGCGCTGCACGACTTGCCTTACACGGTTTACCTAGACCACCACCGCACTTCTTCATACATCAGCGACACGGTGCACACCATGGCGAATATCTCCGACCCGCAGTACTTCAAACCAGGCGAAGTGTACAACATCGCAGGGCACGAATATCACGATATCAAGACTGTCTCAGACATGATTCTGGCACAGCTCGGAAAAGATGACCGCCAAGTGAAATATGAGCGCCGCGAGGCACACAACACTCGCGACAAAAAAAGCGACCTGAGCAAAGCGCAAAGCGAGCTAGGACATCTGACTCGAATCAAACTATCCATGGGTATCCCACTCACGATAGCGTGGCAGCAAGAAACCTATGGTATCGACTGATTTCACGCCCCTCGACATTGTCGTCATTGGTACTGGTTACGTTGGGCTGCCGGCAGCCCTACTGCTGGCGCAGGCCGGGCACTCCGTTGTAGGGGTGGATATCGATGAGAACATCGTGCGCACCATCAATGATGGCATCCTGCACATCAAAGAAGAACAGTTGCAGGCCATCATGGATGAACCAGCAGTGAAAACAAACCTGATGGCGCAATCTGCCCCGTGCGAGGCGGATGTCTTTGTGATTGCCGTCCCGACCCCACTTGACGAGAGCAAGCAAGTGGCCGACTTGAGCATGGTGATTGAAGCGACCAAATCTCTCATTCCGCATCTGCGCGCAGGTAATCTGGTAATTCTAGAATCCACTGTACCGCCACTAACCTGCCGCAACACAATAACGCCTTTACTGGAGCGGTCGGGGTTGAAAGTCGGGGAGACACTTAAACTTGCTCATTGTCCGGAACGGATTCTACCGGGAGATGTGTTTCACGAAATTGTTCACAATGACCGCATCATCGGCGCTGAAGATGAGACAAGCCGCGCGATGGCAGCCGATGTCTATGCCTCATTTGTACATGGGGACCTGCTGCTCACGGACGATGTTACCGCGGAGCTAGTGAAGCTGATGGAAAACACATATCGCGATGTGAACATAGCCCTGGCGAACGAGTTCGCCGCGGTAGCCCGTACTCTCGAAATTGATGCCGGGGAGGCTATTGCATTGGCAAACCGACATCCTCGGGTGAGTATCCTCAAGCCCGGAATCGGGGTCGGCGGCCATTGCATTCCGATTGACCCGTGGTTTATCAAAGAAGTTGACCCGATCAATTCGCGCCTGATTTTCACAGCCCGGATGATTAACGATGATGTGCCGGCTCAGATTGCGGCGAATATTAGCGAGGCAGTGCGCGAAATCATAAATCCGCATATCGTGGCTGTCGGAGCGGCTTACAAACCCAACACAGCCGACACGCGCGAGAGTCCTGCCATTGAAATAGTGCGCATGTTGCGTGCGGATGGATGCCGAGTGGACCACTTCGACCCGCTAGTCGAGGGCATGGCATACCCATCCACTCTGACGGAAGCGTGCACGGACGCCGATTGCCTGGCCCTGCTGGTGGAACACAAGGTTGTTATGGAAGATCTGGTGGCACAACGGGAAGGCATACACCGTGAAATGCGCAACGCTCTGATTATGCAACCAGGCACACAATTGCGTATGCCGACCACATAAACACGTTTGGGCTGATATATCCTATTTGAAAGTCCGTTGACGTTTTCAGTCAGACGACTGTTCACCTATCTGGTGCCGTCGCTCCTGCTCGATTATTCTGTCAGAATTGTCGCAAAAACGTCAATACAATCGATTTTCCAGTGGTCTCGTGCATGGATTACTTGTGGGAATACCAGCCGCTTCTCATGGCTTTCCTAATATTGGGGATTGTATTTGCGTTGGTGCGATTCTATCAGTATGTCAAACTTTTCCTCAGCCAGAGCATGAAGCCATTGAATGGAGCTTCACGGCAATGCAAACTCTTCCAAAGGAAGCCAGTCATTGCCAGCCGCAAGCCCCACAGTAATACGCAGCCGATCACCCGATTCAAAATCATACAGCCCGATGCCCAACTGATATACCCCAGCGGGTAATTCAGATAGTTTGAGCAGATGCTGTAGGCTAACCGTCTCTTGATTTCGCCATCGGCTAACGGATAGACCACGGTCATTGAGCATAATTTCGTCATATCCATAAGCCAACTCACCGCTGTTCATGTCCATCAGATGTAAGAAAACATGGTACGGTTGTTGCAATCGTTTATCCAACTCAAGCTCCAACGCTCTATTCAGAAATGCATACAACCTGTGGCGCACGCTATAAATTTGGTACTCCACTTGCCAGTTTGTGGTGATTGCCAGCGTGTCATTTCTCAAAACGAAATCGTAACCGAGAAGCCTGAGGTTATTCGCGTAGACTACATCCTTCTGCACAGATGATTCCGGCACGCGATAGACCGGATGGTACAGCGCTTCGATTTCACGGCGATGCGGATTGATAGACCCCGGCTCCTCATATGCAAACATACCCCAGTGAAGCGGCCCCCTGACAAGTGAAAGGCAAACGCCCATACCTGCCACCACGATAACAGCCAAATGGCGCACAGAGGGCTCTCGGCCGAACAGATATAATAACCCAGCTGCCAGCCCACCCAGCATGACAATGCTGCCCCAGCGCCCCGGTAAAACCCAGGCGGTCAGCCAGTGCTGCCATCCGAGCATGATGTACATATAAGCACCAACTATGATTATTCCGGTCGCGCCCCACAACCTGACCGGCACCTTCGCCTCAGCGCTTAACCAGAGCCACTCAAAAAAAAGCCCGGCACCCAGCAGGCTTGCCGGCAAATAAAGCATGTGGTATCGGCCACCATCGACTCCTTTGTTCAGCTGCACGCCCAATTGCAGCACTATAGCCACCACGATATAGATGTACATCGAACACCGCCGCCCACCCTGCATCACCCTCACTACCGCTATGCCACATCCGGCGGCCATTGGCAGCGCCATAAAGGAAAGTGTCGGCCATATGTCTGCATGGGAATAGACCAGCAACGCCCAGTACCATGGGCCAGTAATGAAGGATTTGACTTGTTCGCCATAGCCCAATGTCAGCGCAATCACCGGGTCAAACAGATGCCCGAAATACCCAAGGTCGGATACCCGCACCGAGTGTGTACGAAAAAACCATTCGGCACCCATCCACCACGCCATTAACGGCAGTAGCGCAATCAGGAGGATTCGCATATCTCCACCCACACTACGCAAATCGGTACGCTTTGTGCTGGAATTCGGGGATGCAACCATCTTCATGGTCATTACTACTAGCATCACAATCACCAACGCAATCCCTTTTGCCAGAGAGACCGCTAGAGCCAACACGGCCCCGCCCGCCAGTATCCAACGGTCTTTCACACGTGCTCGAGGACGCACAAGAACGAAAGCCATCAGTATGGTTGCGACAAACTGCACAGGGGAAGGGTACTGCGCTTTCGAAGACATGTAGCCATGCAGATCATGCGCACTGAGAAGCAGAGTTACAAGTACCGGTATTGGCCGTGGAAAGACGCCTGCAGCCAGACGATAGAACGCCGCTATGCCAATAATTCCCCATAGCATCGGCAGCACACGATATAGTTTGGTGTCAGCCCCACGGTACAGTATGTCATCATGGCCAGGAATCAATTTGAGCACGCCGGTCTGCATCCACCACCACAAAGGCGCAAGGAATTGACCGTTCCGGAGCGGAACGCCAAACACCTGTGTTGCTATCCCAGTCCCCAAATGGCGGTCTGGACCCATACCTAACATATCGCGCACGCCGCTTTGGGTAATACGAGGCTCATCAGCCAGAAAGGGATAAGCCACCGCCCCATGCACTCTCATCCAAGTCCCCAGCAATAATGCGATGGCAAGCAAACCCAGGGAGAGCCCACTACTGTGCAATTTGTCCCGTGACGAAAATCTTGCCATAGTGTGAAATGTTTCGATAGTGAATGTCCAGACTATCTGACCCATACAGACAAGTTTCCCCGTATGATAAACTACCCGCTGGCTGCCCGGGGCTTGATACAATACCCTAATGTTTCGATTCCTGCTCGCTGCCCTATCAATTCTGATCAGTTTTGTTTGTCTCTGGCCGCTGACGCGGCGCGCCTTTAATGATGGACATCTGGCGTACGCCGGTGTTTTGGCAACTACCTTCGGGTTGAGCACTGGCATGCTGTCACTGTACATGTTGGCGCTAGGGCTGCTGCCCGGCGCGTGGCTGCGCCCAGCGCTGGTGTTACCGCTACCCTGGTTGCTTCTTGGGTTCGGTATCTGGCGAGCGAAGAACACGCCTTCCCTCAATGGCAGCCGCAGCAGACAAGTACTCATATTCTGGCTGACCTTGATATGCGTCGCTGGTTTCATAGTCATCGTTGTAAATACCGTCTCCTATCCTTTTTACCGCTACGATGTACTCGCCCGCTTCGCACCGAATGCGCGGTTGCTATTTGACAATAGCTCCGTACCCAACACATTGATAGGTTACCCACTCGCTACACAGTTGCTGTATGCCTTCACGTTCATGGCTTACGGTGCGGTCAACGACCATCTAGCCGGATTGGTGGTGGCGGCTTTTTCTGGGGCTATGCTGCTGACCACATTCGCCGTTGGCAGGGTAGCCTATTCCCAACGAACGGGTTGGACGGCAGTACTCCTGCTGCTAAGTTCGCGTCTGTTCGTGGATTGGTCGACATCAGGCTACGT
Source organism: Anaerolineae bacterium (assembly GCA_963578565.1). Taxonomy (GTDB): domain Bacteria; phylum Chloroflexota; class Anaerolineae; order Anaerolineales; family UBA11657; genus CAJWGI01. Next base: position 48,226 of record CAUZCX010000003.1, read on the forward strand.
GGATGTGCCCGTTGGGGTTTACCACGGCCTCACTTTTCTGTGCGCGTTTATATGGCTCCAAAGAGGAGAACGACGCTGGGCACTTTGGTCCGGAGTGATGGCAGGCCTAGCCTTGTGGACAAAACAATCGGCACTGGTGCTGATTCCCGCACTGGCGGTGGTTCCTCTGCTGCGGATGCACTCGCATCGCAACATGTACGTTGAGCTTGGCAACGGGTTGATGGCCCTGGGGGCTACACTGCTGCTGGCCGGATCGTGGTATCTGCGGAGCCTTCTGCTGGGCGGACCCGCGGCCGTGCTACCAGCCCCGGGTGCATATGATGCGCAGTTCACCGACCGGTCACTCGGCGCGCTGATAACGTTTGTGACCGCATACATGGAGTGGGGTCCATGGATGAGCGCGGCCACTGTGCTCGGTATAACTCTTTGGTCGACTCATTTCTGGAAACCCGACATCGATAACACATCGCACCATCACATTGACCGACGCCAACGCGCGTGGCTGCTAGCAGCCTTCGTAATCCCTTACCATCTCATCTGGTGGCAGGGCTTTTCTTATCAGACACGCTATTTGTTAGCATCCGCACCCCTCTACGCGGTTATTGCAGGACATTGCATAGACTGGTTGCTCGGACGAGTGCCGGCGCTAGCGCGCACACCGAAATGGGTAGTTTTGGCCGCCGCCGGCGGAATGGTACTTACAGGGATGAGCAGCCGTTTGGGAGCAGTCTATCATCTAGCCGCTCAGCCGCTCCAGTCAGACGACGCCAAACTATCGCGGCTGAGCGGAGAATCGTGGTCTCTGGCAAAACACATCCGCGCGACGATTGAGAAGGGTGCGAGCATCTATGCAATGGACGGGGCACTAGCATACTGGCTGCACGAATATGATTTCAGACAAGGCTATCCCTTCATGCTCGCCGATTTGAAAGACATTGATTATTTTGTCACCGCAGCAAACGGAGAGTCAGTGTATCGCTTTTACGACGCCCACGACAATGAGGTATTGCGCGCGCTCGGTGACGCGGAAACGCTTCCCGAGATCTACAGGCACAACGAATCAGTATCAATCTACCACGTGGGTCCGATTGAGCCATGAATGAGATAGCATCCTGGCTTTTGGCGCTCCTGCCCGTGCCACTGGCGGCCGGATATTTAGCTCCGCTGATTGCACGCTCACGTTTGCGACCACCGTCGGAGCTCTTCTGGCCGCTCAGTGTAGGACTCGGCGTCGGCCTTTTTACCCTCTTGCTAACAATGATAGCATTTGCTGGGATTACAGCGACCCGTCTATGGCTCATCCTCGCCGCTCTGTGGAGCGTCAGCGCGCTCTGGGGCAATTGGCCGCACGTGGTCTATTCCCCAACGGCATGGTGGATCCGAATCCGGCGAAGGAAATGTGGCTCGTGGGTGGGGTTGGCTGGAGGCGCAATCCTTCTGGTTATTCTGGCTCAAGCCAGTTATTACCCATTCACAGGCGATGACGAAATCAGCCGTTACGCATATTTTGCGCGCCTGATTCTCGAAAACGGCAGGCTGGCCGCGGAGGTCCGTGGATACCCTCCACTACTCCCCGTAGCATATGCGAGCACTTTCTTAGCGAGCGGCGGCATCCACGAGCAAGCCGCAAAAATGTACCCTGTTCTGATGGCCGTCATGACAGTTTGGGCCACTTACGCCCTGGCGTTGCGCTGGTTCGGCCAGTGTGCCGGAATCGCTGCCGCCCTTACGCTGGCAGCCACACCGCTTTTCATCCACTGGGCGCCGATCGGTTACGTGGATATCACAAGCGGATTGTATTTCGTGTTGTGCGCACTTGCTCTCGAAATATGGCGAGAACGATTGGAACCAGGCTGGGCTCTGCTAAGCGGAGTTCTCGCCGGGATGGCCCTGTGGACCAAACAGGCCGGATTCGCGGTTCTGCCGATAATGGGACTGTTCGTTTTCACCCAAGTCATGCGCAAATGGACCCGCTCCGAGCGCGATGAAGCGCGGCGCGCGCTAGTCCATGGATTGTTAATGGTGCCGGCGGCTATTGCTGCCGGTGGCTGGTGGTATCTGCGCAACGCACTCTATGACGGTTGGGGGAGCGCTGTGCCGGATGCTGGCCTGTATCATCTGTTGACCGCACCACGCAGCCCGCTGCAACTCGTCCCATTCATAGGAAACTTCCTCGAATTCGGCTGGATGACCGCGCCACTTTACTTAGCAGGATTGGGATGGGCGACCGCAGCGTTACGAAAACCCATGGTGAAGCGCGCACTCTTATGGTGCGGGCCTTATACTATTGTTTGGTGGTGGCGTTTTTCGTTCGACGCACGCTTCCTGTTGACAGTACTGCCGTTCTACGCCGTGCTAGCAGGGGCAGCTGTCACGTCCGGATGGCGCCACGTGAGAGCGGCTGCGGACTCAAGAACGCGCCAAATTATCTGCGCCACCATAATCCTGTCAGTTGTTGCAGCCGGGATCTATCAGGCTCAATTAGGCGGATTAATTCAGTGGGCAAATCACCCTAGAGCCAGCTACGCCGAGCGCCTAACACGAGCTAAAGGTGACCTTTACCCGACGGTACAATTCCTACAAACGCACATAGAACCAACAACAAACATCCACTCCAACGACGTCCGTATTCGATATTATCTAATTGACCGCCCCATTACGGTCGGTTACCCCGACATGGCAAACATGCGAGCAGAGGACGTCTTCGTGGTCGGCTCATGGAGCGAGTCGGTCTATAATAAGCTCGGTGTTCGGAACAGCCCATTGCCTCATCTGGGTGACACCCGATTGTTCGAGAAAATCTACGCCGGCCCGGCCGGGAAACTGACAGCATTCCGGGTACTTTCCCCATGAACAACACTCCTGAAGTTTCAGTTGTACTGCCCTGTCTTAATGAAGCAATTGCGGTAGGCCACTGCGTAGAAGAAGCACTGAAAGCGCTTTCGGATAGCGGATTGCGCGCCGAGGTCATCGTCAGCGACAATGGCTCCAGCGATGGTTCGCCAGAGTTGGCACTGCAAGCCGGTGCGCGCGTGGTACATGAATCTCGGCGTGGTTATGGCAGCGCATATCTATGCGGAATCGCTGCTGCGCGCGCACCCACCATCATCATGGCGGATGCCGACAACACCTATGACCTGCGCGAAATCCCGAGGATGTTGGCAAAGCTTCGCGAGGGATACGACATGGTGCTAGGTTCACGTATGGGCGGCGTCATCCTGCCAGGGTCAATGCCATGGTTACATCGCTACGTGGGCAACCCCATCCTGACCGGGATGCTGAACCGGTTTTTTGGGCTCCACCTTCAGGATGCGCACACCGGCATGCGTGCCTTCACCCGCGCCGGTTACGATCGTCTGAAGCTGCGCACCACCGGAATGGAATTCGCCTCGGAGATGATAATCAGCGCAGGACAGCAACACCTGAAAATCGCCGAAGTGCCGATCACTTATCATCCCCGGGCGGGCGATTCAAAACTGAATACATGGCGTGACGGTTGGCGCCACCTGCGCTATCTCATGCTCCGCAGCCCCACGCATCTGTTCCTGATTCCGGGCATTGCTCTGGTACTGCTCGGTTGGCTGCCCCTCATGACGCTAGCTGCTGGCCCGCTGATAGTCGGGGGGTTATTCTTCGATTTTCACTACATGATTGCGGGTAGCGCAGTAGCGTTACTGGGACTGCAATTGCTGACTCTGGGCGTACATGGCAAAACCTACCTAGTTGCCAACAATCTCGAGCACCCGGACCAAATGATGGCATGGATGCAGGAGAACTTCACACTGGAACGCGGCCTGCTTTCTGGCATAACTCTACTGCTGATTGGCCTCGGTTTCGGCATGCGCATCTTCATTATCTGGGCACAGCACGGTTTTGAGAATCTGTTCGAACTCCGCACCGGAATCGTCGCACTCACACTGGCTGTAAGTGGCACACAGATTATCCTCGCCACTCTCTTTCTCAGCCTACTACAAATCCAGACCCGAAACGATTGATGCGAATCGTTGTCGTACAAGAAACCGACTGGCTGCAACGTGGTCCGCACCAGCAGCATCACATTTTCGAGCGACTTTCGGCGCGTGGACACGAGGTGATAGTTGTCGATTTCGAGATCCTGTACGAGCCATGGCCAACCGCGCCGCTATTCGCCCATCGCATGGAGTGGAGCAATGTGTCGCGCGTGATCCGTGATGCTGGCGTGCACGTGGTCCGGCCGGCTACCATACGACTGCCTGGCCTAGCGCGAATAATATCTCTAGCGACCTTCTACAAAGAACTAGCGCGGATAGTGCGTGGTTTTCGCCCCGATTTGATAGTGGATTATGCGATTTCCACTGGCGCAAGCGCGCTCGCGATTGCACGCTCGCAGCGTATCCCCTTCGTAATGCACGTCATCGACGCACTTCACACACTCGCGCCCCACAGATGGACTTGGCCGCTCGCCCGCTCGTTCGAGGCGCTACTGCTGCGCAACGCCGATGCGACCATCTACATTAATGAAAAACTCAAGGAGTACGGCGTCGCCCTCGGCGCCCGCCCGGAAACAGCCTCAACGGTACGCACCGGAGTGGACCTGGACCGGTTCCACCCAGACCGAGATGTAAGCGAGCTGCGCCGCAAATGGGGCATAGAGCCTGACGAGGTACTGCTAGTATTCGTGGGATGGTTATACCAGTTCTCAGGTGTGGACACAGTCATGCGCTTGATGCCAGAAATGCCACACAGGCTAAAAATGCTGGTTGTCGGCAGCGGAGAGGCCGAAGACCGATTGCAGGCGCTGCGCGAGTCGCTGGGATTGCATGACCGCGTTATCTTCACTGGACGGCAAGATTACGAAAGCATACCCGATCTCATTGCAGCCGCTGACGTATGCCTGATGTGCTCAGACCTAAATCCGATTACGCGCAACATTGTACCCATCAAAACTTACGAATATCTTTCATGTGGATGCCCTGTATTGGCAAGCGAGCTTCCTGGAGTGATGAGCGAAGTGCCGCCCGGTAACGGCATCATTTACGCGCCGAAAGATGAATTGCTGCCCGCCCTGCAGCGACTCCTCGATCCGACAACCCGGGAACGGGAGGGCCGTAAAGCGCGCACATTCACGCAAGAGAATTGCGATTGGTCGAAGTTGGCCTACAGGTTTGAGCAAATCCTAAGCAGCATCATCGCACCGTAACAATAGGCTGACCATCTGCTACTTGACATCTTTACGCCCGACATATACAATGCCATTTACAATTCACCGATCGCGGGGGAGAGACTGCTGAGGCATTGGGCGCAGTGGCACCGAAGGGGCAAATCCACACGCGTGGATGAAACTCTCAGGTAAAAGAACCGCGGGATCGCTACATCCTCTGGAAAGTCTTTTGACACCGACGGGGCAAACTCGGCATGGCCGGGTGAATCTCTCAGGTCTATGACAGAGGGGGCGCTCGCAATAGTCGATGCGTCCCCTTTTTTGTCGCCGGCCTCAGGTTGGCAATAAAACCATCAGGAGAAAAGGTATGACTTGGAACACACCTGACGACCGAAGATACACTGAAACAGATGAGTGGGTTATGCTCGCGGATGACAACGCCACGGT
>CAUZCX010000004.1:0-52392 GCA_963578565.1 Anaerolineae bacterium
CAAGAGTGGCTTCCATGGTGCGCGCAGGAAGGTACAGGAAACGGGACACCACATATCCCAGACTAATCACCGCTGTGAGAACACTCAATTGGTCAGTACGGGGAAAGAAATGCAACGGCTTCTGTGGCATAGCCGCATTCTAGCAGGACGCTGCACCCGTGTCAAAAACGGGTAACATATAATCAGTGTCATGATCACCAAAGCAGCATTCGTGTTTCTAGGCGGGTGGTTTGCAGGAGGCATTATCAACTACTTCGCAGACCAATTGCCCCGCAAGGGCCAGTTGACGCGCCCAGTTTACCCGCCCTGCCTGGCCCCGCTTCAGCTGTATCGCTGGCTAGTGCAGAAACGGACGCTGTCACGGGGATGCGCAGGCGCCTCGAGACGCATCCGCCGTCACATTGTCGTGGAATTAGCTGCGATACTTCTTCTGGCCGGACTCAGATTGACGTTGGTGTCAGGCATGCAATTCTGGTTGCTGGTACTACTGATATCCTGTTTCGGCCTGATAATGGTCATTGATCTGGAACACAAGTTAATCCTCAACGCCGTCGTGGCTCCTACCGTAACTGTAGCGCTTTCATATGGTACGCTGGGAATGCACCGCGGATGGACAGAGACTGTTGGTGGTGGGATAGCCGGGTATGGATTGATGTACCTGATGTTCCTTGCCGGCAAAGTGTTCGTGCGTATTGCCGAGCAACGTAATGATACGGTAATTATCGGGACCGCGCTGGGGGGCGGCGACATTATCCTGGCGGGCATCATCGGGTTGGCGGCCGGTTGGCCGGGGGTGCTGGCAGCCCTGATGTATGGGGTTTGCGCCGCTGGATTCGGGGCGCTCATCATGCGCTTGCGCCGGGATTACCGCTCCTTCACTGTTATGCCTTACGGATTGTTTCTGGTCTCAGGAGCAGCCATGTTTCTCTGGCTGCAGGCATCCGCCTAACCCCGCGGCATCAGAGCTATTCCAACAGCGTTGCCACATCAGTACGATATCTTTTGGTTACCAAATGCCGATTTGTAGTAGCTCATCATTCCGTGGAATGATGAGCTACTACAAATCGGCATAGTGCACCAGCAGTACCAGTTTACCGCGCTTGCCTTGTGAGTATGAGCGCATACAATGACCACGCCATCAAGACAGCAGCGACCGCATGAGCAAAGATAAGGAACACCCTGGCTTTGCGCTCTAGTCACACTCTGCGCTATAATCTGCGTAGCCATGGACAGGGATACCTTTCCCGAACGTTTCATGGGAGTTTACATTGCCGCCGGCACGCTGTTTATCCTCGGTTGGGGTGGCATAATTGTGCTTCTCCTGTACGCCGTTCCCACAGTAGATGCCCGCTGGGTGTTTTTTCTACTCGGGATGGCAGGATTGACTGGCACCGCGGTCCCGTTCGTGGTTTTCCTCTCGCATCGATTCGGGCGCCGGACAGTCAGCGGTCGTGTACTCATGCGGAGGGCAATCTGGGTCGGAGCTTTCGGAGTAACGCTGGCGTGGCTGCAGCTGGGCCGTACACTCACATGGAGCATCGGATTGCTACTGGCGGCGCTGTTTGTGGCAATTGAATGGTTTGTAGAGCTGCGCACGCGTAGCCTGTGGGACCCCAATGCATCACATGGCAAATGAAGGGCTGCGCTCCCTGCCCGCAGTAGACACATTGCTGCAGTATGGCACCGTAGCGGAGCTGTTGAGCACCTTCGGTCGCCCACTAACGACCACAGCTATACGCTGGGTGCTAGCGGAGACCCGCGCCGACCTGAAGCACGACACACTCAACAACCCGCCCCCATCCACAGACGAGTTGGTAAAGCGCGCCACCACATGGCTGCGGGATCAAAGCGCGCCCACGCTGCAAACACTCATCAATGCAACTGGAGTAATTTTGCACACCAATCTCGGCCGCGCTCCGCTCTCAGATGAAGCACAGCAGGCTATGCTCGCCATTGCAGCGGATTACAATACTCTCGAGTTTGACCTTGCCAGAGGAAAACGCGGAAAGCGCAGCCTCCACGCCGAGGCACTGCTGTGCCGTGTGACCGGGGCCGAAGCAGGACTGGTGGTCAACAACAATGCAGCTGCCGTATTGCTAGTGCTCAGGGCACTGGCACGCCGCAAAGGCGTAGTGATTTCACGCGGGCAGCTGGTGGAAATCGGTGGCGGCTTTCGCGTCCCGGACGTTCTAAAACAGTCGGACGGAAAGCTGGTCGAGGTAGGTACCACTAACCGGACTCATTTGCACGATTACGAAAAGGCCATCGCAGAGAAGAAGAACCGGGCTGCGCTCATTCTGCGCGCTCATCACAGCAACTTTCGGATCGTCGGATTCACCACCGAGCCCACTCTCACGGAACTAGTCGCCCTCGGGCACGAGCACGGCCTGCCGGTGGCAGACGACCTCGGGTCAGGAGCACTGCTAGAAACCACGACATTTGGTCTAGGCCACGAGCCTACCGTACAAGAAAGTCTGAGCGCCGGTGCGGACGTGGTTTGCTTTTCCGGCGACAAATTGCTAGGCGGGCCACAAGCCGGTATAGTGATAGGCCGCGCAGCGGTGATGAAGAAACTTAAGCGCCATCCGCTCGCGCGCGCAATTAGGGCGGACAAGCTGTGTCTGGCCGCCCTATCAGCCACGCTGCTGCATTATCTGAAAGACGAGGCCGTGCAGAAAATTCCAGTCTGGCGCATGATCAACATGGGCGTCAACGAAATCGAAAAGCGCGCGCAGCGGTTGGCCGAGACCATCGGAGGCGAGATTATCCCCGGGCTATCGACGGTCGGGGGCGGCAGCCTGCCCACCGAGACACTGCCCACTCTGCTTGTCGGGCTTCCGGTGCCTGCACCTCAGCGCTTCGCTCAGCGATTGCGGGAGCGCAGAATAATCGCCCGCATTCAGGATGACAGGGTGGTGTTCGATTTGCGCACAGTGCCGCCCACTTCAGACAGCGGGTTAACTTCCACGTTGCAGCAGTTGCTCGCCTGTGCCCCGCCACGATGAAATCAGACCTCGACCGCCTGATGGCGGGACGCAAACTGGATGCATTGTTCGTCAGCGGGAGCACACGCGATAACCCGGCGATGCACTATCTCACCAACGGCGCAAAAGTTGGCGAGTACACTCTTTTGATAAAAAAGCGCGCCGCAGAACCTGTGCTCATCGCTATCGGGATGGAGCGGGATGAAGCCGCCAAATCCGGCCTGCAGGTGATAAAGCGCAGCCGTTACGACCTGCCCCGGCTACTGAAACAGGAAGGTGGCAATCAGGTAGCGGCGCACGCGCGTATGCTCACAGCTATCTTTGGCGAACTGAATGTGAGCGGCACCGTTGGCCTTTACGGGCGCGAGGAGCAGGGGTTTACACTTTCTCTGGTCAATGAATTGCGCACGCGTATGCCGGAGATTTCCTTCGTCGGTGATCCTACCCCTAACGTGCTGCAGCTAGCGCAAATGACGAAAGATACGAATGAGTTGACACGTATCCGCGCGCTAGCTGCCACTGCTCTCGGCGTGGTGGACGATACGCGCCATTTCCTGGCCTCGCACGCGGTCGAGAAAGGACATCTTATCACCAAGAGTGGTGTGCCGCTCACGATTGGGGATGTGCAGCGCCAGATTCGCCGCTGGAGCGTGGAGCGTAATCTGGAGAACGCCGAAGGTATGATTTTTGCCAGCGGGCGCGACGCCGGTGTTCCACACTCCCGCGGAGAAGAAGATTCCCTAATTGCTCTCGGAGAGACCATCATCTTCGACTATTTCCCGCGCGAGGCCAGTGGCGGTTACTTTTATGACTTCACGCGCACATGGTGCCTCGGCCACGCACCACCTGCGGTCGTCCAGGCTCACAGAGAGGTGGTAGCGGCCTTAGATCTGGCAGTATCCAAGCTGCGCGTTGACCAGTCCTGTCGTGCGCTGCAGGGTGCAATCAATGACTATTTCGAGGCTCAGGGTCGTCACACCACCCGCAGCCACCCAGGCACCACAGAGGGATACGTGCACTCGCTGGGGCACGGAGTAGGCCTCAGCGTCCACGAGCCCCCACGTCTCGCGGAAACGGCGTCGCCAGAAGAACGGGTGCGGGCAGGCATGGTGCTTACCATCGAACCGGGGTTATACTACCCGGAGGATGGTTATGGCATTCGCGTGGAGGATTACATCTGGATGGATCCGAAAACCGGGCATCCTCAAACCATCGGGGTGTTTGACAAGGAACTTGTGATTCCGCTCTGAGCGGAACGAGAGGATTATCCATAGTGACAGTGCGTATACTTGGCATCGAGACCTCCTGTGATGAGACAGCCGCAGCCGTAGTGGAGCAAGGTGTGATGATCCTCTCCAATGTCGTGGCCTCGCAATCTGACTTACACGCGCAGTACGGTGGCGTCTTCCCGGAAATGGCCTCGCGCTCGCACATCGAGACCATTCATAGCGTGATTGCCAGCGCGCTCGCGCAGGCACATGTCAGCCTAGATGACCTCACCGCCGTGGCGGTAACGCGCGGGCCAGGCCTGGCAGGCTCGCTGCTGGTCGGGCTCAATATGGCCAAAGGGTTAGCACTGGCGCGCGGCCTGCCGCTTATAGGCATCAACCACCTGGAAGGTCACATTTATTCACTCTGGTTAAGTGATGTTGCACATGAAGTGGAATTCCCGCTGCTAGCTTTGATAGTCTCGGGCGGGCACACAGAACTGATTCTGGTAAAGAGGCATTTGCAATACCAGCGCTTGGGCGGAACAGTTGATGACGCCGCCGGTGAGGCCTTCGATAAAGTGGGCCGCCTGCTCGGTTTGCCATATCCCGGTGGGCCAAGAGTAGAAGAGGCCGCCCGAGGCGGTAACCCAGAGGCCTTCGATTTCCCTCGCGCGTGGATGGACGACAGCTGGGATTTCTCATTCAGCGGATTGAAGACAGCTGTGATGCGCGCCGTCAAACAGCGCTTTCCAGAGTGGGACACCGGCAGAGATACGACCTCTGTCGATTTGCCCGTGGCAGATCTAGCTGCTAGTTTTCAGGCGGCGATTATCGAGGTACTCACGGAGAAATCAGTACAGGCGGCCGAGAAACACAAAGTCAAGGCCGTGTTAATCAGCGGTGGCGTCTCGGCCAACCAAGCACTTTGCACCGCCATCTCTGGACGGGCCGGAGATATGGCGGTTTATTATCCGCCAAAACAGCTTTGTACTGACAATGCTGCCATGATTGCCGCGGCGGGTTACCAACACTATCAGGCGGGGCAGCGCGATGGGTGGGACCTAGACGCACGACCTACCTGGCCGCTGCTGTAATAAAGACTAGACTTCGTTCACCAGTGCGAAAACCATCGGCCGGCGTTTAATCTCATTGTAGAAAAAATCTGAGAGTGCCTTCTCCACACGGCGGCCAATTTTTCCGTTCGGACTATCTGTGGCTACGGAGACGGCTTTCTCTGTGGCACGACGGAACAGCTTCTCTGAATCGCGCACGAACACGAATCCGCGCGAGGTAATCGCTGGAGTATTGAGCAACTCGCGCGTCTCCGCATCAACCAGCAGGCTTACAATAACGAATCCGTCACTCGCCAGTCGGTCGCGCTCGCGCAGCACCTGCGGACCGATATCGCCCACACCAGACCCGTCCACATATACATAGCCTCCGGGCACGCGCCCGGAAACCTTCAGCGAATCAGGCGCCAACTCAAGCACGGTGCCATTTTCCACCACGGCAATGTTATCAGCCGCAATCCCGACCTCACTCGCCAGCGCACTGTGCGCATGCAACATGCGCAGCTCCCCGTGCACCGGAACGAAGAACTTCGGCTTGACCATGCGAATGAGCTGCTTCTGCTCCTCAGCCTTTGCGTGGCCGGAGACATGCACCGGCAGCAATGGGTCATACATCACCAGGGCCCCACGCTGGATAAGCTTGTTAATCATACGCGAGACCACCTCCTCATTGCCTGGAATCGGATGAGCGGAGACAATGACCGTGTCGCCTTCTTCCAAATCAAACTGACGATTACGGCCCACCGCCAGACGCCCCAGAATAGACAATGGCTCTCCCTGCGAGCCGGTCATCATCAGCGTCACCTCGCTTTTGGGAAGCCCCAACGCCTTGTCAAGAGGTAGCAGTACCTCGTGTGGGTCCTTCAGATAGCCTAGTTTCAAGGCCATTTTAGAGTTCACCACCATAGATGTACCCACCAAAGCCACCCGACGTCCGTGCCGCTGCGCCGCATTAACAACCTGCTGAATGCGCGATATCAGCGAGGCGAAGGTGGCCACCAGAATGCGCCCATCGGCCTCTCGGAATACCTGGTCAAAAGCACCATCAATGATGGCCTCCGAGCGCGTCCAGCCTGGTTGGTCAGCGTTGGTCGAATCCGAGAGCAATGCCAGCACGCCCCTGCTGGCGAATTCGCCCAGTTTGGCGAAATCGGTCGGCCAGTCATCCACCGGCGTCTGGTCCAGTTTGAAATCACCCGAATGCACCACCAGCCCGACCGGGGTAGTGATGCCCAGCCCGACCGCATCGGGAATGCTGTGGCAAACATGGAAAAACTCGACCTCGAAAGGCCCAATGCTGACCTTCTCTCCGGCCTGAACCACGTGTAGCCTGTCTGCGTCATACAACTTTGCCTCGCGCAGCTTGGCCTCCAGCAACCCGCATGTGAGCGGGGTGCCGTATATGGGTGCATCAATCTCTCGGGCCACATGCCGGATTGCTCCGGTATGGTCTTCATGCCCGTGCGTGACCACAATGCCGCGCACGCGGTCGCGCTTGTCATTCAAGTATCTGAAATCAGGGATGATGTAATCCACGCCCCACATGTCGTTTTCCGGGAACATCAACCCGGTGTCGATAATGAGAATATTGCGCCCGTATTCCAGCACCATCATGTTCTTTCCGACTTCCCCAAGTCCGCCAAGGGGAACGATCCTAAGTATTTTTTCTGCCATATCTTTGTCACTCCAATAAAAAAACCCGCCGGCACAGTTTTGTCCGTCGGGGAAGTTTCCTCCCAGTTATCCAGTTGTGGTATGTACCCAACCAGCTTTTCAGGCGAAGTTCCTACGGCCTAACGGCCCCCTTAAGACAAACCGGCTTTTTCTATCCGGAAGTTTATCACAAGCAGGCCATGCTGTCAAAGCACACCTATCAGAGCAAATGCAGGCATCACCACTCCGAAAAGTGCGTGCAACGCAAGTGCAGCCAGAGCCGGAGCAAGCGCAGCCGGCAGCCACCGAAGCACCCGCTTGCCTGCAGGCCAGAGTCTCCCCAATGCGGCAGCCCAACCCCACATTCCGGCTGCACAGGCCAGCGCCAGCGGCACCAATGCCGGGAAAAGATAGCGCCCCTGATGTTGCACAAATACCAGGTTGTATCCCAGATATTGAAGCATCACGGCAACCGCCGTAATTGCCAGAAGGACTAGGCCATCATACTGCCGTTCTGAAAGAGGTGGCCGTCGCCAAAGTGCGATGGCGAACCCGGTCACTATCAACAGAGAAAACACCGCCAGAAATTGGTACACTCGCGATCCCATGGGAACTCCCATCCAGCCAAACTGTCCCCAGAAGCTCTGAAAGCTAGTTTGTGCGAAACGAACGCTAAATTCAACAACCCCATAACGCTGCATCCATGCGACGCTACGCGGCTGCCCGACCACAATCTGAGCATGGCGCTGCAGGCCAAGCACATCCGGCCAGCCATAGACTAGCAGATTGCGTGTCCACCACAGCGCGCCCAGCAACAGCACCGGGGTCATGAATTGCGACAATTCATGCCAATTCCAGCGCCCTCGCCGCGCTCTCAGCAGCATTGCGAAAACAGCCAGCGGAGCAAGAACGTACACCGTGGCTTTCGTCAAAAGGGCCAGTCCTATAACCAGCCCCAGCTTCCATCCTGCAGAGCGGCGCAGCAGCAGCCACAGCCCCAGCGCCATCAGCAGCTCGGCGAGAGCGTCGTTGTTCACCGCCGCCATTATGGCCAGGTGCTGAGGCAGAAAGGCGACAAATCCCGCCACGGCCAGTGCCACCGGATAGTTACGCGGAAAGAGCGCCTGAGCACACAGCCCGGCGAACCACACTACCACGGCCCCCAGCGCCAACGAGAACAGGCGCAGCACAAGCAGCGATCCCCCCGAGACTATGAACAGCGGTGTGGCCAGCAAATAATACAGCGGCGGTTGGTGGCCCTCATAACGCAGCGTATTCACCGCCATGCCCGCGGGGAAGCCACGCGCGGTCAGTTGACTGAGGTACGACTGGTCATAATCCCCCGGCTGCAGCACCGGTAGTCTCCCAGTTTCAGCCAGAGCACGAACGTAGTTGTAGTGGGCCGGCTCATCCGGAGCCTGCCAGGCAGGGATGTTGACGGCATACAGTGTGCCGATTGTCAGATAGGCCAGCAGGATGAGTCCGGTACCTACACGGACAGCGCGCGAGAATTCCATCAACGCTCCTGGTTAACCCAGCCGATTCATCTCCTCAGTAATGATGCTATCGTCCAACTTATGGAAGAGCGGCGCGGGCGGACGCAGCGCCTGACCCACCTCAAGATCACTAGGTTCCCACCGGCCGCCGGCATCCTCGTCAGAATAGACCAGTGCGTTATGAGAGCGATCGCTTTCTTGATAGCTCTCGATGGACTGCGAGCCAAACAGCTTTCCATCATAACCCAGGTAACTGTGCAGCTTCTCGGAGCTGAAGGGAACAAACGGGGAGAAAATGGTCTTCAGCGAATCGAGCGCGCGCAGCGCCGTATACACTGAACGCGCCGCGGCCACGCGATCGCTCTTGATGCTGAACCATGGCGCTTGCTCGTCCAGATATTTGTTCACCTCTCCGGCCAGTCGCAGGGCTTCCTGCAGCGCTGCGCGCAGCTTAACCGCGCCCAACAGTTCTCCGACAGAATCGAACCCGTCCGCGATTGTGTCCAGCAGCTGCCGGTCATCCGCCTGCAGCTCTCCCGGTGCGGGCACGCGTTCTTCAAAATGCTTGTGAGTGAAACTCAAAATGCGATTGGCAAGATTCCCCCAGGTCGCTACTAGTTCATCATTGTTGCGCTGCTGAAATTCAGACCAAGTCCAATCGCTATCTTTCGATTCCGGCATATTGATCGTCAGATAAAAGCGCACCGCATCAGGGCCATATCGCTCCGCCACGTCCAACCCCCATACAGCCCAGTTTCGGCTGCCGGAAATCTTGTCACCTTCCAGATTCATAAATTCATTCGCGGGGACATCAAAGGGAAGGTTAAGCCGATCGCCGCTGTCATCCGGGAAAAGTCGGCCCACACCAGCCAACTCAGCCGGCCAGATCACGGCATGGAAAGGGATATTATCTTTGCCGATAAAGTAGTAGCCGCGCGCTGCCGGGTCGTACCACCAATCCTGCCACATTGCAGGTGTGCCTCTATTCTTTGCCCATTCAATGGAGGCCGACAGATAACCAATGACGGCCTCAAACCACACGTAAAGACATTTTCCCTCCCAGCCCTCGATCGGCACCGGAATACCCCAGCCGAGGTCACGGGTTATCGCGCGGCCGTGCAAGCCGGTCTCTTCAACCGTGTAGCGCGAAGGTTTGATCACATTTGGACGCCAGTGCGCCTTGTCAACGGAAAGATATGCGCTCAGCTGCGGGGTCAGTTTGGCAAGGTCAAGGTAAAAATGCTCGGTCTCGCGCAGCTCCAAGGAGAGGCTACCAGTTTTGGAGCGCGGTTCAATCAGCTGCGTACCATCGAGTATGCTTCCGCAGTCATCGCACTGGTCACCGCGAGCCTTCTTGTACCCACACAGATAGCAGGTGCCCTCCACGTATCGGTCGGGCAGAAAACGCTTCTCCTGGGGTGAATACCATTGTGCCTCTGTCTCCCGGTACAGGTATCCGTTTTCCAGCAAGCGGTTGAAAATGGTCTGCGCCACCATGAAGTGATTTTCAGAATGGGTGGTGGTAAAAAGGTCGTACGTCAGGCCAATTTTCTGGAACAACTCCAGGAAACGTTGATGATAATGCTCGTAGACCTGCTGCGCGCTCTTGCCCTCTGCGTCGGCTCTCACCGTTATCGGAGTGCCGTGCGCATCCGAGCCTGAAACCATCAACACTCGGTTGCCGCGCAGGCGGTGATAACGCGCGAAGATATCCGCCGGCAGGTAAGCGCCGGTGATATTGCCAACATGAATCTCGGCGTTTGCATAAGGCCAGGCAACGGCTACAAGGATGTTCTGCGGCATAATCTAATTGTGCTCAGCAAAAAAAATCCGCCAGTCAAGGCTAGCGGATTAATTATATGCGAGTTTCGACCCAACCCTGCGCTGACCGATCACGGCGATTGCCACTCGCCCCTGATTGCGGCAATCACCTCTTCCCCGTGGTTGTCTGGCTTCACCTTCGTCCAGACCTTAGCAACCCTGCCACGCTCGTCTATGAGATACGTTATCCGGTGCATACCCATGTAGGTCCGCCCATAGTTCTTCTTTTCGCCCCAGGCACCGTACTCCAAAGACATCTCTTTATCGCCGTCCGACAGCAACAGAAAGGGAAGTTTATACTTAGAGATAAATTTCCCGTGCGAGTTCAGACTGTCGCCGCTAACGCCCAATACAATCGCACCCGCGTCTTGAATATCAACGTGGCAGTCGCGGAAACTGCACGCTTCACGAGTACAACCAGGGGTGTCATCCCGTGGATAAAAAAAGACGACAACGTTTTTGCCGGCGAAGTCCTTCAGCGAGACAGTCTGCCCGTTAGAGGCCGGCAGCGAGAAGTCGGGCGCTTTGTCACCTTCCTTTAGCGTCATTACATCCCCACAGTAAAGGCAGATATCGGCGGCGTCACCAAAATAAATACCAGATCGAGGTCAAGACAACTCGGTCAGGATGAGTATTCTCTCAGCATGCGCGCTCGGCGCGGATGCCGCAATCGCCGCAATGCTTTTCCTTCAATCTGACGGATACGCTCCCGAGTAAGGCCAAATTTGCGACCGACCTGCTCCAAAGTGTGAGCCTTCCCATTTGGCAGACCGAAACGCATGCGCAGAATACAGGCCTCTCGCGGCGAAAGAGTCGCCAGTACCTCTTCCACTTTTTTTTGCAGCAAATTATCTTGCGCAGCATCGCCGGGCGGCGGCAAGCGGTCATCCTCAATGAACGCGCCCAGCTCCGCATCGCCATCTTCACCAGCGGGCTGCTCCAGTGACATGGGCTGCCACGAAACCTTGAACATCCAGCGCACCTTATCCGGCTCCAGATCCAGTTCCTCGGCAAGCTCCTCCGCCGTGGGCTGGCGACCGTGGCGCTGCTCCAATATGTACGCGGTTTTGTACAGATTGCGGATGCGGTCGTTCATGTGCACCGGCACGCGAATGGTGCGGCTCTGATCTGCCACAGCGCGCGTGATTGTCTGCCGTATCCACCATGTAGCATATGTGCTGAAGCGGAATCCACGCCGGTAATCATACTTCTCCACCGCCTTCATCAACCCCAGATTACCTTCCTGAATAAGGTCGAGAAAGGGCACGCCCTGGCTGACGTATTTTTTCGCTATTGAGACCACTAGGCGAGTATTAGCCTTAATAATGTGGGCACGCGCCAGATGCCCATCTTCCACCTCGGCCTGCAAACTGTCACGGCTTTTGCCATAGAGACGATCGCCGGCAATGAGTTGAGCTGCCGCCTTCTTTCCACGCTCGTAGCGCTTGGCGAGATCAACTTCTTGTTCAGTTTTCAGTAACGGCACGCTGGCCATTTCTTTAAGATACAGCCCCACGCTGTCGTCCACCGATATCTGCGAAAGGTCGAACATCTCGTGACCAAACTTGTGTCCGCGTTCTTTGTGCTCATCATTTTCAGCCGCATCTATCCCTTCCTCCGGCACATCAATCTGAATCTCCACTCCGGCATCATAGAGGAAGTTGAACAATTCATCCAGGAGGTTGGCCGAATCCTCCGCCTGCGGAAAATGATGCAGTATATCTTGCGTAGTGAGATAGCCAAGCTCACTGGCCTGGTCCACCAGCTCTGTCAGCATTTCCGAGGATTCTTCCATCACTGATTCGAACATCTGCACTCTCCCTTAATCCGCTTCCAATAATTCCTGTAGTATGGCGAAACGTGCATCACCGCTTTCACGCAGACATGCGCAGCCACCCAGGTTCCAGTCTTGACCACAGGTAGGGCACAGACCTTTGCAATCCAGTCTGCACAACGCCTGTATCGGTTCTTCCACCACCAGCAGCTCGCGCAGCAGCGGCGCAAGATTCAGTATGCAGTCCTCATCAATCGTCCACTCCGCTTCCATCTCCGGAGGATAGGTGTACAATTCGGAAATGTTCACTTCTGCCTGCCTCCCATACACCGAAAGACAACGCACGCACTCCATATTACGAGCGGCATTGATTGTGCCTTCAACAAGAATCCCAGGCGGAGTGCGGGTGAGCTGCGCCTCGCCCACCAGCCACGCCAACATCAGATCAGACGCCACGGAAACCTGCTCGCCCGAAAAATGAATTTCCCGGCTGAAACCCACGCTCCTGCCAAGCACATGGCCAACGTTCAGACTAAACATCTCTGAGTGAGCAGTCGCCAGAATAGGTCTCACTTTTTTAAGCCCTTCTTTCTGCGTCACTGCACCCGGAAGTGACATGTTGAAGTATATCACCTCCGCACCCAAAAAGTCAACTATTAGAACGAATCACCCGCATATATGGGAGGCTGACGGAAATTAAGCCAGATATACGAGGCCGACGGCGGTTATGATAGAAGTTATTCTGGAAATAGTGATTGCCACGAGCAATCAGCACAAGCTGCTAGAATTCAAGCGGCTGCTGACGCAGCTTCCGGTACGCTGGCGGCCACTTACTGATCTGCAGATTGACCCAGAGGTCGCAGAAAATGGCACCACTTTCGCCGCCAACGCCGCGCACAAAGCGCGCGAATACTGCCGCTTTAGCGGTCTCCCCACACTTGCGGATGATTCCGGCCTGACGGTTGATGTTCTCGGCAGCAGACCCGGGGTGCACAGCGCTCGTTACGCAGGGCCGGACGCAACTCAGGCCGAGCAATGGCATCAGCTCCTACACGAAATGCGCGCGGTGCCGTGGGAGCAGCGCAGAGCGCAATTCCACTGCGCACTTGCCCTCGCTAGACCGGGACACACCAAACTGGTCACCGCAGAGGGCCTCTGCCCCGGCCTGATAGCACTGCAACCGCGCGGCACGGGCGGATTCGGTTACGATCCGCTTTTCTATCTGCCCGAATACGCCGGTACCATGGCCGAGTTAACCCCGGCACAAAAAGACCGCATCAGCCACCGCGGCCAGGCCGCCCGCGCCATTGCGCCGCAGATTGCCACGCTGCTTGGCGGTGAGGACAAATAATTGCTACCGGTTCCATGAATCCAACATCAGCGGCAGATGCGCCCTCAATGAGGACAGGAGACAAAGAAACCATTCTTGCGCTCCAAAAGTAAGGTTTGGGATACTGCACATCTCCACCCACAAACACAAAACACCCGACATTCAACGGGTGCTTTGTCATATTTGCAACACATAAATGGACTAAGAATCAATCAGAACAATCCACGCACCGAATTCTCCAACAGTGCCATCAAAGGCCCAGGCAGCAGCCCGAACACTAAAGTGGCGACCGCTGTCAGGCCAACGGCAAAATTCAAAGGCCGCGGTGTGACTGCCTGCCCAGCGCCCTCGTTCATCCACATCACCACAATTATGCGCAAATAATAGTAGGCGGAAATCAACACAGTCACCACTCCAACCACCACCAGCCATGTATAGCCCGCTGCCAGCGCGGCACGGAAAACATAGAACTTCGCTACAAAGCCCATCGTCGGCGGCAACCCGGTCAGTGAGAGCATGAACAGCGCCATCGCAGCTGCCAAACCCGGACGCGTGCGGGCAAGCCCGGCATAATCGCTAATTGCACTCCCCATCCCCTCACCATTCTCGACAGCTATCACGATCGCCCAGGCTCCTATATTAGTGAGTGCATATGCAGCGAGGTAGAAAACCACAGCGCTGGCGGAAAAATCGGAGAGTGCCCCATACCCGCCAGGCAGGACAGCCACAAACACGTAGCCGGCATGAGCGATTGATGAATACGCCAGCATGCGCTTAATCGAAGTTTGCGAAATGGCAGCCACGTTTCCCACAATGGTGGAGAGAACAGCAAATAGCGCAATCAACGGTGCCCAGTCGGGAGTCAGCAGATGGAAGGCATCGAAAAAGACGCGCACTAGGGCAGCGAAACCGGCGGTCTTGGCGCCGATGGACATAAAAGCGGTCACCACCGCCGGAGCGCCTTCATACACATCCGGCGTCCACATATGGAATGGCACAGCAGAAACCTTGAACAACAAGCCCACCAGCATTAAGCCAACCCCTGCCAGCAGTAACGGGCTAGACCCATAGCTGGCGATTGCAGCCCCAATCGCGGCAAAGCCAGTCTCCTGGGTGGCGCCATAAACCAGCGCAATCCCATACACCTGGAATGCAGAAGAGAACGCGCCCAACAGAAAATATTTTAGTGCCGCCTCTTTCGAATCCGCTCGCGGACGCGCAAAACCTACCAGTACATAAAGTGGAATTGAGAGCATTTCCAACGCCAAGAAGACCACGATAAGGTCTTTAGCCATGCCCATCACCATCATGCCGACAATGGAAAATATTAGTAATGCGTAAAATTCACCGCGCTCAATTCCATGTTGTTTCAGATAATTAAGTGCCAACAACACCGCCAATACTCCGCTACCCAGAATTACCAGATGTAACAAATTTGAAAAACCATCAATGGCTAACATGCCACCAAAGGCTTCCTCCCGCTGTCCAAGGTTGGAAGACACCAAGACTAAGGTGACAGTCAATCCCAACAGCGCCAGCCAGCCCGTAATCTGCTTGCTGCCTTTCGGCACCCACAAATCCACCAGCAGCAGACCGCATGCCCATGCCGAGAGAAAGAGCAGTGGGAGTGTGGCGACGAGATTAAGATCGGGTACAGTCATCTGCGATCCAGAAAGCGGAAGATGCAGTCTTCCTTGCGGCTAGTGCAGCACCAACATCGTTCCAGATTCCAGCGTGTCCGTGAGTTGTTCCACCGACGCACCAATCAAATTGAAGAACGGGTGCGGATAAAGGCCAATCCAAAAGATCAGTATAAGCAACGGAACCAGCACCACGATTTCACGCCAATTCATGTCCTTTAGCGTTTCGTTTTTCGGGTTCGTGACTGCGCCCAAGAACATTTTCTGGAACATCGATAGCATATAAATCGCCGCCAGTATCACGCCGGAGGCGGCAAAGATACTGTAGGCATAAGAACCTAGCACCTGCGATCCGAATGCCCCCAGCAAAATGGTAAATTCTCCGACAAAGCCGTTCAGGCCGGGCAAACCCATCGAAGATAGCACCACAATCAGCGTCATGGTACCGTACAGCGGCATCACCGTCCACAGTCCACCAAATTCATCCAATTCACGCGTGTGCCGCCGCTCATAGACCATGCCGACGATGAGAAAGAGCGCGCCAGTGGAAATACCATGATTAATCATTTGCAGAACCGCGCCTTGAATGCCGCGATCGTTGAGCGCGAACAACCCCAGCATCACAAAGCCAAGGTGGCTGACGGAGGAATAGGCGACCAACTTCTTCACGTCCTTCTGCGGGTAACACACAATGGCCCCGTAGACAATACCAATCACGGCGAGCACTGCGATAGCCGGTGCAAAGTAACGCGAGGCTTCGGGAAAAAGACCCAGATTGAAGCGCAGAAAGCCATAGGTGCCTAGTTTTAGCAACACCCCAGCCAGTATCACCGACCCGGCAGTGGGCGCCTCCACGTGAGCATCGGGCAGCCAGGAGTGGAGCGGCCACATGGGCACCTTGATGGCAAATGCCGCAGCAAAAGCCAGGAATAGCCAGCGCTGTGCTCCCAACGGAATCCCGCCCATGGCTGCGAGTGCGGGGTAGGAGAAAGTCTCCTGCACCGTGCCCAGCCATAGTATAGCCACCAGCATCAGGATTGACCCGGCCATGGTGTAGAGGAAGAATTTAATCGCCGCGTAGATTCTGCGTCCACCACCCCATATTCCAATCAGAAAATACATGGGCACGAGCGTGAATTCCCAGAAAACATAGAAGAGGAACATGTCGAGAGCCAAGAACACCCCGGTCATTCCAACTTCGAGTAGTAGAAAGAAGATCATGAATTCTTTGACGCGCTCTTCGATCGCTGTCCAGGCGGAAAACATGGCAATCGGCGTAAGCAGCGTGGTGAGCAACACTAGCAGCACACTCAGGCCATCCAAGCCAAGATGGTAATCGATACGCAAAGTGCCGCCGATCTGAATCCAGGGAACACGCACCACCAGTTGCACACCCGGATCGCTGGGATTGAACTGCGCGAGCATGACCAGGGAGAATACAAAAGTGAGCAACGCTGCACCAACTGCAACCCAGCGAATCAGGTCTTTGCGCTCTTTGTTTATCAACAAAAGCGCAAGCACACCAGCTAGTGGGAAGAACGTCACTGCTGTCAGCGTAGATGTCAGGTAACTATATAATTCAGCCATAAGGTTTCCTCGTGCAATCTCCGGCCGCGCACATCTCCAGATTGCGCACGTATCACGGGCATTATTTCACCAAAATAATCCCTAGCACAACAATTACTCCAAGCATGACCCCCAGGGCGTAATTGCGCACATAGCCGGTCTGGAGAGGTCGTAGTATTCGCTCAGAGCAAACGCGCACCAAATGCGCCAGACCATCGAAGAAACGATCTATACCGCCTGTATCAACCGATCCGGACAGAGCCACAGCCCCGCCGCGAAACGCTGCTGAAATCACGCGATCATGCACGTAATCATGCCAGAAAGCCCAGTCCACCTGGAAGGCCAAGAAGCGAGCCTTCCATTCGTATACACGCACGATCGTCGCGTCATAGAATTCATCCACATACCATTTGCCATTCAGGAAGCTGAAAACCGTACCCAGAACGCTCTGCAACTGGTCTGGTGAAGTCGCGTTTTTCAACGGCCGCCGATGATAATAGACCCTAGTCCCAAGCCAGATGGCTGCAAGCGCTAACAAGGTCGAACTGAGTGCAATGCTTAGGTTGAAATCTATGCTGTGGAAAAAGTGGTGGGTATGTTCTAGCCATCTCCCCAGAGTGTGCAGCCCCGGAAGATTTAGCGCACCACCCAAGAGAGAGAGCACGGCTAAAACAATTAGTGGAGTGGTCATCATAGGAGGATTCTCGGTCGCGTGTTCGGCGGCACGAGAACGCGCCTGCCCAAAAAACACCATCACCATTTGGCGCGTCATGTAAAAAGCGGTAAAGATTGCCGCAAGCACCAGCAAGACATAAACCACCACGCCATGCCAGTGACCTTCCACTATGCCCACATGCCAAGCATCCGACAGAATCTCATCTTTGGACCAAAAACCCGCAAGAGGAAAAACACCCACCAGAGCCAGAGCCCCGATCAGATACACCCAGAAGGTGATCTTCATCCGGTCTTTGATGCCTCCCATGTTGCGCATATCCTGCGCATCGCAGTGATCGTGGGCATGATGCCCGCCATGTTCCACGCCGTGAATAACCGAACCAGCTGCAAGGAAGAGGAGAGCCTTGAAAAAGGCATGTGTTATCAAATGGAACATCCCGGCTACATATCCGCCGAGGCCCACAGCAGCCACCATAAAGCCCAGTTGACTTATGGTGGAATACGCGAGTACTCGCTTGATATCCCATTGCGCCACCGCTATAGTGCCAGCCATAAAAGCGGTGGCAGCACCCACCAGGGCCACTGTAATCTGTGAAAGAGGAGCCAGTGCAAAAATCGGCGCAGAACGGGCGATCAGGTAAATCCCAGCTGTAACCATAGTCGCTGCGTGAATCAGCGCCGAGACTGGTGTGGGACCGGCCATGGCATCGGGCAGCCAGACAAATAGAGGGATCTGAGCTGACTTGCCGGCTACTCCCAGCAGCAAGAGCAGCGTAACCACAGTCGCCATCCCACCCACTTCCGCACCATGATGTTCAAAAAAGTTGACCACATCGTCAAACTGCAACGAACCCACCAGGTTAAAGATCAGGAACATCCCAATCAGAATTCCCATATCACCCACTCGATTAACCACAAAGGCCTTGCGCCCGGCCCGCGCATTACCTACGGAGGCATTGCCTTTGTCGTACCAGAAGCCGATCAGCAAATAGGAACATAACCCGACACCTTCCCATCCAACGAAAAGCATTAAATAATTGTCAGCCGCAACCAGTACCAGCATCATAGTAATGAACAGGTTAAGATAAATGAAAAAGCGTCCGAAGCGCGGATCGCGGTGCATATAACCGATTGCGTATATATGAATGAGTGTGCCAACGCCGGTGACCAACAACATCATTGTCACAGAAAGCGTATCTACCCGCATCTGCCATGGGAGCTGCAAATTTCCGATAGAGATCCACTTAGCCAGCAGCACGACTTCAGCATGGAAGCGATTGCCGGCCAGAGCCACAGCCAGCAGAATAGATATCACAAACGCCGCACAGGATGCGCAGCTCGCAACAATTCCAATCCACTTTTCATCGAGCCAGCGGCTAAAAGCTGTGTTAAGCAGCAGCCCAACCACCGGAAAAACGAGGACCAGCGGAACAATCTCGAACACTGTGGTTCGCTACCCTTTCAACAGATTGACTGCGTCCACATCGATAGACGCCTTGGAGCGGAAAATCGCAACGATCAGGGCCAGCCCCACAGCCACTTCAGCCGCGGCTACCGTCATCACAAAAAAGACCAGGATCTGCCCATCCAAGGTACCAAACTGGCGCGCATAGGCGACGAAAACCAGGTTGGCAGAATTGAGCATTAATTCAATCGACATGAAAATAATAATCGCATTGCGCCGCACCAAAACACCTACAACCCCGATGGAAAACAGAATCGCCGACAGCCCCAGAAAATAAGTAGTAGGTATCATGAGCGCCTGGATTGTATCCTGTGCCGGCGACGCTCATCCACCTTCGTTAAAACCACCACCCCCACCATAGCTGCCAGCAAAAGTAATGATGTTGCTTCAAACGGGAATAGATATTCCTGAAACAAAAGCTGCCCGATTGCGGCGGGGCTGCCGTAACTGGCGAAGTTTGCCAATTCCCCAGACGGCACGGAAGACCCCTGCATCACCACCACATAGCCCGAGAATCCCAATAGTGCCAGGACCAGCATAATTGCCAGAGGCTGCTGCCAGATTAGTTTTTGGCTGGAATGCCGCAATCGCTCAGCCCCAAGCAGCATGATAACGAACAGGAACAGCACCATAATCGCCCCGGCATAAACCGTGACCTGTACCATGGCGATAAAAGGAGCGCCCAGCAACAAATAGAAGGTGGCAACAACCGCAAAGTTAACCACCAAAAAAAGCGCCGAATAGATTGCATTGGAACTGAGCAACATTCCTAGCGCTGCAATTACAGCAATCGCTCCCAGAGCTATGAATAAAACAAATTCAAACGTCATCAAATTAGCTCGGATCTTGCATATCAGGAATCGCCCGGTCGAACGCTCCTGGCTCTACTTGCATTGGCGTGGTGGCCCCAGCGCCCTCACAGCGAGCAAGCAATTTATCCTTAGTGTAGATTGCACTCGCGCGGTCATAATAAGAAAGCTCATAATCATGCTCAAGCACTATAGCCTCCGTGGGGCAGGCATCTTCGCAAAAGCCGCAAAAGATGCATCGCAGCATGTTAATTTCATACACTGAGGCGTAACGCTCTCCTGGAGAGAAACGCCGCAAATCCCTGTTTTCGTCCGACTCCACAAAGATAGCATCAGCTGGACAAGCTGCCGCGCAGAGCGCGCAGCCAATGCATTTCTCCAGCCCGTTATCAAAACGCTTCAGAACGTGGCGCCCCTTGAAACGGGGGCGCACCGGGAGCTTAGACTCAGGATATTCCACCGTTATAGCCGGTTGAAACAAGTGTTTGAAGGTGGTACCCAGACCCTTTATGATCTCAATCACCATGAGCTTTATCCTCTAATCGACGAGCACTACCACTGTTGCGGTAACCACCACGTTCGCTAGCGATACTGGCAGCAACACTTTCCATCCAAATGACATGAGCTGATCATAACGCAGCCGCGGCATTGTTAGGCGAACCCAAATCATAACAAACAGTAGGGCTGCAGTCTTCATGGTGAAGTACAGTATCCCCATCCAGGGCAGCTTCTCCACATACGGCCCCAGATATCCGCCGAAAAAAAGCGTAGTCGCAATCGCGCTCACTGCTATCATCTTGATATATTCCCCCATAAAAAAAAGTGAGAATTTCATTCCTGAATATTCCGTGAAATATCCTGCAGTCAACTCTTGCTCTGCCTCTGGCATATCGAAGGGTGCACGATTTACCTCAGCCAAACCGGCAAGAAAGAAAACCATTGCCCCGACAGGCTGCCACACCACGTACCAGGTAGATTGCTGCTGCGCCGCAATGATGCCCTGTAGGCTCATGGTGCCGGCCAGCATAATCGGGCCCATAATAGAGAGGCCTAGCGCAATCTCATAACTGATCATCTGGGCGGAGGCACGCAGTCCGCCCATGAGCGAATACTTGTTGGCGGAGGACCAGCCCGCAAGCACTATGCCATAAACAGCGACCGAAGCCACGGACAGGATGTAGAGCAGCCCAACGTTTAAATCACTGATGCTAAGATGGACGACGCGGCCAAACAATTCGATATCCGGTCCAATCGGCACCACCGCCATGATAACGATAGCGGGAATCATGGTCAGGATGGGCGCAAGGAAGAACAGCATTTTATCCGCGCCAGCGGGAACTATTTCCTCCTTGAAGAGCAGTTTAATGCCATCGGCGGCGGGCTGCAGCAAACCCCACGGACCGACTCGATTGGGGCCCTTGCGCACTTGGATGAAGGCCGCAATTTTACGCTCCGCCAACGTCAGATAAGCAAACGCAGTGGCCAGTACAAAGACCATCAGCGCACTTTTTATGAACGCTTCAATCACAATACTGGTAACCGTACTCATAATGCCATCTTGCGCAACGAAGCCGGCGTGATGCGCGGCAGAGGCGGCCCACCGAGGCCGCGCGGAAGCAAGGCGGCTCCCTGCGGCGGCCTGAAACTGACGCGGGCTGTGAGTTCCCAAGTACGGCCGTTGATGCACAGCGCGACCCGGTCGCCGCTGGCCACGTTAGCCACTTGGGCATCTGCCACGTTCAATTCAACATACGGATCGGGCAAGCGCGGATGCAAAATTTCAGAACGGACGAGTGTGCTTCCTCGGTCATACAAAAGCGTGACTGGAACAGCGAGCAAATCACCGGACTCCACGGGGGGCGACTGCACATCCCCGAGCTGCAGGAAGTGGCCCGTTTCAGCCAGCGTTGGAGTCTGCACTCCCAGCCCCGCGGAGTTCTCGAAAGCAGTACCGCCGTAATAACTGTCGCGCCCACCGACATCCGGCCATTGCTGCTCCACGGCCGCTAGCCGCTCATAGGTGATACCAGTGTAGTGGGGAATAGCCGCGGCAATCTGCTGCATCACCGCTCCGGCCCCCGCAGCGGCAGCGCCCAGACCCAGAAGTGCGGTCAGTCGCGTGAAAATCTTCCAATCAGGTAGTGTCTGCCCGCGTGGCGGCAGCGCCGGATAGAACCGTTGCACGCGGCGGTCCCCGCTAGTGAAACTTCCATCACGCTCGGCATACGCCTGCGCCGGAAGTACCACGTCCGCACGCCGGACACTCTCGGTGCTAAAGAGCTCGCTCACCACAACAAATGCATCATCGGGGAGCGCGTCGCCGTCGCCGACCGGGTCAGCTCCCGCCAGCAACACTACTTCCGCCGCAGCGGTAAATTCAGACACGGAAATACCGGCCGGCTTCACTCCTACATCCCATGCACCTTGCGTGTTATTGCTTGGCCAGACTGGCAGCAGCCCATTTCCTAAGCTGCCCAAGTTCCCACAGGAAATCAACAGATTTGCGCAGGCCTGCGCCAGAGCGCTTGAGCCAGAAAAATCCAAGCCCTCACTGCCATAAATGATGATCATATTATCGGCCGCCGCAATCGCACGCGCGGCTTCCGAGACACGGGTGCTATACTGCTCGGCAACGCTAGCCGCGAGACCCGCATCCCCGCCGAGAATCGAGTGTGTGAGTGCTAGCACGGTGCGCACCTCGTCGCCATAGCGGTAGCGCACGGTGTGGGTAGCGAAGGGGTCAAGTTTAGTCTCGCGCGCGTTGGCAACAATTAGAGTGGCGCGGCTCTTATCGGACGTCGCACCAGCTTTTGTGGCGGCTTGCCTGACCTTAAACCACCACAGCGGCGCTTCCTCAGCCAGATCGCTTGCAACCACCAATATGACCGTGTCGGCGCCAAGATGCGCGAGGTCTGTGCCAACGGCCACACCAACATGCTGCACCACATCACCACCGCCCATTCGGCCCGGCCACTGCATCGTGCCGCCACCCAAACCATCTACAAGTGTGTGGAAAGTGAACAGGTCCTCATTTGAGAGTCGCTCCCCCGCCAAGCCAGCCACTGCTCCACCTGCCGCGGCCAGCCTTGCGGCCACCAACGGCAGCACATGCTCCCAGCTTTTTTCTATCATGTGGCCATCCTTCCGCAGCAGCGGGACGGTCAGACGCTCCGGGCTTCCAACGAAATGATGTCCGAAACGACCTTTGTCGCACAGCCATATTTCGTTTACCTTCTCATTCTGACGCGGCATGATACGCTTGATGACATGCTCACCAGCCAGACTTGAGCGACGTGTGTTCAAGTGCGTATTACAGCCCACCGCACAGTGCGGACAGATCGATGGAGTGTGCTGCATCTCCCACGGCCGCGCTCCAAAGCGGAAATCCGCGGTGGTGAGCGCTCCAACAGGACAAATGTCGGTGGTATTGCCAGAGAAATGACTGTCGAAACCAGGATCGGAAAAGGTAACAATCTGAAGTGCACGCCCTCGCTGATCGAATCCGATTACTGATTCACCTACCAGCTCATCCTGAAAACGTGTACATCGAGCGCACTGAATGCAACGTTCACGGTCAAGGAAAATAAGGTCACCCAAAGGTACTCGTTTCTGCAGCTGCATTTTTTCATCGAAGAGATAACGTGATTTCCCAGTTCCATGTTGCATGGTAAGGTTTTGCAGAGGGCACTCTCCGCCCTTGTCGCACACAGGACAATCAAGCGGATGCGATGTCAGCAGGAACTCAACGACATCTTTACGCGCGAGAGTCACATTTTCGGTGGCAGTACGCACCCGCATACCCGCAGAGACCGGCACAGTGCAAGCAGTCTGCAGTTTCGGCATCCATTGGATTTGCGGATCGCCGTGCTCATCCATTTGCAGCTCAGCGCTTTCACGGTCGCGCAACGGTGTTCCCACCTCCACTAGGCACATGCGGCACATACCGACCGGCTCCATTTTTGGGTGATAGCAAAAGACTGGGATATCGTTGCCAGCGCGTTTAGCAGCGTCAACAATCAGAGTTCCCTCAGGTACACTGACCGATTGGCCATCAATCTTGAGTTTGACAAAATCAGCCATTTAGTCGCATCTCACCCAGTAAGTTTCTCCGCCGTCTGATTCCCGCTGCGCACATGCTGCACAAAATCATCGCGAAATAATTCCAGGCCTGATACCACCGCGCTGACAGAGAAATCGCCTAGAGGGCATAAACACTTTCCGGAAATCTGCTTCGCCACCTCGCCCAACAAATTCGCGTCTGCAGGATCACCTCGCCCGTTGTTGATACGCTCTAGAAGCCGGTCCATCCAATAGGTTCCCTCTCGACACGGCGTGCATTTACCACAGGATTCATGCTTGAAGAAGCGCGTAGTTTTCAGGGCAGCCCAGCTAACATCAACAGTCTCATCCAACAAAATGATTGAAGCGGAGCCGAGCTGTGAACCGACTCGCGGCACATCTTCATAGGTCAGCGGCGTATCCAACACTGCGTCAGTCGCGGGAAGTATTGGAGCGGATGCTCCCGATGGCAAGATTGCCTTCAGTCCCCTATCAGCGCGGATGCCACCCGCAAGACCAAAAATTAATTCGCGGAAAGTAATACCGAGTGGAACCTCATAATTGCCGGGATTCTTTGCGTGACCGGAGAGACACATAATCTTTGGTCCACAGCTTTTCGCAACGCCGATTGACCGGTACCAGTCTGCGCCCCGTTCAATAATCAACGGAACGTTCGCAAGCGTCTCGGTGTTGTTCACAACCGTAGGCTGTTGGTAAAGCCCACGGTCAGCCGGGAATGGCGGCTTCATCCGTGGCTGACCCAGTTTGCCCTCTATTGATTCTAAAAGCGCAGATTCTTCTCCACAAATATAAGCACCCGCACCGAGATGATGGTGAATCTGAAGCGCAAAGTCACTGCCGAAAATCCCTTCGCCCAGAAGACCGCGTTCGTGCAGCTGCGCAACCTTGCCATGCAGCTCCTGCGCCAACATCCAGAACTCGCCCCGACAGTAGTTGTAAGCCACATTCGCCTGCGCCGCGTAAGCACAGATCATCAACCCTTCAAGAAACTGAAACGGGTTGCGCTCAAGAATCTCGCGATCCTTGAAAGTGCCCGGCTCGGATTCATCAGAGTTGGCCACCACATAGCGCGGGAAGCGGTCAGCGAGGAACGACCACTTCATACCAGTAGGGAAGCCGGCGCCGCCCCGTCCCCGCAGCCCGGAATTCTTGACGAGGTCAATTACCTGCTTAGATGACATCTCTGTGACGACCTTCTTAAAAGCCTGAAAACCGCCCAGACGTATATATGCATCCAGATCAGCGATGTCCTCTTCTCCTTGGTTGCGATGCCGCAGCAGCAGGAATTCACTCATTCGGACACTGTTTCGCCTCTACCGTCACGGGAGGCGCATAGTTCCTTAACCAGCTCGTTTACATCATCTGCGCTCTGGCGTTCGTAGTAACGAAGGCCATTTCTGCTCTGAACCTGAAACATAGGCGCTTTATCACACGCCGCCAGACACATCACAGCCTCGACCGTAAAGTGGCCATCTGCAGTAGTTTCGCCCATTTTCACGCCCATATTTTCGCAGACCTGCTCGGCAAATTCATCCGCGCCCCGCAGGGCACAGGGCAAATCTGTGCATATCTGAATACGGTGCATTCCACCAGCATTCGCGTAAAAGAGCGTGTAATAGCCGACAATAGAGGCCACTTGCGTGGAAGAAATGTCAAGCAACTGTGCTATTTCGTCTATAGCCTCGCCGGCAACAAATCCTTGCTCACGCTGCGCCATGAAAATCAGCGGCATCACCGCCGAACGCTTCTCACCCGCGGGATAGCGCGCTAGTATGGCCTCGATTTCAGCTGGGTATCTCTCGCGCAGCGACATCACAACTTGCTCTGGTGTCACCGGTCTACATCCCCAAGTACTATATCTATCGACCCAATCATAGCCACCAGATCAGCAACCAGATAGCCCTCTGCCATATACGGTAGCGATTGCAAATTATGGAAGGATGGCGTGCGGAAATGCACCCGCGCGGGCTGTGCACCACCGTCGCCAACCAGATAGCAACCCAGTTCGCCCCTAGGAGACTCAGTGGCAATATACACCTCGCCCTCCGGAGCTGAAAAACCTTCAGTCCAGTACTTGAAGTGGCGTATGACCGCCTCCATGCTGCGCCCAAGATCGGAGCGCGGCGGCGGCGCGAAGCGGTGGTCATCAGTCATGAACGGACCAGGCTGAAGCATGGAAAGAGCCTGACGTATGATGCGCATTGACTGCTGGAATTCCGACATACGCACACGATAACGAGCATACACATCGCATCCCTCCTCCAGAGGCACGTCGAAATCGTAGTGTTCATAGCCGCAGTAAGGCATCGCACGGCGCACATCGTAGTTCACCCCAGAACCACGCAGCGAGGATCCGGTCATTCCTCGTGCCATGGCCTGATCCGCAGCGATAATGCCAATATCCACCGTGCGCCGCAGAAAGATCGGGTTGCGGGTAAGTAGTCGCTCATAGTCAGCCAGTTTTGCCGGAAGGTATTCCAGGAAGGCCTCCACGGCCGGGACAAATTCATCAGGCAGGTCGCGCCAGACCCCACCCGGGCGGATGTACGAGCTCATCATACGCTGCCCACCAACCAGTTCGAAGATGTCGAGCAGGCGCTCGCGATCACGAAAACAATAAATCAGGATGCTGCTCGCGTTCAGGTCCATGGCAGATGTTCCCAGCCAGACCAGATGTGAGGAGATGCGCTGCAACTCGGCACAAAGCACGCGGATAACCTGCGCCCGATCGGGAACCTCGATGCCGCATAGCTTCTCTACAGCCAAGCAATAGGTAAGGTTGTTGCCCAAAGGATTGAGGTAATCCATACGGTCGGTCATCACGAGGGCCTTCAGGTAGGTCTTGGCCTCCATGTTTTTCTCGATGCCGGTATGCAGAAAACCGATGTCCGGCAGACAGCGCACTACCTCCTCGCCATCCAGCTCTAACATCAGGCGCAACACTCCGTGCGTACTGGGGTGCTGTGGACCCAGATTCAGCACCATGGTCTCCCCACTCGCAGCACGGTCGCTGAACAGGGTTTTTAGCTCATCCACAGTGCCTTCGAATTCGCGCACTTGACTCACGTCAGCCTCACTCTTGAGCGTAATCCTTACGACGGTCAATTTCCTTCCAGTTAAACGAGAACTGTACTTCTTCATAACCGAGAGGATAATCCTTGCGCAGTGGGTGACCTTCCCAGTCTGCCGGCATCAGAATACGGCGCAGGTCAGGATGATCAGCAAACTCAATACCCATCAAATCAAACGCCTCCCGCTCCGGCCACTCTGCTGCCGGCCAGACCCCGCTGACGCTGGGAAGCCGAGGGTCCTGCTGGGAGAGCATTACGCGTAGTCGCAGGCGCGCATTCTGTTTGAGCGAGTGCAGCAGATAGGACACACCGAATCGTGGCTGCTGCGGATGATAGTCCACGGCTGCTAAGTCAACTAAAAAGGAATAATCCAACGCTGGATCGTGGCGCAGCAGTTGGCAGATTTCCAGCAGCGCGGTTACCGCCACTACTAGCGTAGTATCTCCGCGGAATGAAATTCGCTGCTGAATGGCATTCGGATAATTTGTGTGTACATCGGCTATGGTAGTTTCGATGTGATTCATTTAGTGGTTACGCCCAGCGACCGATGCTTTCACCACGCACCTTTTCATGCAGTTTCAAGATGCCATCAATGAGCGCTTCGGGCCGCGGCGGGCAGCCAGCTACATAAACATCGACCGGAACGATTTCATCCACGCCCTGCACCAACGCGTAGTTGTTGAAAACTCCGCTGCATGAGGCGCAGTCACCCATCGCGAGCACCCATTTAGGTTCGGGCATCTGGTCATACAGCCGACGTAGCACCGGCGCCATTTTGTGGCTGACCCGTCCAGCCACAATCATCAAGTCACTCTGGCGCGGGGAGGCTCGCATCAGCTCCATACCAAACCGGCTCACATCGTAGCTGGCCGCCTGAGTAGCGATCATCTCTATCGCACAACAGGCCAGCCCGAATAGCATTGGCCACATAGCGCCGGTACGGCCCCAGTTCACCAACTTTTCCAGACTGGTGGTGACAATACCCAAATTACCGAGTTTTTGTTCTGCACCCATAGCTACCACAGTACTCCTGCGCGGAAAGGCGTATAGGCCTGATGTGCACCATTTGTTATTCCCATTCTAGGGCACCTTTTTTCCACACGTATATGTATCCAACCAGCAAAATGGCGACGAATACAAGCATTTCGATCAGACCGAATAAGCCTAGCTTTCTTAACACTACCGCCCACGGTAGCAAGAAGATAACTTCGATATCAAAAAGCACGAATAGCACCGCAATAAGATAGTAGCGCACCGGCATACGCCGCACCGCGCTTCCGATGGGATTCATACCGGATTCGTAAGGCATCAGCTTAGCGGCACTATCACGGCGCGGCCCGAGGAGATGACCCATCGCCACCATGGCGACTGCCATCACGGTCGCCACACCTAACAGGATAGCAATAGGCAGATAATCGCTTAGAAGCTCTTGCGGTGGCATATATTATTGCATTGCAGCACGCGCTGTACCGGAGTGAGCGGACGGTAATTGTGCGGATTATCACAAATGCTCTCGGAGTTTATCACAGGCGATAGGATGCGTCAATAAAGCGGTGTGCGCGGTTCAGGTTAGGTAATCACGGAGCGTGCGGCTGCGCGCTGGGTTCCGCAGCTTGCGTAGTGCTTTAGACTCGATCTGGCGGATACGTTCGCGCGTCACGCTGAAGCGCTCGCCGACCTCCGCGAGCGTATATTCTCGCCCATCTACTAGCCCATAGCGCAATTCCAGCACGGTACGTTCGCGCTGGTTCAACCCCTCCAGTGCGTCGCGCATATACTCGCGCAGCATATTCGAATCGGCTGCGGCCACCGGTCCAGGCACGAGTTCATCCTCGATAAAGTCTCCCAAGAAGGAACCGGAATCAGCGCCGACAGGCACCTCCAGCGAAATCGTCTCTTGCCCCAATCGTGAAATTTCGCTGACGCGTGCGGCAGCGCGGCGCAGTTTGCGCTCAAGGTCTGCAGCCAGTGGGCGCGCATCGGAGTAAGCCCTTTCGATGGCAGCTTGATCTTCGGATGCGAGCATCCCCATCTGCAGCGCAATTTCTTCATCCGTCGGCTCCCGCGCATTTTGCTGCACCAGTTCGCGCCGGGCACGCGCCGCGCGGCTCATGGTTTCAATCATGTGCACCGGGATGCGAATTGTGCGGCCATGATCCATGGCAGCGCGGCTAACAGCCTGCCGAATCCACCAAGTAGCGTATGTGCTAAATCTATAACTACGCGCTGGATCGAACTTGCCCACCGCGCGCAACAAACCGAGGTTACCCTCCTGAATCAGGTCTAGAAAGGAGATGCCCCTCCCAGTGTAGCCCTTGGCCACGCTGACAACAAGACGCAGGTTAGCG
Source organism: Anaerolineae bacterium (assembly GCA_963578565.1). Taxonomy (GTDB): domain Bacteria; phylum Chloroflexota; class Anaerolineae; order Anaerolineales; family UBA11657; genus CAJWGI01. Next base: position 28,994 of record CAUZCX010000004.1, read on the forward strand.
CGTACCAGCGTGCTGGTAGCCTTTGTGCCGCGCTGCTGAACCCAGTCGAATGACGCCTGGATGTCATCTTCAGACGGTATCCACTCTGCAACAGTACTTTTGCGCGGCACGGTCTTTAGATTGTTGGCGCGGTCGGCTAGCGCCACCTGAGTAACCGCCGGCAGCAGGTACAGCGCGGTGAAAACGTGTAACGCATCGGTTGCTAGCGCTGTCCACTCAGTGTCATTCCCCCAACGATCATTATTCAGCCACTGACGTAAGAAGGAGGGCTCATTCATTTCCCAGCTCTGGCGCAGGCAGTGCGCCTCTAGCACCACCCCGCGGAAATCCACTATCCGCTGCTTCATACGTTGGCAATCCGAGCACATCTGCCGCCACGTGGTTGCAATTTCATCCCACACCTGGAGCAGCAATTCTCGCCCGTTGGGTGCGGGGGAGAGGCCTTCAACCCCCAAAGACTGCAAGGCCAGCAGCCAGTTCGCCGCAGCGACACAAGTGGAAAGCCAGAACTCCTGATCGACGTGTAGAAGCTCAACCTGGCTGATTTCCTTTAGATACATGCGCACCGGGTCAGCACTAGCACCAGTCTCCACCGCCGTAATGGATGGGCTCGCCTGCATGTAGGCCGGCGCCACCACAGCTTCGGCGCTGCCCGGCGGGGCCACCGGAGGCGCTTTTACTTTTTGGCTCTGCACGGCTTTCGGCATTAAGAGCACTACTCCAATGCTTGTGCGCGCACGCTGCCCGCAGCCTGCATCACACGAGAGTGTTGCCACAGCAAGCGCTGCAATCCGCGCAGCGCGCGTGTGTACTGCAGCGTCAACTGCTGATAGGACTGCGCTTGCTCCAGTTCTCCCTGTTCACGGGACGCGTTTTCCAAAAATCGCAGGTCCTGCAGCCAAGTGCCCAAGTTACGAAGCCTCAATCTGGCGGCAGCATTGATCACATCCTGTGCGCGACGCTCATCCTCCACCTCTAACATCTCGCCCTGCTGCCAGAGTGCCTCCAGGCACTCCTGTAGCCCAGGTTCGATTTTATTGCGCATGAATTCATGCGGGGTCATCTCGGCTTGATACAGGCTGCGTTGCAATTGGGCGAAAAGACTTTGAAACTCAGAACCGGAGAAATCTTGTGAGGACAGTGCATCCGCGTCGGATTCGCGAAGGGCCCGATCGATGCGAACCAGCAGATCGGGCTGCCGCAGCAGGGCAGCAAGAAGGTAATTCTGCAGCTGATCAGGCGTCGATTCGGGCGCCATGGCGGACCGAGTGGCAGACGATACCGGGCGCACAGTGCCGCTCCGGATGCGCGCTCGGCCAATCCGTAGCACGCGCTCATCCACTCGTAGCAGCCGCGCCAGTTTCTGCTTGTAATCCGCGCGTTCGGCCGGATGACTGACATCAGCGATGATGGGCATGATGTCATCAATGATTTCGGCCTTGGTTTTGGAATCGGTGAGATCACGTCCGGAGGTGAACACATTCATGACGTAATCGACCACCGGCTGCGCATCATTGGTGAGCGTACGCCACTGCTCCGGGTCGGTGGCGATGAGATCATCAGGGTCCATGCCAACCGGCAAGGTGGCCACGCGGATATCTAGCTGCATCTGGCCTTCATTACGCAACAGCCCGCGCGGGTTAAAAGCAGGAACGGACTCGCGGTCAAGTGTCTCACGCGCCACATTCAGGCTGCGCAGGGTTGCACGATCACCGGCCACATCCGGGTCAAGAGCCAGCACCACGCGAGGCGCGTATCGCTTGAGCATCCGCAATTGATGTTCACTCAGCGCGGTACCCATAGCTGAGACCACGTTGACGAAGCCGACTTGATGCGCAGCGATGACATCCATATACCCCTCCACCAGGACGGCTGCGCCCTGCTCGCGTATGGGCAAATAGGCGCGCTCGAGGCCGTAAAGCAGCGCTCCCTTGTCGAAAAAATCAGTCTGGGGTGAGTTCATGAATTTGGGCATGTCATCGGCGTTCACAATGCGCGCGCCAAAGCCTACCACTTGCCCACGCTGCTCACTGATGGGCAGCATAATGCGGTGACGGAACCGGTCGAAGGTTTTGCCGTCTTCCTTTTTCACCAACAGCCCGGCTGCCACCAGATCATTGTCAGAGTAGCCCTGCCCAGCGCAGTGTTTGCGAAGCGCGTCCCACGCAGGCAACGCGTATCCGAGTCCGAAGGCATCCCAGCTTTCCTCCGAGATGCCACGTCCCTCCAGATGATCGCGCGCCGCCTTAGCGGCGGGGTTCTCCCGCAGCAGCTGCCGATAATACTCGCTGACCATGGTAAGCAGTTGCAATAGTCGAGCGCGTTCCTTGCGCTGCTGCTCTTGTTGCGGACTAGGCGTGGTTAGTTCCACGCCGGCACGGCGGGCGAGGTATTGCAGCGTCTCGCGAAAGTCCCATCCTTCCTTTTTCATCACGAAGCTGAAGACGTCCCCGCCATCATTACATGCGCCGAAGCACTTCCAACTGCCGGTGTCCGGCCACACCACAAAGGCGGGTGTGTTTTTGTTATCGTGGAAGGGACACAAGCCGGTGTGTGCGCTGCCAGTGCGGCGCAGTTTGACCGTCTCGCCAATAACCTCGACGATGTCAACGCGCGCTTTTATCTCCTCGGTGGAATTCATCTCACTCAAATTTGAGTACGAACACTATACGTCGCCATTGAAAAACAGTTGATTAATGGAAAGCTGCTACGGCTTAGCACAGGACCACGGCTCTTCCCTTAAAACCCATCCAATTTGGAAAGGTCCACAGTCCTGCCCGCGAGCGCAGCCACACCGCCCAAGAGCGTCAGCCTGTTGGCGCGCACGGCAGCGTTCTCGTCCATAACCAGCACCCCATCGAAAAAACGCGTGATGGCCGGAATGGTATGCGTGAAAGCGGACAAAAAATCGTCCACGCACGGTTGAGCAGATTGAGAGCTGAGAGCGGATTGTGCAGCCTGCACTGCCTCCCACAGTTCGCGCTCCGCATCGTCGGCGAAAAGGTAGGGTTCGGGCGCGGCCGCAGGCCCGTCATCCGGAAGGATACGGACACAGCGCGCGAAGGCATCCAGCGTGGACTGCCAGTCGGCACGTGCCACCCATGCTCTCAGTTGCTCCGCAGCTTGCTGTGCACGCCACGGGTTTCCGCCCTGAACTGCCAGAGACGCCTCCACCACATCTGGGCGATAACCATGCTCGCGTAAAACACCGCGCAAGCGCCGGACGAGAAAATCTGCCGCCTGCTCCACGGCGGCCGCTGCAGCCACTGGCTGCAGCGCTGCGGCGGCCTGCAGACCGGCGAGCACGTCAAAATCCAGCTCACGTCCAAGCATCATCTGCACTATCCCCAGAGCAGCACGGCGCTGTCCGAATGGGTCGGCCGAGCCGGTGGGCGCGAGACCGACGGCAAACAGGCCAATGAGCGAATCCAGACGATCAGCGAGCCCGACCGCCAGCCCTGCCATCCCCTCCGGCAATTGCCCATCCGCGCCCAAAGGCCAATAATGCTCCTCAAGGGCTTGCGCCACCTCGGCAGGTTCTCCGGCCATCAATGCATACTCGCGCCCCATCACTCCCTGAAGCATTGTCATCTCCACCACCATGCCTGTGGCAAGGTCGGCTTTTGCTAGGTGCGCGGCGCGCAGCGCAGTCTCGCGCTCACTCGAATCCAGCCCGAGCAGCACCGCCATTTTTCCGGTCAATTTCTCAATGCGTTCGGATTTTTCCAGCATGGAACCCAACTCCTCCTGAAAGGCAAGTCGGCCAAGTTCGACGCGGAAATCCGTCAACGCGCGCTCACTGTCCTGACGAACAAAATAGCTGGCATCAGCGAAGCGCGCGCGGATGACGTTCTCATTGCCCTCAATGACCAGTTCAATATTCTCGGACGCGCCGTTGCGCACCCCAACAAAATGAGGCATAAGGTTGCCATCCTTGACCACCGGAAAATAACGCTGTTGTTTCTTCATCACGGCGAGGAGCACCGGCTGTGGAAGCCTCAGAAAGTCAGACTCAAATTCACCCAGAAATGCGCTGGGGCACTCAACCATATTCGCGATTTCGCTCAGCAGTTCAGGGTCATCCGGGATTTCGCCTCCCACCGCAGCTGCCAACCGCTGTGCATCAGCCATGATACGCTCACGCCGTTGCGCCGGATCGATCACCACGCGGTGCTCCGCCAGAAGTGCCAAATAGGCGCCCGCCGCGGGTACAACTAGCGCCTGCCCAGCCACCGAGCGCAGAGCACGCGTCTCTCTCCCGGCCACCAGTCCCGCGTACGCGAAAGGCAACGTATCGCTGCCCAGAAGCGAGAGTAGCCAGCGTATCGGGCGCGAGAATTCCACCGAATCTTCGCCCGGCAGCCAGCGCATGCTGCGTTTGAAATGCAAGCTATCCAAAATGGTGGGTACAATCTCAGCTAGCACATTGGACAATGGTCGACCTTGTTCGCGCACAGTCGCGACTACGTATTCTCCGCCCCCCATGTCACGGCGTTCAAGTTCGGAAATCGCTACTCCCTGACTGCGCGCGAAGCCTTGCGCGGCGCGAGTCGGGTTGCCCTCGGCATCGAAAGCGTGACGTACCGATGGCCCACGGACCACCTTTTCGGCTGGCTGTTGACGGGGCGGTAGCTCCTCAATTAGCACAGCGAGACGCCGCGGAGTGCCCCAGACACGAATCTCGCCGTGCGGCACGCGATTATTAGCAAGCGCGGTGGGAACCTGCTCCCTCAATTGCGCGAGTGCGCTAGTGAGATCCCCGGCCGGCAGCTCCTCTACCCCGATTTCCAGCAGATATGGCTGCGGTTCGGACGACGGCTGCGGCACATCCTGCACAATTATGGTGGGCGGCTCGGCCTGTTCCCCAGCCAGCAGCGGGAATCCCATCTCACGTCGCTGCTCGACATATCCTTCCGCAACCTGCCGCACCAGCCCACGCATGTCTCGGAAAAAGCGCGCCCGCTCGGTGACACCTAGAACGCCACGCGTGTCGAGCACATTAAAGGTATGCGAGCACTTGAGCGCATAGTCATAGGCGGGCAGCAGCAGGCCAGCTTGCAGCGCAGTTGCAGCCTCGGCCTGATACAGGTCATAGAGTGAGCGCATCCGCTCCGCGTCCGCCACTTCAAAGTAGTACCGACTGTACTCCTGCTCGGCCTGAAGGTTGACATCAGCATACGTTATGCCGTCCGTCCACCAAACTTCGCGGAAACCTCTGACGCGCTGCAATGCAATCACGATGCGCTCCAGCCCGTAAGTGAGTTCAACAGCCACAGGGTCAAGTATCACGCCGCCTACCTGCTGAAAATAGGTGAACTGTGTAATTTCCTGCCCGTCCAGCCATACCTCCCAACCAAGGCCCCACGCGCCAATCGCGGGCTGCTCCCAGTTGTCTTCCACAAATCGGATGTCATGTAAGGCAGGGTCGATACCCAGCGCGACGAGCGAACGCAGATAAAGTTCCTGTGGATCGCCAGGATCAGGCTGCAAGATAACCTGATACTGATAGTGCTGCTGCAAGCGGTTAGGGTTTTCACCGTAGCGACCATCATCAGGGCGGATTGATGGCTCCACATAAGCCACGCTCCAGGGCTCCGGCCCAAGCACCCGCAGGGCAGTGGCCGGGTTCATAGTCCCGGCACCGACCTGCTGATTATAAGGTTGCCAGATAAGGCAGCCGTTTTCGCTCCAGAAACGCTCCAACGCCAGAATAGCGCCCTGAAAACTGAGCGGAGATGTCATTCCGCTACCGGAGCGGTTTGCCGAGCGGAAGTTACCGCTCTCACCGGCGTAGGCACACCGCTGGTTTTGGCCGGAGCGTTAATGCTACTGTGACGTACACGCTCCAGAAATTCCACCGATTTTAATTGCTTATCCAGTTGCACGGTGATGTAGTGCAGCTGCGTACGTTCCAGTTCGACAGCAATATTGCGGCGTACTCGCAGGTTCTCCAAGGCCGCATAGGGACTGCGCTGCAGGAACCGCATAAGCCTGAGAACGTCCACGCTAATCGGCCGAGAGCCGCTGCGCTGGCTGCCACAGCGCGGGCAAAGAACCCCACCCGCCAGCGGGTCAAAATACTGGTCTTCAGGCTGCACCGACTCACCTTTGCCCAGGCAACGTTCCAACTCCGGTCTGAAGCCCACCAGTTCCAGAAGGTGCAGCTCGTAATGACGCGCGGTCAGTGCCAGATTGTCGCTGTCGCTAAGCCGCGACAGAATGTCGGCCAACAGCCAGTAGATTTCATGGTTTGTTTCCCCTTCTGGGGTAAAACTGTCGAGCAATTCCACACAGTAGCTCGCATAGCTGGAACGAAGCAAATCCCCGCGCAGAGCACGATAGGAGTCTAGGGTCTGCGCCTCGGTGATGATGTCGAGATTACGACCTATGGCCAGCAGCACTTGAGCGCGCATGAAGAGATCAAGGTGGCCGGCTTTGCGGCTGGAGAGACGGCGCACGCCTTTGGCAATTGCCCGCAATTTGCCACGGTCGGGCGTCAGCAGCGTCAGCAGCCGGTCGGCTTCGCCGAAGACCTGCTGCCGGAGGACAATCGTTTCGGTGCGGATGGCCCGCGCGCGCGCCATCCGCGGATTATACCATTCAGATCGTTCGTGGAGCCCGGGAAGCCATGGCTATTTCAGGTTTACGGAGTAGAAACCATCCGAAAGCTTCTCGCGCAGACTGACCTTGCCACCATCTAGATATCTGCTTGTCACGTGCGGTGACTCATCAGGAGAGAAAAGGCGAGACGATGTGACCGTCAGAGTCAAACTCCAGCAAGCGTGGATCACCAAGGACTTCGATGTCCTCGCGCTCCACAACCAAAGGTAGACAGGCTTCGGAGAGATAGACATCCTCGAGCGCAAGTGTGTCGTGAATATACACAACTCTGGGCCTGAGGGAATACAAATTATTAGGCTTGCTGGCTTTTATGCATCTTCGCTTGCGCTTTGATGCGCGGTAATCTCACTACGGCGCAGCATGCGCACCCATCGAATCTGGCGCTCGATCACCTGCTGCACCTCCAACTGTAGCCCATTAATTTCCAAGCGCTCGCCTATATCCGGCACGCGCCCAAGCTTCCCGAAGATAAACCCGGCCAGAGTATCCGCCTCTCCACTGTCAATTTCGATTTGCAGTTTGCGGTTCAGATCGTCAATGTCCATGCGGCCGTGCACCATATATTCATGCTTGCCGATTTGCCGGAAGTGCACTTCTTCCTCCGGGTCATATTCGTCCTGCACCTCACCGATGAGCTCCTCCACCAGATCTTCCAACGTGACAACACCGGCCATGCCGCCATATTCATCAACCACAATGGCCATATGCATTCGCTGCGCCTGCAACTCGGGAAGGAGCGCATCGATTTTTTTGGTCTCTGGAACGAAGAACGGAGCACGCAAAATATCACGTAGAACAGGATCATCCTCCCCGGACACCCGCGCAGTGAGCAGGTCTTTGGCGTACAGCAGCCCGATGACGTGATCGACCGAAAATTCGTGAACCGGTATTCGGCTGAAGCCGTTTTCCACAACCGCCGCGTGCGCTTCCGCTAAAGGCGTTTCCACATCCAGCGTTAGCACATCGATGCGCGGAATCATCACCTCGCGCACCAGGGTGTCACTGAACTGAAAGACCGAGTAAATCATCTGGCGCTCGTCCTGCTCGATAGATCCTCCCTCTTCACCGGCATCAACCAGATCCTTAATTTCATCCGGTGTGACGAGCAAACGATCGCGTTCGCTGAGCGGAACCCCAAGGCGGATGGCCGTCCATTCCAGCAGGCGCGTGAACGGCGCACACAACCAGTTCAGAGCGACCATGACCGGGGCGAACCGCGCTGCCCAGAGCATGGGCGCGCCCATCACTAGAGATTGCGGCAGCAGCTCACCCACAACCAACAGAGCCAGCGTGAGCGCAACTGCCAGTAGGGTAACCAATAGCGCGCCAGCACTCTGCAGCTCCGGCAACAGCAGCCATGCGAGCCCGCCCGTAAAAAGCACGCGTGTAAACGTCCGCAGCAGGCGCAATGTCACCTGCAGCCGAGTGGGGTCCTCCAGCAGCAGCCGCACCAGTCGCGCGCCGGTATCGCCGTTTTCGCCGCTTTGCTCCAATCCACTGGCAGAAACATTCGCGAAGAGCATCCTCGTCGCGGCCAAAAAGGCGTTCGCGAGCAGCAGCCCGGCCAGGCCAACAAGATTAACGGTCATCGTCACTGCCTCCCGGAGTACTCGCCCGCATGATTACGCGCGCGGGCACGCCCACAGCAGTGCTATCTGCGGGCACATCCTTGGTTACCACCGCGCCTGCGCCAGTACGAGCACGTGCGCCGATGCAGACCGGCGCGACCATCATCGTGTCGCTCCCTATGAAAACATCCTCGCCGATCTCGGTACGGTGCTTCGCTTTGTCCATGCCGTAGTTACACGTAACCGTACCCGCTCCGATGTTAGTGCGTGCACCCACGGTCGCATCGCCCACGTAGCAGAAATGTCCCATCTTTACCTCCGGGCCGAGGTAGGCGTTCTTCACCTCACCGAAATTGCCCACGTGCACCCCGCGTGCCAGATGAGCACCGGCGCGCAGGTGGGCAAAAGGCCCGACATCCACATCCTCCTCCAGCGTGACCTCTTCCAGCACCGAGCATTCAACCCGGCATCCATCGGCTATGACGGAGTCGCGCACAACGCTGTTTGGTCCGATTGTACAACCGGAGCCCACACTGGTCTCACCCTGCAAATGCGTATTGGGCATCACGATGGTGTCAGTGCCGATACGCACACTCGCTGCGATGTAAGTGTTGGACGGATCGAGCATTTTCACCCCGTGCTCCATCCAGCCGCGATTAATGCGATCGCGCAACACCGTCTCGGCCTCGGCCAGATGTACGCGCGTGTTGATGCCTATTATTTCCGCTGGGTCACCCACAAACACAGCACCTACAGAACGGCCCTGCGTCACCGCCGCTGCCACCAGATTAGTCAGATAATATTCGCCGGAGTCAGAGAGTTGCAGCCGCGAAAGTTCCTCCCGGAGCCAGGCCACGTCGAAACAATAAACACCCACGTTCAGCTCGCGGATGGACCGCTGCTCCTCAGTAGCATCGGTTTGCTCCACCACGGCCTGCACGGCGCCGTCCTCGGAACGAATCAGCCGTCCAAACCCGCGCTGGTGCCCGGAAACAGCCGTGACGATGGAAATCGGCCCGTCGTGCTCGCGCTGCCGCGCTACCACCGCTTCAAGCGTAGTCGCGCTCAAAAGGGGCATATCCGCAGCCCACACCAGCACGCGATCCTCCTTGTCGCGCAATTGTGCCACTGCTTGCAGCAGCGCATGACCAGTACCTAGCTGCTCTGCTTGCAGAACCAGGCGGGCACGCTTTGCCACCAGTTTACGCACTGCTTCCGCGCCATGGCCTATCACCACCAACGCGGGCTCTTCGCTGATTTTCTGTCCCAGCTCAAGCGCGTATTCAATCAACGGCCTGCCAGCCAGAGTGTGCAGCACTTTTGGCACGCTTGAACACATGCGCAGACCTTTTCCGGCAGCTAGGATCACTGGCACAGTGCTCATCAGTGCGATCCCAACGGCCCGGCCATAACCCGACAACTGCAAGCTAGGCACGCGCCAATAGTTTTTCGTCTGGAAGTTGTGTTAATACTCGGGGGGTCGTCGTTCACAATCAATGATACAGAAGTGAAAGGTATCCTGCTGGGCCGCCTGGACTCGAACCAGGATCGACGGATCCAAAGTCCGCTGTGCTGCCAGTTGCACCACGGCCCATTTCCGCGCTATTGTATCACAACCGCTCGGTCATATAACAAACCGCCAGCACTTCCCCGCCAACATCCGCCAACGGCGGATGCTGCAGAATCTGCTCGGTCGGCCCGATTTCCACAATCTTGCCCAGATACATCACGCCTGTGCGAATGGAGACATCTAGCATGAATACCGGCTCATCGGCAACCACGAACGCTGGCTCAATCACCAGTGCGCGTGCAATGGCTACCCGTTGGCGCTGCCCACCCGAAAGTTCATGCGTGTAGCGAAACAAAAAGCTCGAGGGCGGCCCAAACGCGGCCAGCAACAGCGACTTGTGATAGCGTTGAAGCCGCGTGATCATAGAGCAGCATTAGATATGCTCAGTGCCAGAGCCACAATATTCAAGGTCTCGGCTCAAGCGTGATGTGGAACTCCAGATGAGCACCCTCACGCAAAACGGTAAGCTCAACAATTTGCCCGGCACGGGTGTGATGGACGAGGTAACTGAGCAATTCGGAGAAATCATGCACAGGTCGACGGTCAATGGCCACAATTACGTCCCCGCCCGGCTCAAGGCCCTCGCAGCTCTGCGGCGGGCTCCCGCCGCGCAGCCCTGCCGCTTCCGCCGGACCGCTCGCGTCCACGCAGACAACGTACACCCCGCCTTGCTGTGGTAACCCTACCATTTCCATCTCATCCAGCGAAAACGCCTCCAGGCTGCGGATGCCGAGATACGGATGCTGATATTCGCCTTTCTCAATCAGGTCCGGCAGCAAACGCCGCACTGTGTTCGCGGCGATGGCAAAGCCCACCCCAGAATTTAATCCGCTCTCCGAGTAGATGGCTTTGTTCATACCTATGACCTCGCCATCAAGGTTGATGAGCGGCCCACCCGAGTTGCCCGGGTTGATGGCCGCATCGGTCTGAATGACATCAGGCGTAGAGAAACCGCCTCTACCAATGCCTGCCAGGCCTGGAAATGAGCCCGAGGCTAGCGTACGCCCCAACCCGCTCACTATGCCACTGGTCAAAGTACCCTGCAGCCCAAACGGGCTTCCGATAGCCACTACGCGTTGCCCCACCTGCACTAGCTCTGAATCGGCCAGCACCACCGGAGAGACATCCGTGGGAATCCGGGCGGGTTGTAGCACTGCGATATCGGTGGTCGCGTCACCGCCAAGCAATTCCGCGCGCACTCGCTCGCCTCCAAAAAAAGCGATTTCAATTTCGCCTCCGCTGGCAACCACATGATAATTGGTAACGATATGCCCCTCATAGTCCACCAAAAATCCGGTGCCTTGACCAATGCTGTCCTGCCCGTAGCGCACCGTAATAGCCACCACTGCGGGATTGACTGTCTCATACAGCTCCACCAGCACGGCTTGCTCGGCGGCCACAATGGAAAACTGGTCTGGGACCGAAGCAGTGACGGGAGTCAGCGTCGGCTCAGCTATCACGGTAGGGACAGGCAACGTCGGGGACGGCGCGGACGCAACGGATGTTTCGATCAGCTGGGGCGCGGCGGAAGCCACGGCCGTAGGAGCCATGCCTAACAAAGTGGTCAGTGCATCCGGGTTGAAAGTACAGCCCGTGCCAGCCATCGCAAGGGTTATTATGCCTGCAGGCAGGCAGCTGCGTATGTTCTTACGATTGGGATACACCTGAAAATCTAGCCTTTGTGCAGCTGCGCCAGCTGCTCCCACATCCGTTGTTCCTGCGGCGACAATTTCACAGGTACCCGCAGCTTTAGGCGCACATAAAGGTCGCCGCTCTTACTGGGTTTCGTAAGATTGGGCATGCCTTTACCGCGGAGCCGCATGGTCTGCCCACCCTGGCTACCGGGCGGCACCGAGAGTGAGACGTTTCCGCTCAGCGTGGGTACGGTGACTTCTCCGCCGAGTACAGCGACAAACAAATCCACCGGGAGCTTCAAATACAGGTTGTCTCCGCGCCGCTCGAAGCGTTTGTCCAGCTGCACACGCACCTTCAAATAAAGATCACCAGGGCGGCCATCGGGCCCGCGCGGACCCTCGCCCGCAATGCGCACGCGCGTGCCCGACTTCGCACCGGGCGGGATTTTCACATCCAGCGTACGCTTGCTTTTCATCAATCTGCGCGTGGTCCCCCGCGCAGCCTCCGCCAGAGTAATGCTCACCTCTTGTGTAAGTGGCTTCGGTGCTGGCCTATGCACCCCAGGCGAGCCGCCAGCCGAACCAGCCGCACCGAAAACCGTATTGAAAAAATCGGAGAATCCACCGGCGCCACCCTGCCCGAAGAGGTCACCGTAGTTCACTCCGCCTACACCGGGCTGCCCGCCAGTGGACCAGTTTGACCAATCGAAGCCACCCGTGCGCCCGCCGCGCGCCTGATGGTGATGCCAGCTGGATCCCAGCTGGTCATATTTTGCCCGTTTTTCCGCGTCGCCGAGTACCTCGTAGGCCTCGTTGATAGCCTTCAGTTTCTGATCGGCGGCTTTGTCGTTCGGATTCAAATCCGGGTGATTTTTGCGCGCCAGATTGCGATAGGCTTTCTTAATCTCTTGGTTGCTCGCAGAGCGCGGAACGCCCAGCGTTTTATAGTAGTCCCGATATTCCATATGACATACTCATCAAATCCAAGCCATCGTGTGAACGCAGATGCGTATACCCCAATTTGATTCTATCCGCGCAGTAGATCTTCGCCAACACACAGCCCCAAGGGGAGATTCTAACACCGACGGATCATTCCCGGCTCGAGAGATCCAGCTCCATCCAGCGCAACGTGCGCGCGAGCTTAAAACTATGCTGCTGCAGCAGCGAGGCCGCTTGGCCATCAGGATGTTCCACCCATACATCGCAGCCGCGATGGCCAAGCCGGCGCAGGCCGTGCACCAACAGCACCTCATCAACCGTGCCACTCCATTGTGGGGTGACAATCCAGCGAATCTGATCAGCCGTGCCGGCACTCAAGAGCACATACAACCATCCGACAGCCTCACCAGACCGAAACGCCAGCCAGCGTTCTTCGCGACGCCCACTGAAAAAGTGGCCGAGGCTGCGCCCGAGGGAGGGCCGCATATGGTGCACCTCCAGAGGCGCAGTCCACGTCAATCCATGCGGACGGAATTGCTGCAGCAGTGCTTGTTCCAGCTGCCATTCGCTGCGCAGCGCCGGCTGCAGTTCTATACCCGCAGGCATCGCTATCGCATTGGGCAGCCGAGTCTGGCTGCGCCTCCACGTAGTGCGAACTGTGAGCGTCTCAAAACCGAGTTGCTCATAAAGCCTAATCGCGTCACGGTTGTCGGTATCCACCTGAAGCATAACACGGTTGGCCCCCTGATGAGCCGCGCGCGCCACCGCAGCCAACACCAGTTGCCGGGCAATTCCCTTGCGACGCCATCCGGGGTGCACAGCCACATTCGCGAGCAGCCAAGCATCCTGTCCGCTGTCCGCGGGCTGCGCGCCCACGTTGCCGACAACACGGCCGGAATGGGTATAGACATAGCCATATGGCCATGCAGAACCACTACCTGCGAATAGCGGAAGCAGCCATAATAATGGGCCGGCACAGCTCAGCGCGCGCATCTCACGAATTGCGGCGCGCCCGCTCTCATCAAGCCGGTCGCCGAAACAAAGCTCCACAAGCTGAGCGATACCGAGTAGGTCTCGCCGCACGTCCACTGGCCGGAGGCATTCTTCCAAGCTCGGAGCAGCCGCCAAAGTGGTCATGCAATCACCGGGTCATTTAGCAGCGCGATTAATTCGGACGCCACCGCCCGCGCGGCCCCCGGAGTGGCCATTTTCCGCGCGACCATAGTCGCAGTTTCGAGTTCACGCCCCCCAGAATCTCGCAGCGCGCACAGCCGCTCAAGAACCTGTTTCGAGCGCGGCGTCCACCAACCGGCTCCGCCTTCAACCACCATGCGCACGTTGCCCTCTTCCTGCCCCGGAATCGCGCCGCTGAGCAACAAGGGCCGTCCGCAGTTGAGCGCCTCCATCACCGTGGATGGCCCCGCTTTGGTGACCACCACATCGGCTGCGATCATCATCTCCGCCATGTTTTCCACAAAGCCATACATATGTGTGGGAAACGGCCAATGTAACGAATCTAACTGCGCCCGCAGGCGCGCGTTACGGCCACAGACAATTGCCAACTGCATTTGTATAGCGTGGGCGGACAGCGTCCTCGCAATCACCTCCAAAGGAGGCATACCCTCGCTACCACCGAGAAGCAATGCCGTAAATTGTCCCGATTTCCAGCCTAATTTCCGACGGGCAGCAGCCTTGTCAAACGAACCGCGACAGAAAGCACCAGCCACAGGAAGACCGCATATGCGCACCCGCTCGGGTACAAGACCAAAGGCTAACGCACGTGCACGCAACGCGCACGTCGGCACCAGCGTTAGAGCAGCGCGGCGGTCGAACCACCATGCGTGCGCGGATGCCAGGTCACTCACGACAGTTACAAACGATGAGTGGCCTTCTCCCAGCTCGTCCAGTACCAGACCGACCAGCAACGGATGCACACTCACCAAAACATCGGCGGGATGCGCCTGCAGCAATCTACGCACAGCCGAGCGCACATAGGGACGTGCAGCATAATTGAGCGCTCGCACTCGGCGGCGGCCATCACTGAGCGCGTAGCCGTGCCGCCACAGTGCTTTCCCATGCGCAATGATGGGCGCATACCAATCGGGAAACCGATTGATCGGATAAGGCGCATATTGCATTAACCCATCTACCAACTCAACCTGCAGATCTGCCTGGAGCATCAACAATTCCGCGCGCACAGACACTGCCACAGCCCGGTGACCGCCGCCAGTGTCTGACAACAAGATGGTCACCCTAGCGCTCAACTTGCCGACCCTTCATCCAAAATTTTTTTCATCCGCTTGGCCAGCATCCTCCGCGGCAGAAGCAAACGGCGCCCGCAGTTCTCGCACTTCAGGCCGATATCTGCGCCTAAGCGCACCACGCGCCATTCATAACTCCCGCACGGATGCGGTTTGCGCAGGCGCACGCACTGGTCAAGTTTGAGTTCTACACTGAGATCCATGGTCACCGCCATTCGATTATAACGCACCACCGACTGGTATAATCCCGTCACTTGCGGACACTACAGTATGTTCACCGGCGGTTCAGACCCTCTCACCTATATATCGCGGATCATAATCTTGGTTATGGCCATCAGCGTACACGAGTTCGCGCACGCTCTGACGGCCAACTGGTTGGGGGACCCGACGCCGCGCTCGCAGGGACGGCTGACACTTGACCCGCGCAAACATCTTGACCCTTTTGGTTCGATCATGTTTCTCATAGCCGGATTCGGATGGGGCAAGCCTGTTTATACCGATCCACGTTACTTCCGTACAGATGCGCGCACTGGGATGGCGCTGGTGGCCGCCGCTGGTCCGCTTTCCAATCTGCTGATGGCATATCTGGCTTCCTTCCCGTTACGGCTCGGTCTCATTTCCACCAATTTTATGACCTATTTCACCATGGTTTTCATCCAGTATAACTTGCTGCTAATGATCTTCAACCTGCTACCCATAGCGCCACTTGACGGCTACCGAGTGGCGGTTGGCCTACTGCCGCCCGAATGGGCCATCAGCGTAGCTCGCTTCGAGCGGCAGGGACCGCTGCTGCTCATGCTGCTAATCGTGGCAGGCTCGATATTTCACTTCGATCTGCTCGGGATGATAATCGGTCCACCATTCCGACTGCTGGTGCATCTGCTGCTGCCCACCTAACTATGACGCAGAAAGCAACCTGTACATACGTTTACATACTGCACTGCAGCGACGGCAGCCTATACACAGGTTGGACGACAGATTTACAGCGCCGCGTCGCAGACCACAGCGCCGGCCGTGGCGGGCGCTACACTCGGTCGCGCTGCCCGATGCAGCTAGTGTTCTCCGAGAGCCACCTCACTCGCTCCGCCGCTATGCAGCGCGAGGCGGCCATCAAGCGATGGTCGCGCGCCCGAAAGTTGGAGCTGATTGCAGCAAATGAGTGAGACTGGCTGCTGCCCCCCGTCGTCTGATGGTGACGCTTTTTTTTGGGCCGGTATAATTCAGATGGCACCGCGGGAGTACACTCTCGTCCCATGCTGACGAGATGTGAGCGTTTGCGTCATGTAGGAGAGATGAGTGTGTAATGATCACTGGGAAACAGCATCAGTGCTGAGAGAAACGGAAAGTGAGCCGCGGGCGCCCTGCCTGCGCCCAATCACGCGTGAAATCGTCGCCGACTTGGACACACCGGTCTCCACCTATCTTAAGTTGGCTGCCGGCGGGCCTTCGTTCTTGCTAGAAAGCGTGACAGGCGGGGAACACGTGGCACGATATTCATTCATCGGGCTGCAGCCACGCGCAGCCTTTGTGGTGCGTGGGGAGCAAGTCGCCCGTCACTCCGGTCCCGCGCTGGACGTAATAGAAACACACAGCGGAGACCCTTTCCAGGTTCTGCGCGCAGCTCTGGCGCCGCACCGCTCGGAACCGCTTCCCGGGCTGCCGAGACTGGTTGGCGGCCTGGTGGGATACCTGAGCTACGATGCGGTGCGCTTTTTTGAGCCAACGCTTGAACTACAATTGCACGATTTACCCGATGGCATCTTCTTGCTCTGTGATACATTGCTTGCTTTCGACCATACCCGTGGCCAACTGCTGGCAATTGCGCACCCAACCGGTAATTCGCCGGTGGAAGAAGAAACTGCCCGCAAGCGCCTAGCTGCCATCGAGGCCAGGTTAAACAGTCCGACCCCAGTCACGCAGCCCGTCGCCGTGACTGACACCAAGACCCAGCGTTCGCACACACAGCCGCAGTTCGAGGCCATGGTCCAATGCGCCAAAGAACACATCGCGGCCGGGGACGTCTTTCAGGTGGTGCTCTCGCAGAAATTCACGCGCCAGACTAAAGCCAGCCCGTTCTCGATATACCGCGCACTGCGCCGGCTTAACCCCTCGCCATATATGTTCTTTTTCGATTTTGGCAACCTTACTCCGGAACCTCTTTTCCTTATTGGCGCATCCCCAGAAGTGCACGTACGCATGGAAGCCAGGCGTGCCATCTTGCGCCCGATTGCAGGCACGCGACCACGCGCCGCTACGGTGGAGCAGGACGAATCACTGGCTGCGGAGCTGCTCTCCGACGCCAAAGAGCGCGCTGAGCACGTCATGCTGGTAGACCTAGCACGCAATGACCTCGGGCGCGTATGTGAGTACGGTTCTGTTGAGGTCACCGACATGATGGTGGTAGAACGCTACAGCCATGTCATGCACATCGTCAGCCAGGTGGAGGGTGACCTGCGCTCGGGGCTAGATGCATTTGACCTGCTGGCGGCCACCTTCCCGGCCGGAACGGTGAGCGGCGCTCCCAAAGTACGTGCCATGGAGATTATCGCCGAGCTGGAGGGCAATCCCCGCGGACCATATGCCGGGGTGGTCGGATACGTCAGTTTCGATGGATCGATGGACACCTGCATCACTCTGCGCACGCTCTACATGCAGGGAAATTCAGTCAGCGCGCAAGCAGGGGCGGGTATTGTGGCCGACTCCGACCCTGCCAATGAATATGCGGAAACGCTCAGCAAAGCACAGGCAGTGGCGCTAGCAATCGAACAGGCGGAGGGCTATCATGCCAGACCGGGAAGGGAGCCATGATAGCGGTTATCGACAATTACGACAGCTTCACATACAACCTGGTGCAATACCTCGGTGAAATGGGCGCTGATCTACTCGTTTTCCGCAACGACAGTATCACGGTGGCAGACCTGAAAGCGCTCGCGCCCACGCACCTGCTGATCTCTCCCGGCCCCGGTGTGCCCAGTGATAGCGGCGTCTCGCTCGCAGCCATCCGCGAACTAGGGCCGACAATCCCAACCCTAGGCGTTTGCCTCGGACATCAGGCTATTGGCGCAGTCTTCGGCGGAAGGATAGAGCGTGCGCCAGACCTGATGCACGGGAAGACGTCCACCATCCATCACAGCGGAACCGACCTGTTCCAGGGCATATCCAATCCATTCACGGCCACCCGCTACCATTCGTTAATTGTCTCCGAGCCACTGCCAGCATGTCTGCAAATGCAGGCACGCGCAAACGACGGTGTGCTGATGGGCATGCGGCACTGTGAATACCCGATCTACGGGGTACAGTTTCACCCGGAGAGCATTCTCACCGAGGCTGGCAAAACGCTGCTCCGCAATTTCCTTTCCATGTACTCGCATAAGGGAACTGAATCAGGAGAAAACCATGATCATTAACACCCTGTCCAAGTTGATGAACCACGAAAGTCTTAGTCAGGCGGAGGCCGAAGCAGTGATGAACCAGATTATGTCGGGCGATGCGACCCCGGCACAGATTGGCGCATATCTGGTGGCCCTGCGCATGAAGGGTGAGACCGAGGATGAAATAACCGGCAGCGCACGCGCAATGCGCGCTCACGCTGTGAGGGTGACACTTTCAGATTCAAATAGCGAGCTGATAGACATTGTCGGCACCGGCGGCGATGGATCACACAGCTTCAACATTTCTACCACGGCCGCTCTTGTGATTGCCGCCAGCGGACATAGGGTCGCAAAGCATGGTAACCGGGCTGCCAGCAGCAAGTGCGGCAGCGCAGATGTCTTGGAAGCGGCTGGTGTGTCCCTTGAGCTTACTCCGGTCCAGGTGGCAACCTGTATCGAGGACATCGGCATCGGTTTCATGTTCGCTCCCCGCTTCCATCCGGCTATGAAGCACGCCATAGGCCCACGCCGTGAATTGAAACAACGCACCATTTTCAACATACTCGGTCCGCTCACTAATCCGGCCGGCGCTACCCATCAGTTAACCGGAGTCTACGATCCGGAGTTGACAGAGCCACTAGCCCGAGTACTGGGCGAACTGGGAAGCCGGGCTGCTATGGTAATCCACAGCCACGACGGTCTAGACGAATTGACAACAACAGGCCCGAACCGTATAAGCCACCTACAGCTGGACGGCAGCGTGCACACCTTCGAGCTACACCCGCAGGAGCTCGGCCTCCAGAGCACGAAGCATGAGCCTATGACAGGCGGATCTGTGGATCGAAATCTAGAAATGATGCTCAGCCTTCTCTCCGGCAACAGCGGCGACGTGCGGACAAATACAGTGCTGCTCAACGCAGCGGCAGCGATGGCCACTGAAGACGGTGACATCGCTGCCGCTCTTGGTGAAGCACGCGCTGCCCTAGAGAGTGGTGCAGCTCTAAGAAAACTGGAGGAGCTCGCTGAAACCAGCCAGAAGATGGCAGCCTAAATATGACTATTCTGGCGGACATTCTAGTGCGTAAGCGTGAAGAGGTAGCAAGCGCATCCCAGTCACTGCCCGCTCTGACGTTGGAGCAAGAAGTGGCAGCGACCCCGCCGCCACCTGATTTCCGAGCCGCCGTACGTAATCAGGTTTACCCATGCCCGAGATTGATAGCTGAAGTTAAGCAGCGTTCACCCAGCAAAGGGATACTTTGTGCAGATTTCAACCCATTGAAACTCGCAGAAGCCTACGCGGCCAACGGAGCCGCGGCAATTTCTGTGCTGACTGACGAACACTTCTTCGGCGGCTCGCTCGACCATCTGAGCGCAATTGCCGGATTAGAGTTGATGATACCGTTACTACGCAAAGATTTCATCTTCGACCGTTACCAACTGCTGCAAGCTCGCGCTGCCGGTGCCAGTGCGGCGCTCTTGATTGTAGCCATGCTGGTACCCGCGCAACTAGCAGACTTGCTTTCAGCCGCAGCGGAGCTACAGATCACCGCGCTGGTAGAAGTACACACAGCTTCGGAAATAGATGTGGCGCTATCG
Source organism: Anaerolineae bacterium (assembly GCA_963578565.1). Lineage (GTDB taxonomy): Bacteria > Chloroflexota > Anaerolineae > Anaerolineales > UBA11657 > CAJWGI01. The sequence continues at coordinate 48,554 of CAUZCX010000004.1, forward strand.
GCTGGAGCAGATGTCATCGGCATTAACAATCGCAATCTGCACACGTTCGAGACCTCCTTAGATGTGACCGTCGCCCTGCGACCATATGTGCCTCCAAAAATCTGCCTTGTATCTGAAAGCGGTATACAGACACGTGCTGACATACAGACACTAGCAGCACTCACAGTGGACGCAGTGCTGATTGGAGAAGGACTTGTCACCTCAGGGGACGTGTGCTCCAAAGTACGTGAATTCGCGCAAATGGACTCAAGCAAAGAAGAGACAGGATGAAAATCAAGATCTGCGGATTGACAGGCCCAGAGGATGCGCTCCTAGCAGCATCTCTTGGTGCTACACACATAGGTCTGAATTTCTATCCACCCAGCCCCCGTTACGTTAGCTCCGAACAGGCGCTAAGGGTTGTAGAGGCCTTGCATGCACTAGCCAAACCTCCGGTCCTAGTGGGCATATTTGTGAATAGCTCGGCGCGCGCCATCCGCGAAACGATGAAAGATATGGGCCTGCAGTTGGCACAACTACACGGCGACGAATCGCCGCAGGTGCTGAATGCGCTCGGTGCGCGCGCATTCAAGGCATATAGGCTCGGTCAAACATCCTTGCCAGCTTCCCTGCCAGATTTGTGCTTACTAGATGCGTACATCGAAGGCAAATATGGTGGCAGCGGCCAAATCGCGGACTGGGAAACTGCCGCCGCAGTCGCTCGAAGCACACGTGTACTTCTAGCAGGAGGCCTGACGCCTGATAACGTGGAAGCAGCCATCAGGCATGTGCACCCCTGGGGCGTAGATGTAGCCTCAGGAGTCGAAAGCGCTCCGGGAATAAAAGACGCGTACAAAATACGCGCCTTTATCTCCAATGCACTTGCCGCTGCTGAACAGAATTTTATAAAGCAGCGGAAGCATACAATGAGCAGGAGGTGACATGGAAACTAGTGCTACACTGCCGAGAAAATTCGGCGATTACGGTGGTCAATTCGTACCCGAGGTGCTCATGCCCGCGCTTGGAGAATTGGAGCGCGCCTATGTCAGCGCCCGAGACGAAGCATCTTTTCAGGATGAATTACAGCATCTCCTTGCAACCTACGTAGGCCGTCCGACACCACTGAGCTTTGCCGCCCGACTAAGCGCACACTGCGGCGGCGCGAAAATATACTTGAAAAGGGAGGACCTTGCGCACTCCGGTGCGCACAAAATCAACAACGCGCTTGGGCAAGCATTGCTGGCAAAGCGCATGGGCAAAGCCAAGATTATCGCGGAGACCGGGGCCGGACAGCACGGCGTGGCCACGGCGACTGCATGCGCGCTGCTCGGGCTGCGGTGCATGGTATATATGGGTACGGTTGATATGGAGCGTCAGGCTCCCAATGTAGCGCGCATGCGATTGCTGGGAGCAGAAATAGAAGCCGTGGAAAGCGGTTCGCGTACGTTGAAAGATGCTATCAATGAAGCCATCCGCGAATGGGTGACCAATGTAGACGACACATATTACTTACTCGGTTCGGCGCTCGGTCCACATCCGTACCCAACCATGGTTCGCGATTTTCAGGCCACCATCGGGCGCGAAACGCGCGACCAAATCATGGCAGCCGAGGGCACGCTGCCGCAGACAATCATTGCGTGCGTGGGCGGCGGCTCGAACGCCATCGGCATTTTCCATGAATTCATCGCCGAGGAAGATTTAGAACTGATCGGCGTGGAGGCGGGCGGTCTAGGCATCCCAGGAGGGCAGCACGCAGCTCGGTTTGCCGACCCCAGCGTCGGACGTCCAGGCGTATTGCACGGGTGCTACACTTATGTGCTGCAGGACCCCGACGGTCAGATTGCGCTTACTCACAGCGTAAGCGCGGGTCTGGATTATGCTGCAGTCGGCCCCGAGCACACCCGTCTGCGCGAACTAAAGCGCGCATCCTATACCTATGCCAGCGACCAAGAAGCGCTTCACGCCTTTCAATTGCTCTGCGAACAGGAGGGTATTATCCCGGCTCTTGAATCAGCCCACGCGGTAGCCGAAGCAATTAAACGGGCCCCTAGCATGAGCCCGGAAAGCATCATCGTAGTAAACCTGTCGGGGCGCGGAGACAAAGACCTAGACACCGTGCTGAGTGAGTTGGATATCCCTTCATGACCATCGCCGCCGATACAGACAGGTCCCCAGCTTTGAACACACCAGTAGCACAGGTTACACGTGCATTCGGCTATGGCCACCCGGCGTTTATGCCTTATTTCACCCTAGGATATCCAGATTATCAGACTTCGCTTGACATCATACAGGTTTGTGCCAAAGCGGGCGCAGATTTGATGGAGCTGGGAATGCCTTTTTCAGACCCGTTGGCCGATGGACCCACCATCCAACACAGCACCCAGGTTGCCCTAGAGAATGGCATGACAATGGAGCGCTGCCTGCAGGCAGTACGTGATCTGCGCGCGCAGGGGGTTGGTATCCCGCTGATGTTGATGGGTTATTACAACCCGGTACTTACGTACGGGGAGGCGCGCTTCGCGCGCGCGGCGGCAGCGGCCGGGGCCAACGGTGTAATCATTCCGGACTTGCCACCAGAAGAGGCAACTGCCCTGGAAGGCGGTTGCTGCCAGCACGGGTTGGCACTCTCCTATCTACTCGCGCCCACCAGCACTGAGGCGCGCATAAAGCTGGTGGGCCAAAAGGCCACTGGTTTTGTTTACCTAGTCTCGTTAACCGGTGTGACCGGCGCCCGCACCAAACTCCCGAGCAGCCTGAGCGATTTCGTAGCTCGCGCGCGCCGTCATATCAGCCTTCCACTCGCAGTGGGTTTTGGCATCAGCACTCCGGCGCACGCGCAGAAGGTCGGCCAGCTGGCCGATGGTGTGATTGTGGGCAGCAAGTTGATCAACGTGGCGCAAAGGGCGGACGACCCGGTGAACGCGTGCAGCGCGTTTGTGATGGAGATGGTGGAAGCGCTCAAGGACATGAACACGGATTGAACCTCCGCGCAGAGCGATTGTGGGCCTAGCGTCCAGAAATCAGCGCGTCAATCTCTGCAGTAAGTTCGCGAAAGACCTCGGTGCTCACCACACCGTCATGCCGGAGTACCCTGAACATATCTCGCTTGGTCTCCAGGATCTCAAGCTGAGTGGCCTCCAACTCATCATCGCTAATATCAGGCAAAGCGGTGAGCGCCTCGCGCACCGCGCCAGAGAATTGCTCTATCTCCGCGTGCAGCGGGGGCAACACTAAGTCGTAGTTTTCGCGCGTGAGCAACCCCTGCTTGAATTGAGACTGCAGATATTGTTCGGCCGCGCGAGCAGCCGCCAGGCGCGCCCGCCGCCGCTCGTATTCCAGCGGGTTTGCGCCGCGGCGCAGCAGACCTAGGCGCCGCAGCACCATCGGCATGGTCGTGGCCTGCACACCGAGTGTAAACAGCACGACGCCGAAGGTCATCACTAGCACCTGGCTATGTCCGAAAAGCGTCGCCGGGAGGGTAAGCGCTAGCGCCAGCGCAATACCGCCGCGCAGGCCTCCCCAAACCATCACGGCCTGCCAAGCCGGGGGCGTACGATTGCTGGAAAAAAGATTGAGCAACGGGCTAAGACCGAAAACCGTGACCATGCGCGCGAGCAACGTCACCACAATAGCAGCCACCAACAGCCACACGCCGTCGGCCAGTTTTTCAAGATCAACCTGCAGCCCGATTAGCAAGAAAACAAAGGAGTTCGCCAGAAACGCCAGAAATTCCCAGATGTGAATGAGCACAACACGGGTGGTATGGCTCATACCATAGCGCCGCCCGCTGTTGCCAATCATCAATCCGGCCGCCACCACAGCCAGCACTCCACTGGCATGCACCTGCTCGGCTAGAAGAT
>CAUZCX010000005.1:0-51934 GCA_963578565.1 Anaerolineae bacterium
CATGAACCGGCCTGGGCTGCGCCTGAACCAGTTCATGGGCATCGTTGTCGGGCTGGTAGGCGCGCTGATGACCGCCAATTTCTGGCCGGACATCCGTACGGCCGTTGGCGGCTGGGTAGGGACAATCCTGTGGGGCATCGCCCTGGGTGGGCTGTTTGGTTCAATGGACAGCATGCACATGGTCGGACGCCTGATCACGCGGGGCGAAAACCACGCTCTGAACACACTAGTCGGGTTGGTCGCTCCTTTCTCTCTCATCGGCGCGCTGCTCATGCTGCTCAAACTCGCTCGTTGAACCAGCACGTCCTCACACCCAAGCGATATTGTTACAAATCCCTCAGAAATTGACGCGCATCATCGACATTATTAAACATATGGCGTATACTACCCTGGGATTAAGATTGGTAGTTTGCACTGATGCCAGTATACGAATATCGCTGTGCGGATTGCGGCGCACAATTTGAGCGTCGCTTACCTTTTACCATGGCAGATTCCAAGCTGACCTGCCTCAGCTGCGGAGAAGCACGCGCTAAGAGGATGTTGTCCACGTTTGCACAGAGAAGTCAACCATCAGGATCCGCGCAGCGCACAACCATGGCACCCCGCTCCGGATTCACATGAGCCAGTTGTTGATACAGGTCGTTGGCCTGCCCGCATGCGCATCTTAAAACCAACCCTGTTGCCATCCGGTTCGCAACGCAAAGGAGATCTCATAGAAAGTGACAGTACCAATTGAAGTAGATGACGATGGTTTTGAACAGGAAGTGTTACAAGCCAGCACTCCGGTGATAGTGGATTTCTGGGCACCCTGGTGCGGTCCATGTCGAATGGTCGCACCCATACTGGACGACCTCGCGACGGAATACGCAGGCAGGGTCACCATCGCCAAAGTAAACACTGACGAGAATTCGCAGTGGGCGACGAAATTCGGCGTTCAGGGAATACCCACCATGCTTTTTGTCAAGGATGGCAAAGAGGTTGATCGCGTAGTCGGCGCCGGCTCAACTGCTATGTACACCAGTAAGATTGAAGCACTGCTGGAAGATTCTAGTTGAGACTTTGGTGCAGTACATTGCGTAAACTGACTCATTTATGCCCCGGCGACGTAATGTGGTAGAGTCCACCAGTGTCACTATAGAGTGATAAGGCCAATTGATCACGTGAGGGCGGCTTTTCGAAGAATCAATCAGTGGGCAGGGCGGTCGTTCAACCGCCCTGCCCACTGCCGTTATCGGGGTCAGATAAGCGTTAAATGACGAAATACATTTTCGTCACTGGTGGAGTGGTCAGTTCAGTCGGAAAGGGCATTGTGGCAGCAGCCATGGGTCGCATGCTTAAGGAAAGAGGCTTGACCATTTCAGTGCAGAAGCTGGATCCTTATCTGAACGTCGACCCGGGCACCATGTCTCCTTACCAGCATGGCGAGGTTTTCGTCACTAACGACGGTGCGGAGACCGATTTAGACCTGGGCCATTATGAGCGGTTCATCGACATCAATCTGCAGCAGGTCTGCAACGTAACCACCGGGCAACTTTATTCCGACATCATTGCGGCGGAGCGCCGTGGCGATTACCTTGGCGGAACCATTCAAGTCATCCCGCACATCACCAACGAAATCAAACGCCACATCCAGCAAGTCCCCACCGCCACAGGAGCCGAGGTGATAATCGTGGAAGTAGGCGGCACAATCGGGGATATCGAGAGCCTGCCTTTTCTGGAAGCGCTGCGCCAGATGCGCAACGACCTCGGGCGCGAGAACACTCTTTATGTACACGTCACCTGGCTGCCACACATTGGCGCCACCGGTGAATTGAAGACAAAACCGACGCAACACTCGGTGCGTGAGCTGCGCTCTATCGGTATATCCCCGGACGTTATTGTGGCCCGAGCCGATTACCCAATTCAGCAGGACCTGTGCGCGAAGATTGCCCTGTTCTGCGACGTACCGGAAGAGGCCGTCATCCCAGTGACTACAACGAAGGTGACCTACGAGGTACCATTGCTGTTGGAGGAACGCAACCTTGGCAATTATATCGTCGAGCGGTTACATTTGCAGGACAGATGCCACGATGTGGATTGGTCGAACTGGCAGGCCGTCATTGAGGCAGTGCGTCAGCCCGGAGAACCAGTGCGCATCGCCCTGGTGGGCAAATACATCGAGCTCGAGGACGCTTACATCAGCGTGAAAGAAGCTCTGCGCCACGCCGGGTTCGCCCACGGCCGCGAAGTCGAAATCGTATGGGTGCACTCCATGGAACTGGAAACGGGCGATTACGCCGAAAGGCTGCAAGAGTGTAATGGCATCGTGGTACCGGGTGGGTTCGGCGAGCGCGGCGTCGAGGGCAAAGTGCTGGCAGCCCAATGGGCGCGCCGACAGCGAGTTCCCTACCTTGGGCTGTGTCTGGGTATGCAGGTGATGTGCATCGAGTTAGCACGCGCGGTGCTGGGCTCGGAGAACGTCCACTCGACTGAATTCAACAGCGAGACCGAGCATCCCATCATTGACCTGATGCCCGACCAGCGTGATATCAGCGAGATGGGCGGAACAATGAGGTTGGGAGTTTATCCATGCAAGCTTGTGCCTGGCACTCGAGCGTCAGCGGCATATGGGATCACGAATGGTTCCCCGGTCTCGGAACGGCACCGCCATCGTTTTGAGTTTAACAACGACTATCGCGAGGTTCTCTCAGCAAACGGGATGGTGTTTTCCGGAATCTCTCCCGATAACCGTCTGGTTGAGATCGCTGAAATAGAGGACCATCCCTTCATGCTGGGCAGCCAATTCCACCCCGAATTTCTCTCGCGCCCTAATCGGCCTCATCCGCTGTTTGCAGCCTTTGTGGCAGCAGCTGTAGAGCACGGCACCGCACAGAATAACACCACTGATCCCGCGCCTGCCTCCGGATGAGCGCACTGCCAAAACACATACACCTTTCATGCACCCAAATGTGAAAGCAAAAGGTACCATACGCTTTCCTGATTTTTTTCAATGGGGAGACCAAACATATGTCATGGGCGTAATTAATGCAACGCCCGATTCCTTCTCCGGAGATGGATTGGGTTCAGAAGATGATCCGGTGCGGACAGCAGTTAGAGTGGGAAAGCAATTCGTCGCTGACGGCGCACACCTGCTCGACGTAGGCGGAGAGAGCGCCCGTCCCGGAGCCGAACCCGTAGCGGCAGAGCAGGAATTGCGGCGGGTAACGCCAGTGATAGAGGCTCTGGCAGACGCCGTGGACGTACCCATCTCGGTAGATACAAGCAAGGCGGCTGTGGCTCAGAGCGCTCTAGATGCCGGCGCGTCCATTGTCAATGACGTCTGGGGCTTGAAACGCGACAGTCAGCTCGCCACCGTAGTTGCGGAGCACGGTGCTGCCCTCATCTTGATGCACAACCGCAGCCGCAGCGAGGAGACGAGTGCCAATGAACGCCTAGGCGCTCGTTATGTGGGCAGCGAATACGACGTGCTGCTCGGCGACATACGTCGCGAGCTAGAAGAGTCAATCGCGCTTGCGCACGCGGCCGACATCCCGGACGAAAAGATAATCCTAGACCCCGGCATCGGTTTCGGCAAGACAGTGGAACAAAACCGGCGGTTACTGAACGAATTAGGCACATTCAAAGAACTTGGGTACCCATTGTTGATTGGGCCGTCGCGAAAGTCATTCATCGGATACACGCTCGATTTACCCCTCGAGGACCGGTTGGAGGGCACAGCTGCCGCCGTCGCCGTCGGAATAACCCGTGGCGCAGACATGGTGCGCGTGCATGATGTGCGCGCTATGGCGCGCGTCGCACGCATGACCGACGCCCTTGTGCGCGGCGCCGCCTGAGCTCAAACACTGTACAGCGTGGGCAACACTCAACCCGGCTGCAGCCGCCGTACCTGAGTGACGTTGGTCAATTGCTCCACGCGGTTGAGTACCTTGCTCAATTGGGTAAGGTCGGAAACCTCCAGTGTAACATTCAAGTCCACCTCATATCCCTGGCCGGGCAGCATAGATACCGCACTCATATTAACGTGTTCGTGCGCCACAATAGTGGATATATCCCTCATCAGCCCTTCTCGATCAAAGGCTACAATATGCACTGAGACCGGGTAGATCTTGGCCGGTTTCATACCCCAAGTCACGGTAATTAGGCGCTCCGACTCGCGCACGCTTAGTACGTTCGGGCAGTCGTTTCTATGGATTGTCACACCGCGCCCACGCGTCGTGTAGCCGACAATTTCATCCCCCGGCACCGGATTGCAGCAGCGCCCGAGTTGCGTGAGAAGCCCTCGTGTGCCGTATATATTAACTTCATCAGACTGAATCTGGCGGGCAGGTTTAGTATCCGGCGGTGGCAGTGATTCGGCGTTCTCCTCCGATTGACTACGTAGCCAAGCCACCATTCGGTTAATCACCGTTTGTCCGTGGATGTCTCCACAGCCCACAGCAGCGAGAAAATCATCCACTTTAGCATGACCGAACATCTCCGCGGTTGCATCCATAGAAAGCCCTCTGATGTTCAGCCGTTTGACTTCACGGTCGATAATACTGCGGCCCGTGGAAGTGTTCTCTTGGTGGGCCTGTTTCTTGAACCAGCCGCGGATTTTCTCTCTAGCGCGCGCGGAGCGCACATATCCGAGATCCGCATTCAGCCAGTCGCGACTGGGACCGCCCCTTCTGGAAGTCAGTATTTCAACCTGATCCCCTGAATCAAGTTTGGTGTTGAGAGAGACCAGCCTCCCATTTACTTTCGCACCTCGACAGCGCTCGCCGACCGCAGTGTGGATATGGTAGGCGAAATCCACAGGGGTTGCACCAGCGGGTAGATCGATAATGTCGCCGCGTGGGGTGAAGGCGAACACCAGGTCCGGGAACAGATCAGACTTGAGCGCATCCACGAATTCATGGCCATCGGTAACATCTTGCCGCCAGTCCATCATTGAACGCAGCCACTCAATACGCCGATCAAAGGATTTGTCCTGTTTGCGACCATCCTCTTTGTAGCGCCAGTGCGCCGCGATGCCATATTCGGCACTCTCGTGCATGGTCTCACTACGGATCTGTACTTCAAGCGTGTCGCCGTCATCGTCAACAACAGCGGTGTGGAGAGATTGATAGAAGTTGTCTTTCGGGGTAGCGACGTAATCGTCAAATTCACCGGGTATCGGGCTCCAGATCTGATGCACTAGACCGAGCGCTAGGTAACAATCCGCGATCGCCTGTTTCTCGCGGCGGTCGCTATCTTTTGAATGTTGCGGCGTACCCTCCTCCCGGTACTTGACCAGCACCCGTACTGCCCGTATGTCATAGACTTGCTCGAACGGGACGTCTTTACGGCGCATTTTTCTCCAGATCGAATAAATGTGTTTTGGGCGGCCGGTCACCTCGGTGAGAAGACCGTCCTCGTGCAGTTCTTTCTGTAGACGCATCACGATGAATCCAATGCTCTTTTCGCGCTCTATACGACCTCGGTTTATCGCCGTAGCGATTTCTTTGTACCGCTTCGGTTCCACATAACGAAAACCGAGGTCCTCCAACTCCCATTTGACCTGCCAAATACCCAGCCGATTAGCCAGTGGAGCGAAAATATCCAAGGTCTCCCGCGCAATGCGGCGCTGCTTCTGTACCGGCAAGAACGACAGTGTGCGCATGTTGTGCAATCTATCGGCGAGTTTTATCAGCACCACGCGCACATCGTCGGCCATTGCGAGAAAAGTTTTACGGATTGTCTCCGCTTGATACTTGGACATAATCTCAGAGTCACTGGAAGCATCATCCGTGCTGTCGGCAGTGGCCCCAGTTTGCTCCACGCGCAGCACCTGCTTGGTCAGATTAGTCACGCCATCCACCAGCACTGCCACCTCCGCGCCAAACTGCTTTTTCAGTACTGCGACAGAGATGGTGGAATCTTCGACCACGTCGTGCAACAGTGCGGCCGCAAGAGCCGCTGGCGGCAGACCGAGTTCGGCCAAAATATGCGCCACAGCCACGCTGTGTTCAATATACGGGCCCCCCGAAGCCCGTATCTGCCCAAAATGAGCCTCTTCCGCAAATGCGTATGCCCGCTCTACCAAAAGACGGTCCCGACGAGCAAGCGTCTCCGGCAGCTTTTCAGTGAAAGTCTTGAATTTCATGTCAGAGAGAATTTGCTGTATTCAGGCACACTTATTGCTTCTCCACCTGCGAGCAGCACTCATTTTAGCACCCATTGCGAGGATTCGATGGCACTTGAGGGCAAAGGATTTTTCATCTGGCGCATTCTGAACTGTGAGGGCGGCAACCCGGAGGCCATCGCAAGTAAGGCTGTCGCCGCGCAACTGACGCATGTGTTGATTAAGATTGCCGACACGCGATATCCTTTCGGCTACGACCGCAACAACAACGACCTTGTACCCGCGGTTAGCCAGGCACTAAAAAACCGTGGTATACAGGTTTGGGGCTGGCACTACGTGAAGGGCAGCGACCCGTCCGGGGAGGCCCGTGTGGCCATCGCCCGCACGAGAGAACTCCAACTGGATGGCTACGTCATCGACGCAGAACACGAATATAAATGGCGTGGCAAAGACGTAGCTGCTCGCCTCTTCATGACCGAGTTGCGCCAAGCATTACCCAATCACCTTATAGCCCTGAGCTCGTATCGCTTTCCGACCTACCATCGAGAATTACCATGGGCGGCATTCCTAGAGAAATGCGATTTCAACATGCCGCAAGTGTACTGGGAACAGGCGCACAACCCCGGCGATCAATTGCAGCGCTGTGTGGGCGAGTTTGCCGACACGCGACTGGTCGGTCACGCTCGGCCAGTGATACCCACCGGTTCTGCGTACGGGGCCGGAGGATGGGTGGCGACAGCAGAAGACCAGCGCCGTTTTTATCAGAAGGCGCGTGAACTGGACCTGTCAGCCGCGAACACCTATTCCTGGGACTGGTCCACCAGCTCTGGCCACCATGACCTCTGGGATGCCGTGGCTGCCTTCCAGTGGCCTCTGGTCGAGGCGGAGCCCACTGTGCCTGCCCCGGCACCGATGCCACCTAGTGAAACGAACGACCCGCTGCAGCATTATGTGGATGCGCTCAACAATCGAGACATCGACCTGCTCGTCAGTCTATACCACGAGAATGCTGGCCACGTGAATGCACAGCGCATGATTCTAGGGATTCAGGCTATCCGCGCATGGTACCAGAGACTATTACACGAATTACTTCCGGCGGGTACTTTCGCCATTGATCACGTGCGCGGAAAAGGCAGTTCGTGGACTTTCAATTGGACTTTCCAGAGCCCAGCCGGACAAATGGCTGGAGGAAAGGATACCCTCGGCTTGCGTCAAGGGCGCATTCAATACCACTACAGCAGCTTTGCGGGTACTCATTCGTAACCGGTGATATACTAGCATGACCAGGTTCAACAAAACTGTGCAAATCTCCGGAGTAGAGTAATGGCGATTAAGCGGTTGAGAGAAACTCCTTTAATAACAATACTAATTACAGTGCTGATTATCGGCCTCGCAGCGGGCGGGGTTACGGCAATCAGATACGCGCTTAATGAGTTTTATTCAGCGGCGCAGCAGCCCTCCAAAACCGCATTGCCGCCACCTACGCCGACACCCACAACCGAGAGTACTGCCAGCGTGGCTGATACTGAAACGCCGGTTGTTCCCACACGTACATCCACACAGACCGCAGATCACACCCCCACCCAGTCGGCAGATCAGTTTCCCTCCGGGGAAATCACACTTGAACTCACAGACGGCGTATTCCTGCGCGCCGGGCCGGGTGCAGAATACGCGATTCTCGGTAGCGAGCCGGCCGGTTACATCGCTCCGGTCACCGGAAAATCCTCAGATGGACTATGGTATCAGATAGCGTATGGCGCGCGCACTCGCGTCTGGATTTCGGCGCTATGGTCATCGGTGCATGCCGACGCGGCCAACATCCCTGTCGTGAATGCCCCAGCCACTGCCACCCCGGCCGCGAGTGCCACTCCGGCGGCGACCGGCACGGCGTCAGCGGCCCCGACAGCAACTTCAGAGGCTCTCGCAGCAAACTCCAGCACCGCGATTTCCGGCAAATTATTTAGCGTGGAGGCCTTGTTCGTTCCAGGCATATCCGGACCCCGCTTCCTCGTCGGAGACCCATTCTATGTCAACATGAGGGTTATGAATTCGAGCAGCTCAGATGTTGGTTTCGGCGGTTGGGGCGTCCACACCAACCTTTACCCGAACTTTCTCTATATTTTCAACGGAGACCGCGCTGCCGACAAAATTGGCTCAAACACCGAATATAGTTGGAGAGATTCCGTAAGTATTCTCAATCCCGGTGTGCACCATTTGCAGATGGGTATTTGTCTCGATAACGCCGCGAATTGCTTGGCATCGAAAGCGCCTGCCATTAACTGGTTCATTCTTTCGGAGGCAATTCCGGTGACCATCAGCGATTCTAGACTTTCTCCAGTCACCCCGGATGGCAGCCCCATTACGGGCACCCACTTTTCGGCTGAGAAAATATGCGCCGCCGGCAGCAGCTGCGCCGCTATCTACACCGTGAATGAGTCCATCTGGGTGAATCTGAGAATAAGCAATTCGAGCGGCAGCGACCAGAAATTCGGCGCTTGGGGGGTGTACGCTAACCCTTACATCTTCCGCTTTTTCAACGGTAATGGCGATGCCGATAAGGTTGCATCAGGCACCGAATACTTCTGGCGAGACCACATTGAAATTCCAGCCGCTGCCACGTATGATTTGCGTATGGCTATTTGTCTGGACACCTCCACCAATTGCGGCGCCACGACCCCCCCGGCCGACAACTGGCACTTCCTCTCCGACGCAATTCCGGTCACAATCAATTAGGTCTCCCACCGGAAACGTGTGGGCAAGACTGATGAGTGAACCCACGCACCCGCGCCGCGCGCAATCACCGTACCAGCCGGTACGAAAACTGACAACAATACGGGATGTGCTAAGCGGCGCATTTCTGCTCCTGGCCGGCTGCACGGACCCCGGCCTATTTCCATCAAGCAAAATCCCTCCGCAGTGCGAAGCAGCAGATGCACACTCGCTTGAGCTCAATACCGGCTGGTACTTCCACACTGACCCGGACAACATCGGCATAGCCGAAGACTGGCACTCAACTGGAGCGATTACGGATGAATGGGCGGAAATCGCGCCAGGATCCCCGTGGGAGGATAGCGGGCTGACATACGATGGGGCGGCCTGGTACCGTACGATCATCACCGTGCCCGATTGGCCTACCGTGTTTCTTGGTCTAGGTAGAATCGATGATTCCGCAACGCTGTGGATAAACGGCAAACCCGTGGGGAGCTGGGACAACCTCGGGACACAGGCCACGCTAGTGGACATTCTGCATTACGGTAGAGAGGGGGAGGAACTCCAGCTCGCGTTCCGTATCTTCGACCGAGGCGGTTTCGGCGGTATCAAGCAACCGGTGCGCCTCGGGGCGGAGCCCCGAGCAGTCATGACCGGAGCGCAATACATAGAATGGCAGGCCAGCAACCACCCCGACTGGCCCATGCCCGCATGGGCAACCTCAAAACCGTTTGCCTGGACAATGACCGGAAACCTGGATACCGCCGACGAGGCATTGGTCTCTTCAGATGGCGCAGTGGCTCCATGGGCTACAGCACCCAGGGTGGAAGCCTGGCTCTACGATCCTGATACGGGCAGCCTGGCCGCAGCGAGCTCGGAAGATGTGCACTTCTCATTGGCTAACAGCCGGCTTCCCATTCCACAGTGGGAATGGGAAGCCCTCGACATGTCAGTACGAAATACCCTCTTTGGCGATGGCAAGCACTCAGCTATCCGCTGGAAAATAACGGTGAAAAACACGGGCTCCGAGCTGCACCGCCAAACCTTGATGCTTGCGACACGACCTTTTGCCATCAATCAGACATCCGCGCCGATTTGCACCATCCGTTCCCAGCGCGGACGCCGATTGTGGATCAACGACGCACCCTTCATGGCCGCCGCAACTCCGGCCAGCGAAACCGGAGCGGGACTGCTGCCGGAATCCATGACTGCAGCATTGCGCGGAGCGGTACCTCCCGACCAGCGCGTGACCGGTGCTACCGCGGCGGATGGCGTCGCCGTGTGGGCATATCCTATTGACCTTAAGCCGGGCCAATCCACCGAGTTTCACTTTGCCTTTCCCAGCACTCCGGGCGCTAACTTTCCGACCGTAGAAATCCCCATTGATGAACGCTTACAAGAGACCACCCAGCTATGGCAAGAGACAACCAGCGTAGTGAAAATGACGCTTCCCGACAAGTCCGTGGAGGCTGGCGTCGACGCATCGCTCAGCTATCTGCTGCTAGCGCTTGACCCGGACGGCCCCCATCCTGGTCCACTCGCTCATGACGCCGTCTGGATGCGCGACGCCGCATACTCAGGGCTTGCGCTGCTGCAATTCGGACACGGTGAAAGCGTACGCGCCACCGTAGCCGCCGCGCTTGCATCTCAGGAGCCTGACGGACGGGTGCCTCCCATCAGGGGCGAGAACGTTCCATGGCAGGATGACGAATGGGATTCGCAGGGACAAGCCATTTTTCTGGCGAACGCATATTACCTCTTTAGCGACGACGAAACACAATTGCGCGCATGGTATCCTGAGTTGCGCTCAGCCGCACAATATATATCTCATTTGCGGGCCAGCACAGCCGCTGCCAGTAGCGCTACGCGCGGCCTGCTGCCTCCTAGCAAGAGTGCGGAGGACCTTGGCCCGAACGAGTGGCACCACTACTGGGACGATTTCTGGGGATTAGCCGGACTGGAGCATGCAGCCTCCATCGCGTCTGTGCTCGGTGAGAGCGCCGACTCCGCCTGGATGCAATCCGAGGCCGATGCACTGCGTGCCGCCATTTTGGGCTCGATCACCGCAGTTATGGGACCGAAGCCCGCCTTTATCCCAGGAGCAGTGGAAAACACAACAGATTCGGCAATGGCGCGCGGTACGGTGCCTGCACTCTGGCCAACAGAGGTGTTGTCTAGAGATACCGACCTGCTAGCTCGCTCATTTGATATTTATCATCGCCTCTGGCTGCAACCGGACAATGGCGGCTTCCGACATCTGGGTGGCCAGTTCTGGCCTTACGGCGGTCTTGAACTCGCCCACGCTTACCTGCGACTCGGCCGCACAGATGTGCTCCACCAGATTCTGGGCTGGACTCTGCAGCATCAAACCATACCGGGAACATACGCCTGGGCCGAGCAGGTCAATCCCGCCAATGGAAGCTTTTCCGGGGGCGATATGCCCCATGCCTGGGCAGCCGCCAGTTACGTCACTCTGGTGCGCGAAATGCTGCTCTCTGAGCGGGGAGATGCCCTGGAATTGCTCAGGGGCGTTCCCGATTGGTGGTTAGCCGACGGTCGCACCATAGTGCTGGAGCGCACACCCACGCACTTCGGCGCGCTAGATATGCGCATCGAAAACGAACTAACACAGACAGAAGCGGGTTGGAACGGCACGCTTACTCTGACCCTATCAGGTGCGACGCCACCCGGCGGATTCCACTGGAAATTGCCGGTGGATCCTGTTGCCCTCTCTGGCCCTACCGACACTAAAACAGATGGTGGATGGCTGATAGTGCCGCCAGAAACAAGTGTGGTCCAACTAACATTTGCGACCCAACCCTGATCGCAGTAATGTGGTTTGACGACTTAACCAGGCAGAGGTATAATGCCAGCCTCAACTCTCGGGGGCGGAGAGTGGGGTTGCGTGACCGCAGCGGTTTTTTTTCCGCGGTCGCTATGCTAAAGAGTGAATAGTAGAACTGGATGGTGGTGCCTGTGCACATCAGTAGGGTATCCAGCGGACCGCCGATTTCTAAGGGCCGGGTTGTGTTGAGTGGAAAAACATTGGGTTAAGGTAACCATGCGGTAACAGTCCGCACCCCCAATACTCAGTGCGTGTCGGCGCCAGCATCATCTGAAGGTGCCGGTTTTATTTTAAAACGAGAAGTGATGAAAGAAACATCAACCACCAACCCGCCGACAGAAGACTTCGCCACCATGCTGGAGGACTATATGGATGTGGTGTTGCCAGCGCATGGGGAAGTGCTGCACGGCACCGTCATTTACGCTCGTTCAGAAGGCATCTTAGTGGATCTTGGCTTGAAACGCGAAGGTTTGGTACCCTTAGCAGACCTAGAGCGCGCAGGCAAGGAGCTGCAGGAATTCACCGCCGGAGATGAGATCGAAGTGCTGGTAACGGAACAGGGACACGGTACAAAGCCCCCCATCCTCTCGATCTCTCAGGCGCGCCAGCATCAAGCGTGGCTGGATGCCGAGGAACTCATGGGTTCCGGAGAAATCTTCACAGGCACTGTTGAGAGTTCTAATCGGGGCGGCATCATTGTCTCATTTCAGGGTCTGCCCGGTTTTGTGCCCGCCTCACATGTTGAAGGTATTAGTCGCAGCATACCGGAAGGCGACCGCAGGAACGTGCTAGAGCAAACGGTTGGCCAAGAAATCACCGTGCGGGTGATAGAAGTTGACCGGATGCGCCACCGATTGGTGCTTTCGCAACGGGCGGCACAGCGCGCTTCGCGTGAAAAGAAAAAAGAAGAGCTGCTATCGGAATTACACGAAGGCCAAGTACTGCGTGGAACGGTCAGTAGTGTGCGCGAGTTCGGTGCCTTCGTGGATCTTGGTAAGGCGGATGGCCTCGTGCATGTTTCCGAGATTGCATGGAAGCAAGTTGAGCACCCTAGTCATGCAGTGAAACCCGGCGATGAGGTCGATGTCATGGTAATCAAAATCGACCGTAATCGCAAGCGCATTGGTTTGAGTATCAAGCAGCTCCTGCCCAGCCCCTGGGATTCAGCGGAGGACTGGATCGTGCCAGGAGAAACGAGAGTGGGACACGTAACACGCGTGCTGCACTTTGGAGCTTTTATAGATCTGGGCAATGGCATTGAGGGACTATTGCATAGCAGTGAAATCCCCGATGAATACGGCCTGGAAATCGCCCAGGGCGGCGAGCTTATGGTACGTGTGGTCACTTTGGATGTGGATCGACAGCGCGTGGGGCTGAGTTTGCAAGATCTGGCCGGAGAGCATAAACAGCCTGGCGTGGCCGAACCTGCAATGCAAGACAACGCCGAAGGTGCGGTGACATCAGAAACACCCGAAGAAAATGACGAGATAGACACTGACATATTGGCGGCCGGAGACGAGACTGACGGGCAACATCCGCAGTGAAAAGGGGGTGATTGATCTGACCAAGGTGACGATCAAGCCAAACGAATCTCCCGAGGAACTGCTGCGGCGCTTCCGTAAGAAAGTTATGCGAAGCGGGCGGTTAGCGACTGTTCGACAGAAACGTTGGTTTGTTTCAAAAAGCGAAGTGCGCCGTATCGAGAAGAAGAAAGCCATCCGCCGCATTCGCCGTAAGCGTCAAACGCTCGAATAGGGTGCCAAAATACGGGGACACGCTGCGCGGCCCGTGCTGATCGGCAGCACACGAGGAACGCTACAAATGGCGGAACGAGAAGAAAAGATTGAAATGGAGGGCAAGGTCACCGAGGCCTTGCCCGGCACTCAGTTTCGTGTCGAGCTCGAAAATGGACACAAGCTTCTGGCGTATCTCTCTGGAAAAATGCGCCGTTATTACATACGTATTCTGCTGGGCGACCGCGTGAAGGTCGAAGTTTCGCCATATGACCTGACCCGAGGGCGCATTATTTACCGCTTCCCGAGTGGTGGCAAACCTCCACCAAAAGCGTAGGAAGTTCAAGCACTCCTGGCGGCTATCAGCGGCGCGGCAGCCAGGAGTGCGCCGGGCAGCCGGCCTCGCAGCCACCACGGCCCAGCCCAGGTAATTTCCACATCAACGAGTTGACCCGTGCGGTCGCGTTCGTCCTCGAAGAACACCAGTTTGTTGGTGCGCGTGCGTCCCCGCCACTTGCCCCGATGAAAGTCCTCGACCAGAACCTGCACGCACTCTCCAAGCAAGCGATTGTTAATGTCGGCCACAATCCCTGACTGCAAATCATCTAAATCTGCACGCCGGCGCTCTTTCTCATCCGCGGGCACATTATCCACCATGCGACGACTGGAAAGGGTTCCCGGCCGCGGCGAGTATTTGGATATGTGTATCTTATCCAGCTTGAGATCGGCCAGCAAATCGTAGGTGTCCTGATACTGTGCTTCACTCTCGCCAGGAAAGCCCACGATGACATCGCAGGCTATTGACCCGTCCGGCATATACTCGCGGATACGCCGAATCAGGCTGCGATATTGTTCCACGGTGTAATCGCGGCGCATGTTCTGCAGCACTGTATTGTTGCCGGACTGCACCGGCACTTCAATGTGTTCACATACCGCTGGCAGCGCGGCAACCGTGCGCAGAAGTTCATCGCTCATGTATTTGGGGTGCGAGGTCAAAAAGCGGATGCGTTCGAGACCAGGCGTCTCATGTACCACTCGTAAAAGCTGCGCGAGGTCGGGGCCTCCCTCCACATCGCAGCCATATCGGTCGACAATTTGTCCTAGCAAAGTAATCTCTTTCACGCCCTGTGCTGCCAGCGAGCGCATCTCGGCAGCGATTTGACCGACTGGCCGCGAGCGTTCGACTCCCCGACGGAACGGGATTATGCAAAACGTGCAAGCATGAGAACAACCGTAAACTACCGGGACGTGCGTGCTGACCAGCCGTCCGCGCTGCGATAGGGGTAGGATTAACTCGCCGTCCTGCGCGGCATGGCGACGCGCGACGACCGCGCGCTCATTTTGAATCTCATTCCGATCAGTGATTCGATTCAGTAGCGCGGTCGGGTCTGATGGAGACAGGAAGACATCTACCTGGGGGAAAGCACGCTCAAGTTTCGGGTTGCCTTTTATGCCCACCAGACAGCCCATCAACCCAACGATAAGACCGGGGTTTTTGTGAATCTTCAGGTGCCCCACTCGATGCAACCAGTCCCTAGCCCGGTCTTCAGCGCTTTGCCGCACGACGCAGGTGTTAAGAACCGCGACATCGGCCGCGGTTATTTCATCTGTCGGTGCTCCGCCCAGTTTCTCCAACTCGGAAGCCAGCCGCAGACTGTCAGCTACGTTCATCTGACAACCCATCGTATGGATGTGATATTTCATGGAGTGCAGATTCTACCCGAGTTCATTTTACCAATCCGTGCAACCGCAGTCAATGTGAGACCCAGCGACATACAATGAGAATATCTCCCAAGCCAACCGTCATGCGACCGCTAACCTCACACGGATTAAGCACAGCGCGCACCGCCGCCAATGGCAATAATTGCAAACCTAATGGGGTCACGTTCCAGCCGGTCTAGCGGGGCATCAAAACTCTAGCCCCGCGCGTGCACAGGACTGTGCACATAGTCCGCCCTGCGGGATCCGCATTATGCCTGATTCGAATCCTTGGCCATACAACCGCCATTCTCCCTCGTATCGATGTTTGAGTCAATCGAAGTATCCCAATCTAATTGGGGTACAATAGCGACACAGACGGTCACATACAGGCTGCGGGCATGAAGGAAAACGTCACTCTAACACTAGACGAGAAGGGTAATACGGGTAAAATCTGGCGAGTAATCGCGTTGCTTGTGATAATCGCTGGCGTTTTGGGAACGGCAGCTTACGCATGGCAACGTTACACCGCTGGCCAATGGGTGCTGTTCTCCACACCCACCGCCACACCGACTTTCACACACACACCCGTGGTACCGACCGCCACACTTTTGGAACCCACGGAAACCCTAACGCTAACGCCCACAGCCACGCGCAGCGGACCATTGAGTTACGTAATCAAGGAGGGCGACACACTTTATTACGTAGCGGACCAATATGAAATTGACATAGAGGCCCTAATCGCCTACAACCTCGACCAAGGCATTGACCTGACGTATTTCCTGCAGGTGGATCAGGAAATACTAATTCCGCCTCCCGATTTCCATGCGCCGACACTGACGCCAATGCCAAGCAACGTCAGCCCCGGCACGATCATTGAGTACACCGTGCGGCCAGGAGACATCCTACAATTACTGGCGGAGGAATTCAACACCACTCTCGACGCCATTTTGGAGGAGAATGAAGACCTGTCCGAGAACCCGGATGTGCTTAGTGTTGGTCAGAAAGTGCGCATACCCGTGGATCTACTAGCGCTCACGCCTGCGACGCCAACGCGCCAACCCTCGGCCACTGCTACTCCCCAGCCTTCGGCTACTCCGACTCCCTGACCGCGCCCAGCGCCGCGAGCGCGGCCTCAATTTCCTCTAGGACCACCTGATCCGTTTCCGATTCTAGCGCGGAACGCAAGGCGCTTTGCGGCGTATCCGCACTACAGAGAGCCAGCGCCCAGGCCGCATGGCCGCGTACAACCGGGTCAGGGTCACCGCACAACGCAGCCTCCAGGTACGGTACAGCCGCGCTCTCCGCTATGTTACCTAGCGCCACGGCGGCATTGCGCAGCAGGCCGCGGCGTTTAGCACGTTTCAGTGCACTCCCACGAAACTCACTGCTGAATTCCTGCTGCGAAAGACTGAGCAGATCCCCCGCCTGCGGATAGGGTAACGACCCATGCGGGGCGAAATCAGGGTCGCATTGCGGTTGCGCAAAGCGCTGGTTCCACGGGCAGACTTGCTGGCACACATCACAGCCAAACACCCAGTCATCCAGAGCACCGCGTTGCTCGGCTGGCAGCGCACCGCGGTGCTCGATGGTGAGATAGGAGATACAACGCCGACTGTCCACGCGGCGAGGGTCAGGCAGGATGGCTCCGGTGGGACAGGCATCCAAGCATCGTGTGCAGCTACCGCAGAGATCAGGCCGGAACGGCTCATCCGGCGGTAGCTGCAGGTCGAGCATGGCCTCCGCCAGCAGCGTCCACGAGCCAACATCTGCGTTAATAAGCATGGTGTTTTTGCCAATCCATCCTAGTCCGGCGCGCTGCGCGAGCTCGCGCTCCATCAATGGGCCAGTGTCGGTGTATAGCCGATGCCGCACTGGCCGCCCCGCCATCTCCTCTACAAAGGAAATCAGTTCCTTCAGGCGCTGTAGTAGTACATCATGATAATCGCGACCCCACGCGTAGCGTGCTACTCTGCCCGTCATGGAACCTGGGTCCGGTGAGGGCGACTCACCTTGAAAATAATTCGCCGCCAGCACCAGAATAGATTCACATTCAGGAAAGAGCGCTCTAGGGTCGGCACGCCGTTCTCGGGCGCGCTCGCTTGCCATGTATTCCATACCAGCGTGCAGCCCATCGGACAGCCACAATTCGTACTCGGGCAGGTGCTCAGGTGGATCGGGCGTCGTGATTCCACAGAGAGCGAAACCGAGCGCCCGAGCGCGCGCCTTGATACGCTCAGCGATCAGGTAAGAATCCACTGAGTTCAATTCTGTAAATACCTCGCCAGAAACTTCCCAGTATAGCTGGAATTCACCTGCATTACCTGCTCCGGAGTACCCTCGGCCATTATTTCGCCTCCACGGTCTCCGCCCTCCGGCCCCAAATCGATGACATGGTCGGAAACCTTAATGATATCCGGATGGTGCTCAATAATCAGCACGGTGTTACCCTGATCAGCGAACCGCTGCAGCACATCGATGAGACGGTCGACATCTGCGGCATGCAACCCTACTGAAGGCTCATCTAACACGTACAGCGTGCGGCCGGTAGAACGCTTCGAAAGTTCCTTGCTCAATTTCACCCGTTGCGCCTCGCCACCGGAAAGTGTAGTGGCTGGCTGCCCGATTTTAATGTAGCCGAGCCCAACTGCCCGCAGCGTAGAAAGTTTGCGCTGCATCACGGGGAAATTTACGAAAACTTGTGCCGCGTCCTCAATGCTCAATGCAAGCACATCAGCGATGGTCAAGTCCTTGAACCGCACCTGAAGCGTTTCGCGATTGTAACGCGCGCCATCGCATACATCACAGGGCACGTGGATATCGGGCAAGAATTGCATTTCTATGCGCAACTGCCCCTGCCCATGACAGCCCTCGCAACGACCGCCTTTCACATTGAACGAATAGCGCCCGGGCTTGTAGCCGCGTACCTTACTCTCGGGCAGTTCCGCGAAAAGACTGCGCATATGGTCAAAAAGACCAACATATGTTGCAGGATTGGAGCGCGGAGTGCGCCCTATGGGCGACTGGTCAATGTTGATAATTTTGTCGACGTGCTCCACACCCTCGATGCAATCGTGAGCACCCGCCTCGGCCCGTGCTCGATGCAAAGTCCGCGCGACGGCGCGGTAGAGAATGTCATTCATCAAGGTGGACTTTCCGGAACCAGAGACCCCGGTGATGCATATGACTTTTCCGAGCGGAATGCGCACGTCAATCCCTTTCAGATTGTGCTCGCGGGCACCACGAACCAGCAGACATTTTCCATTACCTTCCCGTCGCACTTGAGGAACAGCAATGGAGCGCCGGCCAGAAAGGTACGCGCCGGTCAGCGATTCCGGATTGGCAATTATTTCCTCGGCAGTGCCCTGCGCCACAACCTCCCCGCCGTCGCTCCCCGCCCCAGGTCCCAGATCCACAATCCAATCGGCGGCGCGAATAGTCTCTTCATCATGCTCCACCACTAGCAGCGTGTTACCCAAATCGCGCATTGATTTTAGCGTATTTATCAGCCGGCCGTTGTCACGTTGATGCAACCCGATAGATGGCTCATCGAGCACATATAGCACGCCGGTCAGCTGTGAGCCAATCTGGGTTGCCAGCCGGATGCGTTGTGCCTCACCGCCAGAAAGCGACGATGCCGAGCGATCCAAGGTAAGGTAATCCAGCCCAACATTCACCATAAACTGCAGCCGGGAGGTGATCTCTTTCAAGACCTGACGGCCGATGACCTGATCACGTGCATTGAGGGTGGTTGCCGGCAGCGCCTGCGCCCAGTTCAGCAGTCGCGTCACCGGCCAGTGCGTGACAGCCACAATGTTGTCAGCACCGATAGTCACAGCCAGCACTTCAGCGCGTAGCCGCTGACCATGGCAGCTGTCACAGCAGCGCTTCGTCATATAGCGTTCGATTTTGCGGCGAATGTTATCCGAGTTAGTGTCACTGTAGCGGCGACGCAAGTTGCCAATCACACCCTCGAAGGAATTATGCCGTACAGCCTTGTTTCCCTGACGGGTAAGATATTCGATGGGGATACGCTCGCCATCGCTGCCATATAGGAGCACACTCATCTGCTGTGACGAAAGTTCGGCAAGAGCCCGGTCCATTGGTATACCGTAATACTTGCACGCGCCTTGCAGCGATTGCCAGTAATATTCACCGCTTTCTCCTGGCGACCTAGCACGCCATTCCATCACTGCAATGGCAGATTCTTCCAGCGTGCGCCCGAGGTCTGGAATTATCATGGCCGGGTCAATTTCAAGTTTATGGCCTAGGCCCTGACACTCCGCGCAAGCTCCGTGCGGAGAGTTAAATGAAAAGGATCGCGGCTCAAAATCCGGTAGGCTGATGCCACAGTGGGCACAGGCGTTTTGCTCAGAGAAAATCAGGCCTTCGCCGGAATCAGAGCCCGCATCCGCGGATGACACCGGTTGCACCAGTAGCATCCCGTTGCCCACTCGCAGTGCAGTCTCCACCGAATCGGTTAGACGCGACACGAATTCCTGCTCCTCCTCGCCACCCACCCCATCACGTTCGCCCAACACCAGTCGGTCTACCACCGCCTCGATCGTGTGCATTTTGTAGCGATTCAGATTCGGCGCGGATGATCGTGCACCGCCTCCGCCGGTGATGTCATTCACATCGTAGGTTTTGCCATCCACGCGCACGCGCAAGAAGCCCGCTTTGCGCACTTCATCCAAAACGCCGCGATGATGCCCCTTTCGATCTTTGACCAGCGGCGCAAGCAGCAAAATGCGACTGCCACGAGGGAGGGAGCGGATAGATTGCACGATTTCTTGCGCCGATTGCCGGCTTACAGTGCGTCCACACTTCGGGCAATGCGGCGTACCTACCCGCGCAAAAAGCAAACGCAGATAATCATAAACTTCGGTGACGGTGCCCACAGTGGAGCGCGGATTCTTGCTCACGCCTTTCTGGTCGATTGAGACCGCCGGGCTAAGCCCCTCGATGTGGTCCACATCGGGTTTCTCCAGCTGGCCGAGGAACTGGCGCGCGTAAGCGGAAAGCGATTCCACGTAGCGGCGTTGGCCCTCGGCAAAAATAGTATCAAATGCCAGAGACGATTTTCCGGATCCGGAAAGGCCCGTAATGACCACAAATTTATCGCGCGGGATTTCCACGCTGATATTTTTTAGATTGTGTTCGCGCGCGCCGACCACGATAATCTTATCAAGAGACATTGCTAGACCACCAGGGCATCTCGAACGAAAGAACCAAATATTTATTATACCAACTGCCACTCCAGAGCGAGTCATCCGGTTTCCCGGCCACAAACTGACACCTGTCGTGCGCAGACAGGTGTCAGTTTGTGCTATAATGCGCCGCGCCGACCAAACGATGAATGTCTAGTGGCTTGCCATTATAGCGCTGGCTAGACCAGAGGTATCTCATTAAGGATCACATTCAGCAGGCTGTGGAAGCGCCTGCAAACAAGAACATCCCTGCCATCAATCCCGGCGATTCCGTCGCGGTGCATGTGCGCATCCGCGAGGGTGGGAAGGAGCGGGTACAGGAATTCAAGGGCATGGTTATCAAGACTCGTGGCGGCAGCAACAATGCCAGCTTCACGGTACGGCGTATAGCTTCACACGGGGTGGGCGTGGAGCGAACCTTCCTTCTGCGCTCGCCACGTATCGAGAAGGTCTCAGTAATGCGCCGGGCGAAAGTACGCCGCGCCAAGCTATATTATATGCGTGGGCTGACAGGCAAAAAAGCGCGCCTGAAAGAAAAGCGTACAGATTAGTCTGGGCACACCCAGGGCGTGGCACCGGTCGGTTCCAGGCCCGTTCTTCTCTTGCCGGAGCCAGATAAAATGACACGTCCCCTGATTGGCATCACCGTGTCGCGGAGAAAATCCAGCAGCGGCGGAGAGAGACGTGCATGACGTGCTCTTTATGCGTACGTTGACGCAGTGCGTAGTCAGGGCGGGATCCCAATGCTGATCCCGCTCGGCCTGCAGACGAATGAGCTCCGTGATCTGTATGACCGTGCAGACGGTTTGATCCTCTCCGGTGGTGGAGACATTCACCCCGAACGTTACAGAGACACTCTCACAGAAATGTGTAAACGGATTGACCCGGAGCGTGACAAACTGGAGTTTGCGCTAGTGCGCTGGACGGCACACTCTAGCGCGATCTCCCCACAGAGGTCCCTAGTGCAGCTAAACACGATTTCTTCCCGAACTACCCACGGGACCAGCGCACACACAGACTTAAAGTGACGCTGGATTCACGATTGGCGCAGCTGATGCAAGCCACCTCTGCGGAGGTGAACAGCCTGCATCACCAAGCATACCGTGAGCTTGCACCTGAAATGAGGCAGGTAGCCGTACCGCCCGACGGATTGTGGAAGCGGCCGAAATCCCCAGCCATCCATACGCGGTGGGGGTGCAATCGCATCCAGAGTGGATTCAAGACACCGCCGACCAGCAGGGTTTGTTTGCCGGGTTACTGAACACCTGCCGCAACGGCAGTACGTAGCCGCGTGTTTGCACCACAACGTGCCCAGCGATGACTAATAGCCATCCCATCCACGCTAGAAACAACGCCCCCGTGAGCGTGTTCGACTCCGGCTTGGGAGGGTTATCTGTGCTGCGCGAAATATGGAAGCGCGTGCCTTCTGAAATGTTGCTATATGTAGCCGACCATACCCATTGCCCTTATGGCAACCGCCCACTCACCGAAGTGCGCACGTTCTCCACGCAAATCGCGCGCTGGCTGCGCGCGGAGGGTGCTAAGCTTATTACCGTTACCTGCAACACCGCATCTGCGGCCGCGCTTCACCAGCTGCGGGAAACATTCCCATGTACGCCATTTGTAGGCATGGAACCGGCGTTAAAGCCAGCGGTAAGCATCACTCGCACCGGCACAGTTGGCGTGCTGGCCACCGAGACCACTTTTCAGGGCGAGCTGTTTGCCAGCTTGGTCGACCGGTTCGCGCGCGATGTCACCCTGCTGACACAGGCATGCCCAGGGTTGGTGGGGTTAGTTGAGAAAGACGAGTGTGTCCGCGCCCGCATCCTACTGCAGCGATACACACAACCGCTGCTTGAGCGTGGCGCGGACACACTCGTGCTCGGCTGCACACACTACTCCTTCCTAAAGCCACAGCTGCAGGATGTTGCAGGTCCAAGCGTGACCATCATCGATCCGGCCCCAGCGGTAGCAGATCAGGTGACACGTATGCTGAACGAAAAGGGGTTGGTACGCGGTGCAGCAGAGGAAGCGCCCGCGCCCATTGTGGCATGCACCACTGATCGCACGCAAGCCAGCCAATTTTCCGAGCAGGTAAAGTCGCTTCTAGGAGAACGCGTCCGAATACGGGTAGTAGAGTTAACCTAGCGCCAATTTGAGACAGCGAGAACAACTGATGACCCGGTAGCAATCTTCCGCTTTATTGTTGTAGCATGTTTACTTCTGTTACATTCACAATATACATTGGCTGATGATACTGATGTAATGGGAATTGAGTATTTAGCGATTGGGCCACAACTGGAAATGACCACGGTCGCACACATTAAACTAGGTTCTATTGTAGCGGTGCTCGCTTCCGCAATTCTGTCTTCGTGTGTGCCATCCCCAGCAGAGGTTGAACAAACTGCAATCGGGGCATCTTCCGTCCAGACAGCAATTGCCACAACTGTACTGACTGGAACTGCAGCAGTGAGGGCAGCGGTAGCGGCAACAGAAGTCCTGACCCCGGTGGTCAAGCGCACCCAAACCGAGCAGCAGACTGAGGATTCGTCCGTCCAGACAGCAATTGCCACAACTGTACTGACAGGAAGTCCGGAACCTACGAGCACCGTACCCGCAACCGTGGTGGCAACGGCACTCCCGACGCCTGTGGAACCGCGCCATACTGTTGCACATTGGGCTGCAGATGCCGTAGCTAGTTATTGGACGCTGGTGAACAATCGTGACTACAAGTCCGCATGGAGGCTGCTTTCCGAAGGATTCCGACAGCGTAAGCATAAGAACGATTATTCTCATTACCAGATTACCTATCAGGAGATGAACATTTGCAGCGTGGAGGCGATCGATATTGAGACCATTGAAGAGCGCGACCAGTCTGCTATGGTAAGTGCGGATATGTCATATCTGACGGGCAGCCAATGTGATGACCGACGCGATTTTGTTTTCGAATTCAAGCTTACCCGCGAAACTCGCGAGACAGCATGGAAGATTGATATGGTCGTTCCAGTGGCGAACAAGGACATCTTATTGGGTGCTACAGCCAGTTGTGGCGACACCATGGCAGCTGTTGTCCCATCATCACTGAATGTTCGCACCGGCCCTGGAGCAGGTAGAGCAGGTGAGGCTTTGTACCCGATACGCTCATATTTGCAGAAAGACGAGTGCGTCACTGCGACTGCGACCAACGCAGGCTATTCTTGGGTACGTATATCAAATGCCCCTCGCGCAGGTGCCGAAGATGGATGGGTAGCGGCATCATTTCTAAAGTTTGGCGAGAACCATCCTGAGCCTTCACTTTTGCCAGTGGCAACCGAACCCACACCGTATCCAACGGCTCCGCCGCCGAGTGGTAGTGCGCTCCAGCCCATCGGTGTCGAGCATTTAGGCAGCGCAGAGTACGTCTGCTACGATATCCAAGGCGGCTCGGGCCCCGAGTTAGCCCTCCAGATGGATAGACTCGGCCCTTACGACAGTGACGGGAACAAGACCTGGGCTGTCGCAAGCCTGCAGTTTGTTATCAGCGGCGGCACTTGCTACTCAGACGGATCCGTTGATTTATCAGACGTAGCAGTCTCCTTGAATTCCACCATCACCATGCCATGTTGGTATCCACCATCCGGAACCAACCTGAAAGAAATCTCAAGGTTTGACGGTTTGATGCAAATGATCGCACTCCACGAAATCATACATGTTGAGATCGCATGGCAATGGGCTCGCGTTCTTGAGCAGCAGCTGAGGGATGCAAACACTTGCGACCAGGCTACGCTGAACACAATCTATAACCAAGTATGGGCGAACGAAGAGGCTGCTCAAGATGCCTTCCACGCATCGCCTGAGGGTCAAATCATTTCTTATCCCTAGGCGCGATTACCCACTGGAAATGATGCCGAAGGCTCACATTTCCCAAACTGGTATTTTGGGATAAATTTGGGATAAAAACAGGGCGTGTGGGCAACTATTTCAGGATGTAATAGGTGCCTCTCTTTGCACCTATCTTAAGCAGCACGCCCTTACTCACCAGGTCTGCCAAGTCCAGGCGCAATGTCTCCGGGCTAACATCTGGGCATAGCTGCCGATACTCGCGATTAGCGATGCGGCCAAGCTCACGGACGTGCGTGAGCGCACGCATCTGGCGCTCGTTCATGTTGCTTTCCCATTTGGGCACAACCTTGCGGTCACGGCTATTATGCAATGTCACGGCAAACGCGTGTGGCCGCGCTTTGAAATGCGGAGGAGGATGGCCTTCCTGCACCATAGACTCAATCATTCTATCGATGCCCAGCCCGAGCTCCTCAATGTAGCCCCACTGAAACACTCCCGCAACCAACCGCGGATTTCGTGAAAAATGTTCCTCTACAATATTATCCACTGTGATAAAACCAGGCAGCCCACCCGGACTAATGACTTCCATGCGATCGGAGAACATGCGCACCTCTATCCGGCGCCCTTTCAAACGGTAATCCCGATGGCAGACCGCGTTCACAAGTGTCTCCCGCACAGCGAAGAGAGGGTATTCGAATGTTTCCTGCCGCTCCAAACCCTCCACCACTGCCCCGACCGACATTTCTTCACGCACCACCTGCCACGTGTCTTCGATAATACGCGCCAGCGGGCCGTTGATCTCCTCGCGACGGCCATAGCCAGCTTGGCCATCAGAACCACGCGGGTCGGTACCAACAAATTTGACGAAGACAAGTCCGCTCTGGGGCAGCAACACCTGAGGCGCGGCACCGAACAACAGCAGCCCCGCAACCGTGGGCAGCCCCTCTGGCGTAAGCGCCCCGACATCCATCAGGATCTCGTCGACCATGCCGGAGATCCGCCGGCGCTGCCGCGACCCACGTTTTTTCATATACTCGGCTATGACATCGTCATCCAGATCTGCGCGAGTGGCTCCCACCACAGCCTCGGTCTCGAAATCGCCTGTGGATTTAGTGGCAGCTAGCAGCCGCACCTGTTCCCCAGTTAGCGGCCGATTCTCCACGCCAGCGCGGACAAGCACACGGCCGTCATCGAGGGTGTGCAACTCTGGGCTGCGATCAACACGCACAACGAATGCCGGCCCGCCTTCAACTTCAAATTGCTCCCATCCGGCAGGAATCACCGGTCGGCAGCGCAGCTCGGCTGCACGCAGAGACCCTTCTAATTCCTCCTCATAAATTGGCTCGTAATTTTGCTCACCGGTTTCGTCCACTCCAAGCACAATGGTACCGCCATCGCTGTTGGCAAATGCCACCATTGTCTCCGCGAGCAATGCCGGATCTGCTTGTGGGAGATAAGTGGTGAACGGCCCGGAAAGTACCAGTTTGTTCAAGAGCTCACTTGGTTGTTGTTTCAATTGTTACTTCAACCACCTCGGGCGTGGGTATGTCATCCGCCGCAATGCGCGCCACGGAGGCGACATTATCACCCGGTTTCAGGTTTATCAGGCGCGTCCCCTGAGTAGCACGGCCTAGCAGCCGAATATCGGCTACGGTAGTGCGCAGAGCCTGCCCATTAGCAGAAATGATGGTTATCTGGTCATCGGCATGCACGCTGCGCACATCCACAATCGGCCCAGTAACCTTGGTGACAGCCTTGCGAGAGAAGGTGGCCACACCCATAGTGGCACGGCCTTTGGGATTGTACGCTGCCATCGCGGTGCGTTTGCCATATCCATTTGCGGTCACCACCAGCAGCTCACCATCTTCAGTCACCGTCACCATGCCACTGATGCGGTCACCCTTGCGCAGTTTGATTGCCTTCACGCCAGCTGCTGGACGGCCCATGCTACGCACAACGCTGCTGTTGAAACGCAGTGCCTGGCCCTGCTCGGTGATTATGATAATGTGTTGTTTTTCAACCGTCAGGTGCACCCATCCAAGCTCATCACCCGGTGCCAGGCCGATTGCAATAAGCCCGGAAGGTCGCACCGATTCAAAATCACTGAGCGCCACGCGCTTGATTTTCCCGTTGCGTGTCACCATGGTGCAAAATTCCGCTTCATCAAAATTGGGCACAGGCACGGCAGCCGTGATCCTCTCCGTGGCTTCCAGCGGGATAATATTGTGTAGCGACACTCCTTTATCGGTTCGGCGGGCCGCTGGTATCCGGTAAGCCTTCTGCGAATACACCTTCCCTCTATCCGAGAAAAACAAAATGGTCTTCAAGGAGCGGGTCGAAAAGAGCTGGCCAATTTCATCCTCATCGCGCACGTCTTGACCGATAACCCCTTTACCGCCCCGGCGTTGCGCCCGGAATTCGCGCGGCGGCATACGCTTGATGAAGCCACGCAATGTGATTGTTACCAGTATGGTTTCATCGGGCACCATGTCCTCGATGCTCAGCTCGTCGCTGGCGCCATACGCTATCCGCGTTTTGCGTTCATCGCCGTATTGTTCTGCCACTGCGTCAAGATCGTCTTTTATCAATCCGAGGATTTTCTTGGGGTGCGCCAGCAGATCCTCCAGCTCTTCGATGCGCGTCTGGATGTGATCATATTCCTGCTCAATCTGCAGGCGTTCCAGCGCAGCCAGGCGACGCAATTGCATGTCGAGGATAGCACGCGCCTGCACCTCGGTCAGGTCAAATTGCTTCATGAGCGCACCCCGGGCGACATCCGCATCCTTCGCATTGCGAATAGTCTTGATTACGGCATCGATGTTGGCGATTGCGACGAGCAATCCCTCCAACACGTGTGCGCGCGCGCGCGCTTTGTTCAGCTCAAACTGCGACCGCCGCGTGATTATTTCCTTGCGGTGGTCAATATACAGATGCAGCGTCCGGCGCAAGGAGAGCAGTCGTGGTTCGCCACCCACCAACGCGAGCATCTGCACACCAAACGTACTCTGCAGGCTGGTGTATTTGTAGAGCTGGTTGAGCACCGCATCCGGATGCGCCGCACGTTTCAGGTCAATGACAATGCGCATTCCGTCCCGGTCCGATTCGTCGCGCATATCGGCTACCATTTTGAGCCGGCCGCTGCGCGCCAGTTCGGCAATGCGCTCAATCAGGACGGTTTTGTTCAACTGGTAGGGTATCTCCGTGATGACGATTCTATGTCGCGCTGGTGACAATTCCTCAATCTGTGCCATCCCGCGCATCACCACCCGGCCCCTACCAGTGCTGTAGGCTGCCAAAATGCCCTCGCTGCCCACAATGACGCCACCCGTGGGGAAATCCGGCCCTTTTACGAATATCATTAGCTCAGACACCGAGGCCTCCCCGGCATCCTCGCTAAAATCGTAACCGCTATCTTCAGCGGCGGAATCAACGCTCTCAAAGTCACTATCGGCATACAGAATGATGCGCGTGATGGCCTCCGCCTGAGGCTTTTGAAACCCGAACATCTCCGTCAGTTTGACCACAGCCTCATCGCCGTACTCCTCAATAACTGCAAGGATTTCGTCGCGGTCAATCAGGTAGTTGATCGCCGAGGTGACTTCGCCCAAGTTGTGCGGCGGGATGTTTGTGGACATACCGACGGCGATGCCTGACGAACCATTGAGCAGCAGGTTGGGCAGCCGGGCGGGCAGCACCAGTGGTTCCTGGAGCGAGTCGTCAAAATTGGATCTCCAATCAACCGTGTCTCGGTCTATGTCGCGCAGCATCTCCTCAGCTGTGGCGGCCATTTTTGCCTCGGTGTAGCGCATGGCTGCAGGCGCATCGCCATCAACCGAACCGAAGTTGCCCTGCCCGCTTACGAGCAGGTAGCGCATGGAAAACTCCTGCGCCATGCGCACCATAGCATCGTAAACAGACTGGTCTCCGTGTGGATGGTATTTGCCCAGCACCTCGCCAACGATGCGCGCCGATTTCTTGAACGGTCCATTAGAGCGCAGGCCCATGTCGTGCATGGCGTAGAGAATACGGCGGTGTACGGGCTTTAAGCCATCGCGCACATCTGGAAGTGCGCGCGCTACGATCACGCTCATCGCATAGGCCAGATACGCATCGCGCATCTGGCCGTCAATATCAGTCCGTTTTACCAGGCCAATTTCCATAGATTGCTTCCTCGGCCCACCGAGCCCGCCCGTTTACCATATACCTCTAGAAGGGTACGTGATTTCATTTCATGCGCCGCCCAGAAGTACGGCATTGTGGCCACGGAATCGCCGGCGCGAGCGCATGTTCTTACTGTGGTTAATTGTACTCTAGCTGCCTGCAGCATGCCATCCCGGCGAGGCATCTTAAGCTTCGCGACCACTTGCCGTACGGACTACCGGCAGGGCTGCAATTGGGCCGTATAATACGAGATCATGATACAGAGTGAGATAGAGCAACTGGTCGCCAAGATTCACGCATCCCCGCAGCAGGCAGTGTTGGAGTTTGCCGGAGCGGGCAGCCTGGCGCTCTTCTGGCTACACAGCCAAGGCGGTTCATCTCGCACCATACTGGAGGCCGTTGACCGTTACTCCGCACAGTCCACCATCGACCTACTTGGCACACAGCCGCGGCGCTTTGTCACCGCAAAGACGGCCCGTACGATGGCCCGTCATGCCTACCAGCGCGCGCTCCGCCTGAGCGTGGGCCGTGCGCCGGTGGTGGGTATTGGCTGCACTGCCACCATCGCCACCGATTACGCAAAACGCGGCAAACACGGGTGCCGCGTTTGTGTGATCTCACGCGCGCGCTGCACCCAATATGCAGTCACTCTCCAAAAAGGGGTTCGCGATCGCCCGGGGGAGGAGGCCATCATCAGCAGAATCGTGCTGCAGGCGCTGGCGCGTGCATGCGAGATGGAGCTCACCCTTGACCTAGACCTGCTGGAAACGGAAACCCTGAAGATAGACTCCAGCGCGTACAGAGACCCGCTGGATAGCCTGCACGCGGATGATGTGGCAACAGTGACGATACGGCCTGATGGCGACATGTCTACCAACCAGACACTGAGAGGTGTGGCAGTGCTCTCTGGCGCTTTCAACCCGCTGCACATCGGGCACATTCATCTGGCCCGCGCCGCCGCTACCCACTTGCACCGCCGTGTGGTATTTGAGCTTCCGGTGATAAACGCCGACAAGGGTGCTCTCAGTCACACCGAGATTTGCCGGCGAATGGGCCAGTTCCACCAGCCATGGCAGCTAGTACTCACGCGCCAGCCGCTGTTCGCCCAGAAAGCGATTTTATTTACGGATTCGGTTTTCGTCATCGGCTACGATACGGCGCTACGCTTACTACAATCACGCTATTACGACGATGATGAAACCAAAATGCGCGCCGCGCTGGCGGCCATCCAAGCAGCGGGATGCCGCTTCCTGGTGGCTGGACGCCTCTGGCAAGGCCGCTTCCGAACATCAACTGACCTCTCCTTTCCAGCGAGTTTCTCGGTATTGTTCGAAGAATTACCGCAGGCCGACTTCAGGCTCGACACTTCCTCCACAGAGGTCCGCGGAGCGAACGAACGGAACGACTCGCGCGCGCCCTGACCGCAAATGCCCTCCATGAGCGCAGCCGCGCGACGGACGCGGCACAGTCTGCCGCAAATAGTCGTACTGCTCTTCGGCTTGATTTCAATCTGGCCGTTACTGCAGACCCGCACCACCTGCTCTGACGACGGGATTTTCCACATCCACAAAGCGCTCGGACTGGAAGCCGCTATCCAGCTGGGACACTGGTTCCCACGCTGGTCACCGCACATGGCGCACGGCTTTGGTTATCCGCTCTACAACTTTTACGCTCCGCTGGGCTCATACACGCTAGCCGCGTTGCACGCACTGGGATTCATCTATCCACTGGCGCTGCACATTGCGTTTGCCCTGTGCATACTGCTAGCTGGACTCGCCGTGTTTATTCTGGTGCGCGATTGGTGGGGACCGTGGGCGGGGCTGGTCGCCGCAGTAGTTTACCAGACCTCGCCGTATCTGGGCTTCAACGTGCTCTTTCGCGGCGCACTTGCGGAGACCCTAGCTCTGGTATGGCTGCCGCTCATTCTATGGACGCTCGACCGCGCGCTTCGGCGAAATTCGCTGCGCTGGGGAGCGCTCGCAGCACTTAGCTTTGCGGCGCTGGTTTACACCCACAACGCTTCAGCATTGCTCGCCGCGCCAATCATCGCGGGATGGGCATCGTTTGTCTCTTACGAAAAAAGACGTGGGCAGCTGCTGGTGCGCGCTGCTTTCATCATGATCGCTGGTTTGGCGCTCAGTGCCCATTTCTGGGTGCCGGCACTCGTAGAACGCGACCTGATCCAGACCGAACAGCTGCTCGTCCCACCGATTTTCACCTATTACACCAATTTTCTGAGCAGTGCCGAATTGCTGGCTCCACCAGTAGCGACGCAACCACATTTAATAAACCCGTCGCCGCCAAAGGCACTCGGGGCTACAGCCGCCGCGCTCGCGTTGCTGGGAGCAGCTACTGTACCACTGTACTGTACTGGCGCGCACAAAAGACAGCCGAAAGATGGCGCGGTGCGTCCGCTGTTCTTCTTTGCCGCGTTGCTACTTTACGGCGCACTCACCCTCCCGGTGACACTGCCAATCTGGGATGCACTCCCGCTGCTGCCTTTCGTACAGTTCCCCTGGCGGATGCTGGGGGTCGCGACCCTCTGCGCTGCTGTTCTCGCTGGGGCGTCGGTGCGCTGGTTCGAACGCTACAATCGTGCCTGGGTTGGGGCCGCAATTATGGCTGTTGTGGCCACGCTCGGTAACTTGTCGTGGTGGTATCCCCGCTACTGCAGCGAGTTCTCCGAGCCCACCATCGGCACAATGCTGGAGTACGAGTATGACACCTTCACAGTAGGCACATCCGCCAAAGGCGAGTTTCTTCCAAAGACCGTGCGTTATTTGCCGGATGACAACACCGTGGCCGAGGCGCTGAAGGCAGGCGAAACGCCCGATCGCCTGCGCGGGATACCCACCGTGGCAACGCTCAAAGTCCTAGACTCGGACCCGCTGGATTTCCGCGCAACCCTGCGCACTCCGGAGGCCTTCAGCGCTGCTTATCAGATGTTCTACTACCTCGGCTGGCGCGTGAGCATCGATGGCCAGCCGCACCCGCTTGAGGTGGCGGCTGGCACCGGCCTGATCCAGTTCGATGTCCCAGCAGGCGAACACGAATTGCGAGTTTACTTTGGCGCAACTCCGTTGCGCGCGCTGGCCTCCAGTATAACGATAGCGGCAGTGCTCGCCATCATGGCCGCGCTGCTGCTTGCTTCGCCTCAACCGGCGACGCGCCTGTGGCGGCACTCGAGCGCTCCTGCCCTGCTGTTGGCGTTACCGCTTGGATGCCTCGCGGCAAAACTAGTGCTGATCGACCGCAGCGACAACGCCCTTCACCGCACCTCGGTCGAGGCGGCCTCGCTCGGCAGACCGTTGTCGGTCTCACTCGATAACGGCCTAGACACTATCGCTTACAAAATCACGCCCAATCCGGTGCATAGCGGCGGTTCGTTCGAGGTGAATCTGTACCTGACCCCTCGCAGCGCTCCCCAAAGTCATTTCCAGCCGCTCTTCCGGCTTCATAGTGCTGACAACCTAGAGTGGAATCTCAACCCGCACGAGACCGTACAGCCGCGCTGGCACAGGCAACCTCCGCCCACACAGTATTGGCCGGCGGGCATGTACGGTCAGTTCGCACGCCAGTACGAAGTGCTGCCCGGAACACCACCGGGGGAATACAGACTGGATGCAACCATGTTTGACGCTGAGACTCTGGAGACGTCAAAAGCCATTACACCCGAAGGTGTGCCGCTGACAGACCGTATTAGCCTGGGGACCGTGACAATTGTGCGTCCATCCACTCCAGCAACGGCCGCCGCACTGGAGATGCAGATCGAAACAGGAACCCACTTGACCTCGGAGGTTACCCTACTCGGGGCAAGCGCCGACCGACAGCGGGCCAGCCCCGGCGACTTAATGACAGTTACTCTCTTCTTTCAAGCGGAAGCTGCACCCAGCTCGGATGAGCACATCACGCTCGCGTTGCAGGGAACCGATTTAGCGCTCAGTCTCGAACCTACTCCCGGCTTCCCGACAGGTCAGTGGCAGCCGGGCGACGTCTGGCGCGGTCAACATTTGCTGCGCCTGCCGGCCAACCTGCCGGACGGGGAACACATTTGGACGGTGCGAGCGACTTCCGACGCAAGTGCTGTCACCTATCTGGGCGAGCTTCGCGTCACTGCTCCAGAGCGTGTCTTTGAGCAGCCGAATGTCATACGTCCAGCACAACTGACATTCGGCAAGCACATCCTCCTCAGCGGCTATGATTGGAGCCAGTCACATACTCCGGAGGGTAACGTGTTAGAAGTCCGCCTCATCTGGCGCGCCCTAGCCACGCCGACCGAAGATGTGAGCGCCTTCGTCCATCTGGAAAGTTTAGATGGGACACTGGTCGCCCAGCATGACGGTGTTCCCGCAGAATGGTCCCGTCCGACCCCTGGATGGCTACCGGGCGAGTATGTGATCGATCTGCACTCTATCACCATCCCCGCCGAAGCGCAACCGGGCGCATATCGCTTGTACGCCGGGCTGGCCGACCGCGCCAGCGGCCAGCGTCTACCTGTGACGCAGGAGTACGCGAATGATAATCGCGCGTACCTGGGTCAATTTGACGTGACGCCGTAAGCTGTCACGGAGAAGATACTGCTCCGGCCCTCTGCTGAACAAACACCGTTCCCAGGGTAACAACTTGGTCTGATACAGGCAAGGAATCGCTCTGAGCCGAGAGCCGCTCCAGCGCAGGCCATTGATACCAGCCGATCCCAATGCGGTGCTCATCCGCGCCCGCCGTGGCCGGAATTGGAATAGCCACAGTGTAAGCAACCACCTGCGAAGGCGACCAAGTTGTCGTCGGCGCGACGCCTCCCATTGGCTGCTGGTCCATCCCTGCCAGCAAGTTACCATCCGGGGTCAGTAGGTGCACAAACGCCGTCCACTCCGCGTCGATTTGTGAATCGGCGCGCAAGTACAGCGTCAGTCGCAGTGCCTCCCCCGGCAAGACACTGTGCGGCCAGTGGCTTTGCAGCAGGCTCACTACCCCGCCGAAACGCGCCTGCGGCGCCATAGGAGCTGCGGCGGGCAACAGCTGGAATTCCTGCACGCCGGCGCTAATCGGTCGAGTGATTGACCGACCGGATTCACACTCCAGCTCTGCCGTGAACGCACCAGAAAGCGGGGTGCCACCCGCACAGCGCAGGTCGCCCACATATGTGCGCGCCCCGTGCACATCCACCAGCTCAATCACATTCAAACCATGCCCCAGTGAAAAGGGCGCCGTGATGAAGGGGAGCCAGTCTCCAGCAAGGAATTCGGCCACCTGCTCGCCGTTCACCTTCACGTCGATAGCATGAAGCTCCAGTTCCGGGATCAACGTGAGGCGCAGCTGCGCCTCACGATCCTTAGGGCTGTAAACGAACACCTCACCGTTTCCATGGAACCAGCGAGTGGGCACACCACCCCAGTCTTCGAGCGCATGCCAGTTGTCGCCGAGCGCGAAGGCCGGCGCAAGCAGCGGGTCTTCTCCGGGAGGGACCGCGTAGAGCGCCAGCCCGTCGCTGGTGGCAACCGGCGAGTCAAACAGCATCTCAAGCGCGGACCGGGCGCGGCCATCGGCCTCCCCACCAACGTCATGGTACGCCACCCAGCGGCCGTCGAACTCCCTCAACAACTGCAGCCGCCCATTCAGGCCCGTTATTGGCAGGATGTCCGTGCCAACCGCATAGCTCTGCATCACTATTTGGTTTAGAAAGCGTTGCGTGCGCGCGCGCGCGGGCATATCGCGCAGCAACCGGCCCCCGATGATGGGCTGTGCATGCAACGTTTGACCCAGCAGAGCCTCCCGCGCTGTCGCCCTCTCGGTGGATGGCAGCGGCAACACCACGCCGGGCTGCTCCCGCACCGCTCTATAAACCTCGCCCCCCTTAGTGCTCGCCAAGGGGAACGGCCAAGCAACGAGGTATTCAAAAAATATCAGCCCACCCAGCACCATGGCGACACCAAACCGATGCTCTCTGGAGCGCACCCTTGCCAGCAGCGCGGCCGCCCCGTATGCAACCAGCACCGCCAGTGCAAAATGCGTTGTTGCGTGCAATCGGCCCGGGGCGCGGCTCCATTGCATGAAGGGTAGATTAAGGAGGAGCGCATAGGGTAGCAGAATAGCGTTACGCAAGTTATCTACCTGCAGTTCGACAATCCTGCCACCGATTTTCAACAGCGGCCCTAGCGAGAGCAACGCGGTGATGCCGCCCAGCACAGCCCAACGCCTCACCCCTCTCCCGCCACGCCACACAGCCATCCCAGCCAGCACCGC
This sequence comes from Anaerolineae bacterium, assembly GCA_963578565.1. Classification (GTDB taxonomy): domain Bacteria; phylum Chloroflexota; class Anaerolineae; order Anaerolineales; family UBA11657; genus CAJWGI01. Next base: position 34,525 of record CAUZCX010000005.1, read on the forward strand.
CGGCACCACCCCCAAATAAGCAATGCTCTCGTTATACGTCACATTGATCCGACGTGAAAACTCTTGCACAGAGGGAATCATCCTCAGAAACGGATTGTCCGGCGCAGGCACAACAAAAGATGCCAGATCAATGGAAAATCCTACTGCGCCGCTCACCGCCATGAAACCGAGTTCTCCGCCGGCAGCATCCGTGAACACCGGCCAGTAGAGTGGCATCAACACTGCTACAGCCGACAGTGCCGCACTTCCGAACGCGGTGAGTCGTTGCCTGGTCCAGTAGGCTGGCCGCTTCTGCATCCAGTCCGCAGCCAACAGCACAGCGGTGAGCGGTAGCAGGAAATACACTACGTGCACCGAGTGTACGCTCGCCACCAGCGCAGCGCTTAGGCCGGTGAAAAAGCCCCGGCGCACAGAGGGGCGCGCGAGCATGCGCCACAGGCTCAATCCGTACAGTGGCAGCCAGAAAACGGCCACCTGATATAGATGACCAGCCAGTGCATGGCCCATCTTGTTGGGAAAAAACGCCCAGACCAACCCACACAGCGCGGCCGCAAGCCGGCTACCAGTGAGGGCCACCCCGAGCCAGTATGCGGTCATTCCGGAAAGCACCAGCGATGCAATCATTACCAGGTTGAAAGCGACTGCCGGAGAGGCGAGAGCGGCAACTGGAAGTGCAAGTAAATGCGCACCAACTTGGGTGCGCAGCATTGGAAACGAAAGACCCGAGGGGTGGAAGAGTAGTGGAATATCGGCGACACTAAGATCGACATCGAGCAACGCCCGCCGGAGCCACCAAATCAGCCACATCATCTCGTATGAATCGCCATCGGGAGCGCCAATCAGTGCTCCGGAAAGGTTCGCGACCGCGGGGAAGGTGACGACCAGCGCTAGAAAAAGAAACGTGCATGACCCCCATAGCACCGGCCGTTCAGCGGCACGTGCCATCACCGACTTCAGCCTAACAGAAAAACCGCTCACCGCACCATGACCCATTCGCTCAACTCGCGCGCCCAGCGCAACGCCCCCAGCTGCTCAAAACCGCTGGAGTCCGTGCGTGTGTACATCCCTGCAATCACATTGCTGAACCCCGCCTCAGGCGGAAGCGAAATCGCGTGTGCATCGCAGACCACCTCTTCGCGCCGCCAGCCGCTCGTCGGACGCCAGCCATCCACCGGGGTAGAATGGTCGGAAGAGGCCACAAGCTGCTCGGGCATCACAATCTCGGCCACGCTGCCCAGGTGCACAAAGGTGCTGTAATCGGCACCTAGAGAGCGCAACGCCTGCCAGCACAACGTCACCTGAAAAGCGCCATCCTGTTCCGCGAACGTCCAGCCGCTGAGGTGAATCCCAGGCATAACATCGATGTTAACCGGATGCTCGCCGACCATCGGCAGCGATTTAAGACCGATTGCCACCCAGCCTGGACCGGCGGCGCTGAAGTACGGCTCTGCGCCCAGGGTTTCCTGCCACCACTCTGGCCCAAATCCGTAAATAGAATCGGAGTTGGTGTAAACCACAGATTCTCGCCGCATAATCTCGCGCCAATTCTCAGAGTGATGCATCACCCGCCAGCCCGGAAAACGAAGCTCGACCCGCGTAGCGTAAGCCAGAGCGAAATTACGCCGACCCCATGGCGACATGATGGTGGCCGGCGCAGGAGCATTGAGGTCGGCAAGTTGAGCGATTGCATCCATCCCTGCCGGATCACGAGTGATCTCCAATATACGCTTGTGATTGGCCGCAAAGTAATACACGACCAGCGCCAAAAGTGCGGCAACCACCGGATATTTCAGGCCCGGCGCGCGCTGGCAGGCGTTTCCCAAGCCAAGCCCCGCGACCAGAAACAGACTGAGTGTCGTTGGCAGCAGCACTGCTTCGATCAGCACAGCACGGGAAAACACGACGGAAAAAGCAAAAGAGGCGCCGCCAATGACCAGAAACAACAAAGCTGGCCGCCGGGACGTGTGGTGAAGGCCCAGCGGAGCAGCAAGCCCCACTAATAGCAGCCCAAACGGGCTCAGTTCGTGATATAGCACGCGGGCAGCTAGGCGCAGCGACGCGAGCAAGTCGGACAACGCCGTCAACGGTTGTTGCAAATCGCCAGTCTCCTTACCTAAAAACAACCACCAGAATCCATCCCATGTGCCCGGATCGCCGTACATCCAACCTCCATCGCGGGCGCGCACCACCATGTCCACATACGGGAGGAAACCAAGCGCAAAAGCACCCACACCCAAACCGACCCGCCGCCATGGCTGACGCCCCCGAGGGACACGTGGCCACAGCCACAGCGCGATCAGCGGCAACAGCAACGAGTATAAGCGGTGGTGCGCCACACCCATCCCGCAGACCAAAGCCAGCAGCCGTCCCCTGCTATCTGACCAACACACATCCAAATCAAGCACCAGCCACAGTACGAGCAGCGTGAAAAACAACCCCATGCTGTACACTTCGGGGATAGCACCGTGAATCCACATAGAGAAAGTCAGACCGGTCGCTAGCGCGACCGAGGCGCTCACTAGCGGTTGGCCGGTGAGCCGGAAAAGCAGCGCCCCAATCAACGCGACGCAGCCGATTCCCCAGACTAGCGAAAATAGTGCGGCTCCAGCTGATGCAGGAATGCCCAACCAGCCCAATGCGGTGACAAACGCGGATCCTAGCAACATATAAAGAGGATATCCGGTATGGTGAACCGTACCCCACAAAGGCAAAGCGACCTGGAATTCGCCCGAGTCAACAACATATGCGCTGTCACTGCCGTTAATCTGCAACATCAGGGTAGAGAGGTAGCAGCCGGCGACAACCATAGACGCGAGTGCGAGCACCCAGACAACTGCCTTCGTGAGGCGAAAACTGGAAGACAACACAGGAATTTACAGTTCTACGGCACCAATGCTTGCTCCAAGCGGAAAATTCCGCCGCCATGATCAACCACATAGATCTCACCCAATTCGTCTTCTCCAAACGAACTGATTTTCAGCCCGCTTTCGATGAGCGGTGAGTTAGTCCATTCGCCTGGGGCAGTCTGGAGCAAGGCCCATATCGATCCCGAGCAGTAGTCCCCATACACATAGACACCCTGAAGTTTTTTGAGTTTTTCTCCCCGGTACACGTACCCGCCCGTCACCGAACAGCCGCCATCGGAATGATGGTACTCGGCTATTGGCGCAACGTAGGCCTCATGTTCGCATACCGTCTGATAACAGTGGCCACCCTCCATGCGGCCCCAGCCATAGTTCTCGGCTCCCGGGCTTCCAGAGCGTTGGAAGTCAATCTCCTCCCAATCGTTCTGACCGACATCGCCAATGTAAAGATCCCCGGTCATCCGGTCAAAGCTAAAACGCCAAGGGTTACGCAAGCCGTAAACCCATATTTCGGGTGCCGCTGCCTCGTTTGACAGAAACGGGTTGTCCGGGGGCACCGCGAACCCCGGGGAGTGGTTAGCATCAACCCGTAGGATAGCTCCAAACCAGGTCAGCAGATTTTGCCCGTTGTCTTGAGGATCACCTGCGGAACCACCATCGCCCAAACCGACGTAGAGGTAGCCATCCGGCCCGAAGGAAATTTGCCCACCGTTATGATTGCGGTACGGTTGGGGGTACTTAAGCACGTTTACGGCACTGCTTGGGTCCGCTTGGTTAGGGTCGGACGAAACGATAAAGCGTCGGACTACCGAGTCGCCGTTTCGATCCGAGTAGTGCACAAAGAAGTAGCCATTACGACCGTAGTCCGGATGGAAAGCCAGCCCCAACAGGCCTTGCTCTGGAGACCGGCGGCTGACCTGGGCGCTGAGATCAAGAAACGGGGGAAAGAGTGTTTTAGCGTCTTGAAATATCCATATTGCGCCGCCTTGCTCAACAACGAACAAACGCCCGGAGCCATCAGCAGCATGTGTCAGGTAAAGCGGTTGGTGAAACCCATCCGCAATCGGTTCGAGTACATAGTTCGCCAAATGCGGCATCAGCTGCGTGACCGTGGGAACGAAAGTTACGGATCGTTCAATGGGGGGTGTTTTTGTCGGTGTGCTGGCAGGATAAGCCCGGACTGCAGTAACCGCGGGTGCCTCGGTAGCCGGCCTAGCGTCCGTAGACACCTGAGATTGCATAGTGGCCTTCGGCGCATTTGTCCTGGTTGCGGATGCCTCCGCCCCCGTCGACACCATGGTCGCTGCATGCTCCGGCAGGCGGCAGGCTCCCAGACCCAACGCACCGACGCAGACTACACCCAGCAAGTATTTCACATGTTGTCGCTGCGCAATATGTGACCGAACACTTATGGAATGGGTACATCAAGGCGACCACTGGCCAACAAGAAGAAAAGACCCAGTACAGCCACATTGAGAAACAGCATCAGCACGAGAATAAAGCGCTGCCCTTCCGTCATTCCCCACATCCGGCGGCGGCCGGTATCGCTGGCTGCACCCTGTACCGGTTTGCCGAAATCGTAATCAGCATCTTTGGCAAGCGCTTCCAGATTTCGATCCGCCATACGGTCGGGCTCGTTATGCTCCAATAGATTCACCTGTTCGCAGCGCTGCCATAGTGTACTGCGCTGAATATATTGATGCAAGTGACGTGCCATACAAACGATCACATTGACACCTTTCCCGCTCTAGATTATAGTAATGTCATCAGTCCTCGCGACATTTGCTCGCCATGGTAAGGGTACGACGCGGGCTGGTACACTTACTCACGGCCCTGCCCCGAGTGCTCGCGCCCGAGAACAGGCCGTCATGCGCGTAACCGAATTTATCACCACACACACGAAGTAAGATTCAATCACTATTGGTATACGAATCATGCTGAGTATTAGCGACGAGTATAACTCCCTAAAGCGTGTCATCCTCGGCACAGGGGTGGGTATGAAAGTAACGCCCACGGAGATGGTCAGCGCTACGCTAAGGCAGACCGTCAGTTCTGGTCTATACCCCTCGGAAGCCCAGACCGAGGCCGAACTTAGTAACGTTGAGGCCGCACTGCGAGAGGCCGACATCGATGTGATCCGTCCTAACTCGCTTCCAGATTCGCCCCTAGTGTCCGACCAGACCTGCCCGCGCGACCTCGGCTTCGTTATTGACAACCTGTTTTTCCTGTCCAGAAGCAGGTTTGATTCCCGCAACGCCGAGATTCCCGGAATAGAGCACATTATCGCTGGGTTGCCGAGCGAGAGTGTAATTGAGACACCACCGGGCCACTATCTGGAAGGCGGGGATGTAGTACTAGCGCCGGGACTAATCTATCTCGGACTAGGCCAGCGCTCCAATCGCAAAGCTGTAGATTGGCTGGCGACCACACTCTCGGAGCGCGGCGTGCAGCGAAAGGTGGTTCTTATACCGCACGATGTGCTCCACCTAGATTGCTGCTGGAATGTGCTAGGGCCCGATCTCGCACTCTGGGCTCCTGGCGCGACCCAGCAGATGCGCACTCTCATCGGCGAAAGTTTTTGCCCACCTTGCCGATGCCTGCGCGTCAGTCGCAAAGAGCAAGACGCGCTCGCCACCAATGTGCTCTGCACGAAGCCAGGCAGCATCCTCAGCCGCGATCACCCTGCCTGCGCCCGTGTGCACGCCGCCCTTCAGTCCGATTTTGGGTTCAAAGTGACCGCAATCCCGTTCGACCACATCCCTATGCTCGGAGGGTCCATCCGGTGCGCTACGCTCCCGCTTCACCGTGCGTAGGTTGACCTCCATCCGCGTATGCACGCCCGAAAATAGGTCGTCTCAATGGTTGCGAACAATTGAGCTGAGACCTCAAACCACCCCTCGTATCCCTGTTCGGTTGCGCACGCGGCAAGAGTGGTTGTTCGTCCGGTTCCTGTCTCTTTATCTGGACGGTGTGACAGCCAAGCCACTGCAGGTCGAGTCCATTACGTCACTGTGTGGGGTGGTGACGGCTGGGGTGATGCTGTCTGTGCTCGCGTTTTAAGACATATGCTGCGGATTTTTCGCGTGGGACAATTTATCGCAACCTATGCAACTGTCGTAGATGTTTTTTCTCAATCGCTGCTAATTGAGCGAGGCAACCATCGTCCTCTTCGTTGGGTTGGTATTCCGTACTAAACCAGATGTCGAGAATCTCTTTGGTGACCACCTCCGCGGCGCGGCGAATAGAGAGACAGAGCACATTTGCGTTATTCCAAATACGCGCCCCGCGCGCGGTCTCAGCATCGTCGCACAGGGCGGCTCGCACCCCCGGCACTTTGTTGGCTGCCAAACATACGCCTGTGCCCGTCCAGCAAAGTAAAATCCCTTCGTCCACCTCGCCGGTTGCTACCCGCTCCGCCACCTGTTGCGCCACTGCAGGCCAGTACTCTTGTCTGTCACCCATGGAGCCGAAGAGATCTAGTTCGTGCCCACGCCGCTTCACATCTTCGACCACGCATTCGGTCAGGTGTGTGAGCTCGTCTGAGCCAATAGCTATTCTCATTCCGAAAACCTCCTGAGCAACGGGCTTCGACGCTGTCTCGATGTATTCATGCTATTATAACCAAACGATGACCGCGGCCACAAACGAGTCAAAATGGGGTGTGGTTGGCCATGAGTGGGCAGTGGCAACGCTCGCGCACCACATCCGCGCCATCCGCGTGCAACATGCCTATCTTTTCACCGGTGCCCGCGCGATTGGTAAACGTACACTTGCCGTAGCTTTCGCGAGGGCACTGCTTTGCAGACAGCCGAACCCCCCGTGCTCCGAACCAAACCTGTGTCGCGTTTGCATGCTCATCCCCGCAGGAAAACACCCGGATGTGAGTATACTCGCCCCGGTTATTAGCGGCAAGATTGTTGGTAGTGTCAAAATCGGAATTGAACCAATTCGCGAACTCATCCGCCAGTTTTCGCTGCGGCCAGTGGAGGCCGATCGGCGAGTGGCCATCATCGCCGATTTCGAAGCAGCGGGGCGCCCGGCATCAGATGCTCTACTGAAGACACTAGAGGAGCCGCCCGGAAACGGAATCATCGTCCTAACTGCGGACAGCTGCGCCGATTTACCACCCACTATCGTGTCCCGATGCGCGCGAGTGGCACTGCGACCATTACCGTTCGGTCTCGTGAAGCAAGTGTTGTCCGAACGGTGGGGTGCCGCCTCTGAAGAGGCCGGGATGCTGGCGCGCCTGTCCGCCGGACGTCTCGGCTGGGCCGTAGAGCTGCTCAAGGACGATTCCGCACTCGAGACCAGAGCCGCGCGCCTTTCTGAATTGCGTGCGCTTTTGCCGGCAGCGCGCGTCGAACGCTTTGCCTATGCAGGCGAATTGTGCAAAAACCGCTGGGAGCTCACTGCCGCTCTTGATCTGTGGGCGTGTTGGTGGCGCGATGTTATGCACGTCGCGTCCGGCGCACCCACCCCGCTCACCAACGTGGACCGACGCGCCGACGTGCTACTTGCAGCTGACAGTTTGACCACCCCCGAGGCAGCCCGAGCCGTAGCGTCTGTGCGCGCAGCACAGGCGCGTCTGAAGCGCAACGCAAACGCCCGCATGGTGCTGGAGGTGCTGCTCCTCGACCTGCCGCGCATAAGTGTCGGATGACAGCCCCTGAGAGCCAAGCCGCAGCCAGAGGCCCCGTCTGGCACTATGGCCGGTTTTCTCCATATAACACACAACAACATACCAATAAAATCACATCCTGCGAAACATTCGTCCGCCCTGCTTGTCGGAAGCCAGTGTACACACCTAAACCTTAAAAGATTATATAGGAGTTGTGGGGTATGGTTACATTACTAAAAATGAGGGGGGCCGCGTAGACAGGTTTTGCTACCTTAAAATGTTCGGGTTTTTTAACATTTCTAGGGCTAGCGGGGTTGTCCCCTCGGTCATCAGGTGCTACAATGTCCGCCACTAGGGTCTTACGGTGCCGATCCGGTTTCGGTGCTGGAAACGAGTTTCGCATCAACCTAACGGCAATTTGCCACACCTCCCGCGATGCGTGACTCAGGTCGCCGCAAAATCTGAATCGTAACGTTTTGTCCAACAAGGAGTGTTTATCTGCTGCTTTCTTTCACCCCATATCTGGTGTTGTCCCTGTTACCTCTCCCCGCATATGGGGGGGGGGTACATGACTTGGGGGCTCGGTGAGACCTGACGGGGTCTGGCGCGCGGCTCTGGGTGAGCTACAGCTTCAGGTGTCGCGCTCCACATTCGACACCTGGATGCGTGATACCCACCTTATTTCGTGCGAGGACGGCGAGTACATTATCGGCGTCGAGAGCGATTTTGCTCGCGACTGGCTTGACGCGCGCATGCGCATCACTATTGAGCGAACTGTCGCCGGAATTGTCGGCGGACCGGCACAGGTTTCGTTTGTGGTATGGCACCACAAGCCCACATCATCCGCCGGGGAAATATCTCTGCTCAACAAGAGTCTTGCCGCAAAGCCCGTCCGTCAAAAGAGTGCCCCGGCGCCGGGGCACTCTTTTGACAATTTCGTGGTCGGATCGGGGAGTCGCATGGCCCACGCCGCCGCGCTCGCTGTTACCGATACCCCCGGGCCAGGACACAACCCCTTGGTACTCTATGGAGACGTAGGCCTTGGAAAAACACACCTACTGTATGCTACAGCGCTCGAATGTGCGCGCGCCGGCCGCAACGCTCTCCTAATCACCGCCGAGGATTTCACCAACGACCTTGTTGCCGCAATTCGTTCGCACACCACCGAATCGTTCCGCGAAAAACACCGCACAGTGGACGTTCTGCTTGTTGACGACATTCAGTTTTTTGTCGGCAAAAATTCCTCGCGGGAGGAGTTTTTGCACACACTCAGCGCGGTGTGCAGGGCCAACCACCAGGTCGTGCTCTCGTGCGACCAGCTGCCCGAGCACCTTTCCGGGCTTGGGCCCCGCATCTGCTCCCGTCTGGCCGGAGGTCTGGCTGTGGAGATTACACCCCCGGATGCAATTGTGCGCGCCGAAATCCTGCGCACGAAGGCGGCCGCCTTCACGGAGTCGATACCCAACGAGGCGATCACCTTCATGGCAGAGAACATAGGAGGGCAGGTCCGCGCCCTGGAGGGGGCGTTGCACCGCTTGGTGGCGCGCGCACGTGTGCTCGGGACGCCGATCGACTCTGTCTCGGCCGCCGAGGTAATTGGCTGCCGCCAAACCGCCAACAATGACCCTGCTCCATCTGACCGTGTAATCGCCGAGGTTGCGAGCCGCTTTGGCCTCACCCCGCGGGAGTTGTGCGGTAAGAGCAGGTCACGCCGGGTCGCCGTGCCACGGCATCTCGCGATGCATCTCCTTCGCGAGCAGGGGGACCGCTCGCTGGCGGAGATTGGCTCCCTTTTGGGAGGAAGAGACCACAGCACCGTACGGTATGGCTGTGAGAGAGCGCGCTCTCTCCTCTCTCGTGACCGTGCGATGCGCTCCCACGCCGAGTGGCTCCGGCGGCGCCTGTCGCGCGCCGCATAACCCCGCCCCGCCCTATTTTTGGTCTCCCCTCGTTCGGGCACAGATCTGGCTGACTTCCGATGATCTCCTGAAGTCCTTGTTCTCCAAGGCCGCCTGCTCCGTGCCTCACGGCAAGCTCCCCATGTCGCTTCTTTTTTTTGTCCCCGTTGTCATTGTGTAAAAACCGGGGAAATCCGCCTCGCATACTCGGCTCCTGCTTGAAGTCACATCCAACGGGTGTTGTGTTTGTTTTCCCCACAAAGCCCTGTCTCCCCGGCCCTACGGCTATTACTATCATATCCTAAATATAAAAATATGTGAAAATTAATGGTGAATAAACAAGTTTTGTTGTTTGCTCTTTTAATTTTAGGAAACAAGCCCTAGGACTCAAGCGGGCCGTTAATCGAGAACGAGGCTCTCTCCCGGACCCAGGGGGTATACTCGAGCGTCCGACTGGCTTTCGACGGCGCACTTCCATGCTAGAACGTCCTGCGCGATTAAGTCCCAGGTGTTGTAATGAATTGGCACAACCATACGGGGCTTGATCATGGCGACAGCACGTAGAGAGTCTTTGGGCCCCATTGTGAAGTTGTCACCAATGGGAAGGGCGGCAAAGTCGACCCCCTCCTCTCCTATCAACGCCATGTCGCCAAAGAGACCGGTGTCACACGCAAGGTAAAGCGTCTTCCCTTCCGTGTATAGCAGGAAACCACAGGGGTTTCCGCCGTAAGAGCCATCAGGAAGACCGGAGCCGTGCAGCGCTAGGGTCAGCTTCAGGTAGCCGAAGGGGTGGGCGAATCCTCCTCCGAGATGCTGGGGGTGCACATTTTCTACCCCTTGTGCGCCGAACCAGTTCGCCATTTCAAAGTTTGTGATGACGGTAGCGCCGGTACGCTTGGCTATGTCCACCGTGTCTCCGACATGGTCGTAGTGTCCGTGGGACACCAGGATGAAATCCGCGGGAATTTCGGCGGGGTCCGCGGTCGCGACCGGGTTGTCTCTCAGAAAAGGGTCGACCAGGATATGCGTGCCACTTATATCAAGCCCTAGGGCGGCGTGGCCGTGGTATGTAAGACTGATTGTCATGACTTTTCTCCGCCCGTCATTCGAGTCTCTATCGCGTACGAGTATAGAGCGCCATGCGGGAAAAAGTCAACACCCCGGACGATCGGAATATTGCAGGCTATAATATACTCGAGGGGACGGAGGGGAGAAACAGCTGTGGACGAAAACACCAGAGGGTTGCCCAGAGCAGAGGCAAAAAAAGGCAGATGCGGACGGCTGCCGCCGGGGCAATCACTGACGCGGAGGTTTCCGGTGATGCACAACGGTCCGGTGCCCACCTTCGACGAGCAAACCTGGGACCTCACGGTGTTTGGTGAGGTAGAGCAGGATGTGCGATGGGGCTGGGGGGAGCTGTGCCAACTGCCGCGCGCCCGCGCGACAATGGATATCCACTGCGTTACCGCTTGGAGCAAGCTTGACACCGAGCGGGAGGGAGTCAGCCTGCGAGACCTAGTTGATCGTGGGCTGGTTAGGCCAAAGCCCAGCGCGACCGTATTGGTGCAGCATTGTGAATTCGGCTACACGACAAACCTGCCTCTCTCGGCGGCAATGGGAGAAAACGTTCTACTGGCTACGCACTTCGGTGGAGACCCAATCGTGCCCGAACACGGGTTTCCGCTCCGCGTTGTGTGCGGTGCGATCCCTGGACGCGAAGATCGGGAGGACGTTTACCTGTGGAAAGGGGGAAGGTGGCTGCGTGGGCTGAAATTTCTGTCGGAAGACAGGCCCGGCTACTGGGAACAGGCCGGCTACCATAACCGAGGCCGTGTTTGGGTGCAAGAACGCTTTTCTGGGCGCTGAAACGCGCCTTTTCGTCTCACACCCAGCCGCGCAAATGCATTGCCTCGGCTACGCGCGCTACGGCCACCAAGTAAGCGGCCGTGCGGTTGTTCACCTTGTGGTCCTGCGCGGCCTGGTGCACAGTCAGGAAGGCTTCCGACATGGTCTTTTCGAGCCGCTCGTGCACCATTTCAATCGGCCAGTAGTAGCCATACGAGTTCTGAACCATTTCGAAATAAGAAACAGTCACCCCGCCGGCGTTGCACAGCAAGTCGGGTATCACGTAAACGCCTTTTTCGTGCAGGATTGCGTCCGCGTCGGGGGCGGTAGGTCCGTTTGCCAGCTCCGCAACCATTTTTGCATTGATGTTTGCCGCGTTGGCGGCCGTGATGGCGTTCTCCAATGCGGCCGGAAAGAGTACGTCCACATCCAGCTCTAGCAGCTGTTCGTTGGTTAATGGCTTCGCGCCAGGGAAGAAGATAACGGAGCCAGTCCTCTGTTTGTGTCGCAGCACATCGGCGTAATCCAGGCCAGCCTCCGCGTAAATGCCGCCGCGCGAATCGGATACAGCCACAACCCTGACGCCTAGGAGCTCGATTCCAAGTTGATGCGCGAATGATCCCGCGTTGCCGTAACCTTGAACGGCGGCAGTTGCCCCGACCAGATCTATACCCATAACCGAGGCGGCTTCACGCACGGTGTAGATACCTCCGCGGGCGGTGGCGTCGCCGCGGCCCGCGGACCCGCCTAGGGAGAGCGGCTTGCCAGAAATCGCGCCGAACTGGTTGTGGCCTTGCATGACGGAGAACTCATCCATCATCCACGCCATAACCTGTGGGGTGGTATAGACGTCCGGGGCGGGCACGTCCTTGTCGGGCCCTAGCACGCACCCGACTTGGCGGATGTAAGCGCGACTAAGCCGCTCTAGTTCAGCCGGCGAGAGTTCTTTGGGGTTGCATACCACGCCACCCTTTCCGCCGCCGAGGGGTATATCTACAACGGCGGTTTTCCACGTCATCCATGCGGCCAGAGCACGTACGGTGTCAATGGTCTCGTCTGGGTGGAAGCGCAGACCACCCTTGGTGGGCCCGCGGGCGTCATTGTACTGGACGCGGAAACCCCGAAAAACGCGTGTAGACCCGTCGTCCATGCGCACCGCTAGGGTGACGTGCATCTCGCGCAGCGGCGAGCGGAGCATCTGATGAGCGGCCTCGTCGAGGCCGAGGATGGTGGCCGCTTCGTCCAATTGTGACCGGGCGACGGTGAAAGGGTTGGGCGATTCGGGCATTCGGTGCTCTCCTTTTGTCCGAGTGTCGGAATTGATAGTGAGCCTCAGCGTGAGTGAGCGAACCACGCGAATGATAGGGTAGTTTTAAGCGGCGCGCAAGGCCGACAACAACCGGTCTCGCCCCCGTGTTTCACGTGCAACATGTGGGGCGCGGGACTCTTCGGTTGCACACAAACGCCGCCGTCATCACGATTAGATTGCATCGGTTTGGGTTGTGACGCGTTTCACCAAACCAGACCTATGGTGCGCCATCCGTCGACCGAACACGCTTTTGAAGTGCGCCTTTGGGTGTCTCCGTGGTAAAATCGAGGGGAGAGAGCGAAAGAGATTGACGGGGCAGATGGGCTCATCATCGGGCAAGTGTGCAAGGAGATAGGAGATGGAATTAATAGGGTTCCGTGGCCGCAGAGGAATCGCGTGATTAGCGCCGGTGGATGGCGCGATCTGGGCCTGATGCGGCGGCTGACGCCGCTCGGGGTTTGCCTGCACAGTGAAGCTGTGCTCACCACCGGTGCGCGTGTGCTACAAAAAGGGCTTGTTGGCCTTTTTGTAGCTCGCAGGGGCGTGCGTACACTTGTCTGGCGGGGCGATGGCGACGTAACTTCCGCGTTCGCCCAAATGCAGTTGGAAGACACGGTGCATCGGGCACCAGTGTACCTCCTTGCTCCGACTGGGGAGGAAAACCCGCTGCGCCCCACCGTGGCGCTTTTGGAGGGGTTTGTGAGGGAAGCGGGGGCTCGCGGCGCCCGCAACCTGACGGCCGAGGCGCAGGATGGTACCGCCGAATTCGATGCTTTGCGCAGGGCCGGATTCGTGATTTACGCGCGCCAGCAGGTTTTTCGCTTACTTACGCGTCCTCCGGCGGTGAAAACTGACATTGCGATGCAACCTTGCGGATCGCAAGACGAGATTGCAACCCAACGGCTTTATAGTAACATTGTGCCTGCCTTGGTGCGCCAGGTTGAGCCGGCGCCGACAGGCACCTGGGTTCAGCCCTACGTGCACCCCGAAGCCGAGGGCTCTATCGATGAGGTGTTGGCCGCATTCTTGCTTTAGGAGAAGCGAAGTGCCGACAAACCAGTGTATGTGTGTACGCGCAGTTACCAATCGTGGATGGGCACGCCCAGCCACGATGCAGGTTTCGAGCCTTGGGGGAAACAGGCAGTTGTGGTGAAACGGTTGACGGTGAGCGCCAAAAAAAATATAGGAGGACGCCTACACCTGCAATTGCCGCCACCGAACTGGAGCTCAGTGCCTATCACCAAGACATCCTTGATAAAGAACACAACCCCGGCACTGGAAGGGCCTTGACGCGCCATGAGACAGGAAATCACCGACAACCTTGACGTGCTGCTTGCGGTTTTACCGCGGCGCGTTTCGAAACAGGTTCGGGAGCTCGGCCGCACCGACCAATTGCTGGAGGTAATCCTTGATCTAGGGCGCGTGCCCACGGCTCGTTACCTTGACGGAGATGTGGTGCTGTCCGAATCGGAGGTGGCTGCGGACGATATCACATCGGTCGTGGAGAGCGTCGGCGCATTTGACGATGATAATCGTGCGGGCATACAGCGAACACTGCATCGTATTTCTGCCATCCGCAATCGGCAAGGCAATGTGGTCGGGCTTACTTGCCGTGTGGGACGGGCGGTGTACGGCACGATTGAAGTCGTTCAGGATGTGATCGAATCTGGCAGTAGTGTCCTGCTGCTCGGGCGACCGGGTGTGGGTAAGACTACTATGTTGCGCGAGGCCGCGCGTGTGCTGGCCGAAAATCGGCGCGTGGTGGTGGTGGATACATCCAACGAAATTGGCGGCGATGGCGACATCCCCCATCCTGCCGTAGGGCGGGCGCGGCGTATGCAGGTGCAAAACCCTGTGTTACAACACGAGGTGATGATAGAGGCGGTGGAGAACCACAACCCGGAAACAATCGTGATCGACGAAATTGGGCGCGAGGCCGAGGCGATGGCTGCTCGCACGATTGCTGAGCGCGGGGTGCAGTTGATCGGCACCGCGCATGGCAATACGCTCGACAATCTACTACTGAACCCTACGCTGGCAGACCTTGTGGGCGGAATTGAATCGGTTACGCTTTCGGACGAGGAGGCGCGTCGGCGTGGAACCCAGAAAACGGTGTTGGAACGTCGGTCGCCCCCGACCTTCGATGTGCTTATAGAAATTTTGCGGCGTGAGCACCTGAGCGTGCATGATGACGTGGCCGAATCGGTGGATGCGCTGCTGCGCGGTGATCCGTTGAAACCTGAGCTGCGCTATCGTACGGACGACGGTGAACTAATAACCGAAAAAGCTACAGCTGAGGTCGGGGGCCGAATGGGATCGCAAGGGCACCGCGGTCGCATGCCTTGGCGGGGGACGGCGATCCGGGCCGCCACCATACCCGAGCGTCCTGCCCGGGGAGACCACGCCGCTATGAAGCCGGTAAAACTTTTTCTATATGGTGTCAACCGGCAGCGCCTTGAGCGTGCGGCGCGGCGGTTGCGCGTGCCGATCAGGATTGAGGACGATCTCGGTGTGGCGCATGCATTCGTTACTCTGAAATCGTATTACCGCCGCCGACAGCGCCCGGTGAGCGACGCTGAAGCGCGAGAGTTGCCCATATACGTGCTTCGCTCCAACACGCAACACCACATGGAAAACTTGCTGCTCGAGATATTTGATCTACCTGCAGTGCCCAGGAACGGGCAGGATGGGCTTGAGTAGGCGATGGTGGAAGTGAGCGCGGCGATTAGCGCGGTGCGCAAGGGCGCTCGTTTCCTCGATATGAAACCACAGGATGCTAGCACCCGTAGACGGCAGCACCAAGTTGTCAGACAGGCGAAGATGATCTCGCATTCGTATGGAGACGAGCCTAACCGGCGGGTCAGAGTGTTTCGGGAATGAGCTTGTTCATCACATTCGAGGGCCCGGAAGGCAGCGGAAAGACTACACAATGCCAACTGCTAGAGCAGCACCTTGTTGGGCAGGGGTACGATGTGATGCGTACCCGGGAACCTGGCGGCACTTCCATTGGGCAGCAGGTGCGCGCCGTGCTTTTCGACCGGAACAATAGTGCCATGACGCCGGAGGCCGAATTCTTTCTTTTCTCTGCCTCCCGCGCTCAACTGGTGCGCGAGGTCATCCGACCGCACCTCGAGAATGGCGGCGTGGTGGTGTGCGATCGCTTTTTTGATTCGAGCCTAGCTTATCAGGGTTATGGACACCGCCTGGATCAGGGTGTATTGCGGGATGTAACCCGGATGGTGACTGGTGGGATGCAGCCCGACCTGACTTTGCTTTTGGATATGCCACCGGAGGAGGGGCTGCGCAGGCGCAAGCAACAATCAGAACAATGGAACCGGCTTGACGCGTACACGTTGGATTTTCACACCCGTGTCAGGCAAGGATACTTGGCGCTGGTGCAGGTGGAACCGGAGCGTTGGGAGGTGATTGACGCTAGCCAGTCCAGTGAGGCCATCTTTGACTGTGTGAGGGAGCGGGTGCAACAAGCGCTGGCCGAGTGACTCTCAGAAACCGGGCGCGGAGCCGTCAGCTGGCGCGCCCATGTCGGGTAAGTCGGCCTCAATAGATTCAGGGTTCTCGCCGGCCTCTAAGCGCCCAACCATCTCGTCGAATTCCGGACCCATGTCTTCGCCCATTTCGTTGCCCATGCGGCGCATGAACTTCCCTACGGAGCGTGGGTCGTCTTCGTTCACATCGCCGAAATTGGCCGGGTCGGCGAGAGTATCCATACGGGAATCTTCCGAGCGACTCACGCGAACTCGCGATATCAGTCTCTGTAACTGGTCACCGTGGCAGTGCGAGCATTTGGGGCGCCCCTGGTCGTATTCGCAGTACGACATACGGATGGATACTCGACGCTGGCAGGTCTGGCAGCGGTATTCGTAAAGAGGCATAATTACGTGGTCTGCGAACTCGGACGCTATTATAGCAAGTAAGTGAAGGCAAGACAAGTATGACATTTACTCCGCCAATACGACCTGCGGCACAGTTGCTAATGGTGATTTCAGGCCCTTCCGGGGCTGGCAAAGATAGCGTAGTGCGGATGCTGCTTGAGCGGGATCGGGGGCTGGTTTTTGTGGTCACCACCACCACTCGTCCGATGCGTGCGAACGAGGTCCGGGGGCGTGATTATTTTTTCGTCTCCAGCGAGGAATTCGAGCGCATGGTTGCAGCGGGCGAGTTTGTCGAGCACGCGCTGGTGTACGGCGAGCACAAAGGCGTTGGCAGAAGAGAGGTGCAAGCCGCCCTGCAGAGCGGCAAAGATGCTGTGCTGCGCGTTGATGTGCAGGGTGCTGTCCACATCAAACAGCTCTATCCCAGCGCGCTGTTAATCTTCGTGACGCCGGAAAACGATGCTGAACTGCGCTATCGGCTGGGCGCGCGCGAAACCGAGACAGACGGTGGGATGGAGAGCCGCTTGCGCACAGCGCGCGAGGAAGCGAAACGCCAGGAGGAATTCGATTACGTGGTGGTCAATAGGCGGGACGATCTTGAGCGGACGGTGAAAACCATTCAGAGAGTCGTTCGCACAGAGCGTGCGCGCATGCGCCCTCAGACCGGTTCAACATGACATACTCGCTTGCTTCTTGTCACGCTAACAACCGCCGGTATTCGCAGCGGAGCGTGCTTGACGCCACCTATATTCAGTGCTAAAGTCTGATGATCCAATTAGGTTTGGGGCACGCGGCTTCAGTATGCGCGTCGCGACGTGCAGTGAACGAAAGCAAAAAAGGAGAACAATGTTATGACCGAAGACAGCGGCTTAGTGCCAGAGCCGGAGGGTGTGATATCTGAAGACAGCGGCTTAGTGCCAGAGCCGGAGGGTGTGATATCTGAAGACAGCGGCTTAGTGCCAGAGCCGGAGGGTGTGATATCT
>CAUZCX010000006.1:0-35351 GCA_963578565.1 Anaerolineae bacterium
CAACCGCGCGTATCCATCGCCGCGCGTCTAGTGGCAGACATGATGGAGGTGGCTGGCGCAGACCGTTACATAACCCTCGACCTGCACGCCGGGCAGATTCAGGGCTTCTTTTCCATCCCCGGCGATGTACTTACCGCCTTCCACATCTTGAGTGACCATTTCCAGCAGTGCCATGAGCGAATGCACAATCCGGTCGTAGTGACAGCAGATCTGGGCTATGCTAAGAAAGGGCGCAATTTCGCTGCCAAGCTTGGCTTGCCGATAGCATTCATTGAGAAGCGCCGCCAGCAGAATGATGCCCGGACCGAGGCTGTGGGCGTGATTGGCGAAGTGCACGATCGCGATGTAATAATCGTTGATGACGAGGTGGACACTGCCGGCTCGGTGACTGAGGCGTATCATATTGTCAAAGAGAAGGGCGCGAGAGATGTGTATCTTTCGTTTGTGCACGCTGTGCTCTCCGACCCGGCGACCGAGCGCTTGCAGAGAACTGACTTCAAAGCGATTGTTACCACTAATACTGTGCAGATTCCTGCGGCCAAGAAGCTCCCCAATATGACCGTACTCTCCATTGCCCCTTTGCTTGCAGAAGTCATTCTGCGCGCCCACGAGGGCCGCAGTGTTGGTGAGATGTTTAACGAGTAGCACGGTCGTATGTTCAAAAAGCTGTTGACAGCGGTCAGTGGAAATCCGACTGAGCGCGATCTGAAGGATTATGAACTGGTCGCGGATGGAATCTCAGCGCTTGAACCTGAATATCAGGCTCTGACCGATTCGGAGCTGCGAGCCAAAACCGACGCCTTTCGTGATCAACTGCGCGCAGCCACCTCTGGCCTGAGCAGTGAGGAAGCCCGAGATAAGGCCGAGACGCGTGCGCTTGATGAAATTCTGGTTCCAGCGTTCGCCACGGTGCGGGAGGCTGCGGTCCGCACCATCGGTTTGCGTCATTATCCAGTGCAACTGATTGGCGGACTGGTGCTGCACGCAGGCCGCATTGCGGAAATGCGCACAGGTGAGGGTAAAACGTTGGTAGCCACCCTGCCGCTTTATCTGAATGCGCTCGCTGCACGCGGCGCGCATCTGGTGACGGTCAACGACTACCTCGCGCGTCGCGATGCGAAATGGATGGGGCCAATCTTCCATTTGCTGGGCATGCAGGTCGGCATTCTGCAGGACGCTGGGCGCACCGACAACGCACAGATGGCCTTTCTGTTTGATCCCGAGCATGAGACATCGCAGGAGGACAGCAACCACATGCGGATGGTGCCCCGGCGCGAGGCTTACGCCGCCGACTTGACTTATGGCACCAACAACGAATTCGGCTTCGACTATTTGCGCGACAACATTGCCAACCGCCTGTCTGACCGGCGTCAACGCGCTCTACACTATTCCATTATTGACGAAGTGGACAACGTGCTTATTGATAGTGCGCGCACTCCGTTGATTATCTCCGGCCCGGCGCAGCACGACCCGACCATGTACACTGAGATCTCGCAGGTGGTGCGTCAACTCAAACCACAACACTATGAAATTGATGAACGCGCGCGAGGAATCTCTATTTCTGACGAAGGCTACGACCGTGTGGAAGAACTGCTGGGGAAATTGCTTCGTGATCCTGACCGACCAGAAGATATCACGCTGGAACAAGCGCAGATCCAATCTCATCTTGAGCAGGCGCTGCGGGCTGAATTTATCTTCAAGCGGAACAAGGACTATCTGGTACGTGGCGGACACGTGGTGATTGTGGACGATTTCACCGGGAGGGTGATGCCGGGCCGGCGCTGGTCGGATGGGCTGCACCAGGCCGTAGAGGCCAAAGAGGGTGTGGTCATTCAAGCCGAGAATGCCACCTACGCGACCATCACGCTGCAGAACTTTTTCCGCATGTATGGGAAGCTCTCCGGGATGTCCGGCACGGCGGTCACTGAAGCGGAGGAGTTTGACAAGATTTACGAGATTGATGTGGTGCCCATCCCCACCCAGCTCGATTATCGTGCTCGCGTGGACCCAGACTTGATCGATGTGTCTTTCAGGGAGAACGGATCGAAATTCTCGTTCATTGCCCATGTGGATGATACTAATGTACCGCTGCTGCACCGGCGCAAAGATTATGATGACCTTGTCTTTCGTACCGAGGAGGCCAAGCTGCGTGCCCTCACACAGGAAGTGTTAACCCGCCATGTCCGCGGGCAGCCCATGTTAATTGGTACCACCTCGGTGGAGGCCTCCGAACGTCTGGCAGCGCGTTTTCGGGCGGAATCGCTGCGCGCTCTGGCGCTGGTCTGGCTAGTGCGGGATGCCTGGTTCGAGGTGAACGATCGCGAGGAGGATGGCCGTGCTGTGCCGGAACTGGCGGAGTTGAACGGGCCACTGGAGAAACTTAAGCCGATGCAATTGCGGCCACTCAGCAAGGAATTGAAACTGCACCTGAATCCTACGTCGGCAGAGAACGTCTCCCGTCTTTGCGATATCCTCGGTCTTGACGTGCAGGCGCAGCCCAACCTACGCAACGTGCTTGAGGCGGGCGTCTCCTGTCAGGTGTTGAACGCCAAGAAGCACGACGAAGAATCCCAGATTATCGCCCGCGCCGGGGAACTGGGAGCGGTGACGATTGCAACGAACATGGCTGGCCGTGGTGTGGATATCAAGCTGGGCGGTGAAATCTCCGAAGAGGCGCTCGGCAACGTCAATCGCGTGCTTAAGCGCGCGGGCAGGAATGATGCTTTCAACATGACCGATGAAGAGCGGGAGCAGGCGATACGCGCGCTTTCTGTGGACGATTATGGCATCTACGCCGAGGAGGTGCAGGCCTTTATGCAGCACATGCAGGACGAGCAGAAGGTGCGCGAATTGGGCGGTATGCACGTAATTGGCTCGGAGCGTCATGAGGCGCGCCGCATCGATAACCAGCTGCGTGGGCGTGCCTCCCGGCAGGGCGATCCGGGCTCGAGCCGTTTTTACCTGTCCCTCGAAGATGAGCTTATGCGCAGGTTTGGCGGTGCCAACGTTTCTAACCTGATGGAGCGCCTGAGTATTGACGATGCCATGCCTATCGAACATGGCATCGTCAACAAGAGCATCGAGCAATCGCAGACGAGGGTGGAGGGCGCTAATTTCGACGTGCGCAAGCACCTGCTGGAATACGACGATGTACTCAATGTGCAGCGTAGTAAATTCTACGAGCAGCGCAATCGTATCTTCCGCAAAGATGACTTGAGCGAAGATGTAGAGGCGATGCTTGCCGCAGAAGTGCAAAGACGTGTGGAACTATCTAGTGCGGACGAGGAAGGTTGGTGGCTGCTGCTGGCTTGGCTTGATAGCACGCAGCCGGCCCTGGAACGCCCGGACGGCAAACTGTTTTTTCCGTTTAGTATTGAGTTGCTTTTGGACGCACTCGGGCAGGCGGTGCCGGCGCTGGAGCAATTGTGGCATGCGCAGCAGAGCTCAGGCGCAGCCGGGGAGGTTGAGGAACGTGCTGAAGCAGTTGCCGTGCAACAGGGCGAAATTCACACAACTCTCTTGGAGATGGCTCGGCGGTCGGCTGAGTTAGCGCTGGAACGCATGTTGATGGCATATGATGCCGAGCTCGATGATTTGACCGAGCAGCTGCCGGCGCGTGTGCGCGAACGCTGCGAGCTCGCCGAAATGACATATGAGGGTGCGGTGATGGAGGCGCGTGATGCCGGGCAAGTGTTGGTGGTCTCCCAGGTATCCAAAGAAATGATAGATACGGCCGGGGTGGCGCTCCATCTCACCCGCGAACAGATCAATGAGCTCACGATGGACAACCTGAAAGACCGTGTGGGCGCGCGAATTCAACGTGCGATTGGCTCGGATATGCTTGCTAAAGCCCTGCGCCGAATCGAAACGCGCACGCGGCTAGAGCTTGAAATGGAGTTGCCCGAGTGGGGGACATTTAACTGGGATGATTTGTGCGAGGAAGTGCTGGAAGCGCTTGCAGCGGCGCAAAACCAGCGTATTGAGCAGCACCTCGGCGAAATCACGCAGATTCTTGAGCAGCATCTCACTCATCCCGAGCGCATGACGCGCGGTGACTGTGGCCGTCTAATATTAGACTTGGCTTACAGTCGCGACGTCAGTTTCCATGAGAAGACGCGCCAGCGACTAGTGCGTATGGAGCAGCGCTTCCCGTATGTTTATCATGCAGCCGAGTTGCTGCAGAGGGAGACGGCTGCAACGCTGCCGGAACGCGTTCTGACGCATTTGCATCAAGCGAGCGAAATTCTGAGGCATGCGTGGGGTCAGGCGGAGCTGCAGCGGTTGCAGGCGGAACGTCCGGCAGATCTGGATACGAAAGCCGCAATGCTGCTGCGCGCAGAGCTGGGGGATCAAGAATACGCGGACGTGGAAAGGCAGCCGCTCGGCTCGCTATCTGGCGTGGTACGGGAACATGCGCTGGAGGCACTCGGGCGAGGGGTTATGATCGGAGCTTATCGGCAGCTGCTGCTCTCTATCAGCAGCCAATTGTGGGTGGATTATCTCACTTCTATGGAAGCACTGCGCACGTCTGTCGGGCTGGAGGCTTATGCGCAGCGTGATCCGTTGACCGCGTACAAGAGTCGGGCGTTTGATCTTTTCCGGCAGCTGCTGCTCGACATGCGCACCAGCCTTGTTGCGAGCATGTTCACCTCCAGCCCGGTGGAACTCACGGGAGTGCGCACTGAGAGGCGTGGAGAGGAAAAGACAGCCGTTGACAAAACCCTGGGTCGCAACGATCCGTGCTGGTGTGGAAGCGGCAAGAAATACAAGAACTGCCACATGCGGCGTGCGGGGAAGAATAAGGCGCGACCACAAGGTACTCCTGCCGCTCTGTCCTCCAGGAAGAAGCGGAAAAAGATGCGCGCGCGCCGCTGACCGGTTACGCAGTCTTCGGGCTGTTGCACTCCAGATATGGTTGGCAACCACGGCAGAAATACGTGCCGCGCTGCGCTATTGTAGTGCGCGTAATGGCACGGCCGCATCCATAGCATGGTTCTCCCCGCCGCCGGTATACGCGAAAATGGTTCTGGTGGGTTCCTCCTTTGTATACCCAATCTATGCTAGCGCCATTGTGGCGAATGCCATCACGCAATACTTTCCGCAGGCTGCGCCATAATCGTCGTGCTTGCGTGGGCATGAGCGTGTGGCTGCGCGTTATCGGGTGCAGCCCTGCCAGATGGAGAGCCTCGTCGGTGTATATGTTCCCCATGCCGGCGAGGAAGCTCTGATCGAGCAGCAGTGGCTTGAGCATGCGTTTGCGCGCTGTCAGCGCGCAAAAGAAATTGTCCGGTGTGAATTGTTTGGATAGCGGTTCCGGGCCAAGGCCTGCGGTGATTTCATCCGCCGCTTTCACTAGATAGACCCTTCCAAACTTACGCGCGTCCGAGAAGCGCAACTGCTCAAGGTTGTCCAAAGTCAGCACGGTGTGAGCGTGCCTGTCCGCGGGGGCGTCCTCTGCTGCGAGGTACAAGTCGCCGCTCATTCGCAGATGAAAGAGCAGCGCATCTTCACTCAATTGAAAGATGAGGAACTTTCCGCGCCGCCGCACGTCCGCAATACGCTGCCCATGAATGCGCCGCCTGAATGTGGTGAGCGATGGTGTATCAATGTGACGTGGCCAATCGATGCGGGTGCACTGGATGGTGCGGTCGATGCACGGCTCGCGCAACTGGCGCACACGGGTTTCAACCTCTGGTAGTTCGGGCATTTTCTGGCCGTGAGCAGCGTGTGCAGCGGGGACGCTGGTTGTGGGCAGGAGCTCCCCGGCCAGGACTTGAACCTGGAACCAATCGGTTAACAGCCGATCGCTCTGCCAATTGAGCTACCGAGGAAGGCTTCGGGATTATAGTCGCCGCAGCTGCGGCGTGTCAAGGTTTTGTCGGGGACGGCGAGATTATGTTGAATGGCGGATGGCGGTGTTCTACCCGCGCGCGCAGCTGGGCCAGACCCGCTTTCGCGTGGTAGCGCTCTTGCTTGGAAATGGGCAGCTGGGCGAAATCATCCCCGTCCAGCAGACGATGCACGCCGCACTCATCTACCCACAAATCCAGCGCTAGATCAACAGTGTGGATTTCATGTCCTACCAGCAGCGCCGGACGAGTGACGTTGCAATACCAACCTTTCAAAGCATCATCTCCGTGCGCATGGATCTGATAAATGGAATACCAGCGTGTTGTGAAAAACCACTCTATGAACCTGTCTCCGCGCTCGAAGATGGCATAACCGAGGTCAATATAGTTGTAGCGGTCAAAGCACGCTTCAATCTGCAACCAGTCATGCGTATGCTCCCGGAGTTGCCCGGTCCAGGTTAATTCGGTCTTGCTGGCAATATTCATTTTGCGTACGGTCAGGCTGCCCCCGATTTTCACAGATTTCCCTCCGGTAGCCAGATGACCGCGTCTGGCGGCAACTTTAGTCGGATATGAGTGCCCACGACCGGCAGTTCAGTCGGTGTCGGCAGTTCGAAGCGGAGCGGTGGCCCCTGTTCCGGCTGCAATTGCAGGCGGATGAGCGCGCCGCGAAAAGAGACGCTTATCACCGTGCCATGCAAATTTCCCTTCGCCGAGATTCGCGCGCCAGTTGGACGCAGTAGCACGCTGATCGGCGTGTGCTCATCCTGCGGTTGCTGGCTGCCGTTGGCGAGTGGATGCCAGCCCACAGCAGGAAGTTGTACACCGGGCCGTCCGCCTGCCCTTTCCGGCGTGGCTACAAGGATATTCGTCAGCCCCAGAAAGCGTGCCACATACGCCGAAGCCGGGCGGGCGTAAATATCAGCGGGAGGGCCGATCTGTTGAATCTCGCCGGTGCGCATGACGATGACGCTGTCGGCGATGGCAAAGGCTTCTTCCTGATCGTGGGTGACATAGATTGCAGTCTGCTCTATGGCGCGCAGGAGATGTCGTAGTTCGCGCAGCAGCTGCTCACGCAATGTGCGGTCGAGCGCTCCCAACGGCTCATCCAACATCAGCAGCCGCGGCCGTGGCGCTAGTGCCCGCGCCAGGGCAACCCGTTGTTGCTCGCCTCCAGAGAGGGTGTTCACATCCCGCTGGGCGAAATCCTCCAGCCCGACCTGTTCTAGGGTAGCAGAGACACGCGCCCGGACTGCGGCGCGTGGAAGAAGCTGCTGCTGTAGTCCAAACGCGACATTGCCGAAGACGTCACGGTGTGGAAATAGAGCGTAGTCCTGGAACATCAAGCCGAAATTGCGCACGTGCGGCGGGAGGGCGGTCAGCGGTGCACCATCCCAGTGCACTTCGCCGCTTTCCAGTTCCAGCAGTCCAGCGATAACGGCGAGCAGAGTTGATTTTCCGCAGCCGCTGGGGCCTAGCACGGCGAGGATTTCCCCGTTTGCGACTGAGAAAGATACTTCGCGGAGCGCCTGAGTTTCGCCGAAGGATTTTGAGACGCACCGGATCTCGAGCATTTTGCTTTAGATTTCGCCTACTGTACCGAAGCGCAGTGATTCAATGGCTAACATTCCGCCGCCACAGAATATCATCAATAGTGTGCTCAACGCTAGCGCCTGACCGTAATTGAGCGCGCCAGGCTGCGAAAGGTAGCGAAAAATGGCGACCGGCACAGTAGGAAATTCTGGGCGGGAGAGCAGCGCGGTTGCCCCGAACTCACCCAGCGAAATGGTGAAAGCAAAAGCAGCTGCTACGATTGCGGCGCGTCCAATGAGCGGCAGGTCAATTTCGCGCCACACACGAGACGGGCTGCTGCCCAGCACGGCGGCTGCCTGCCGCAGTTGTGGGCGGATGCTCGTCCAGGCGGGCAGCAGGCTGCGGATGACAAAGGGGAAGGCCACCAGAGTATGCGCCAGCGGCAGCAGCAGCGGGGAGGCACGTAGGTTCAAGGGCGGGCGATTGAAAGCGATGATAAAGCCAAAGCCGAGCGTCACCGCGGAAGTGCCCAGCGGGAGCATCAGGATTGGGTCAAGCCAACGCCCAAGGCGCGTGCGGCGCGCCAGCATTCCGGCGGTTGGCAGACCCAGACCCAATGAGAGCACTACCGTCAACAAAGCGTTACGCAGCGAGACCCCGATTGTTTCGATGGGAGTGACGAAGAAGAGCGACTGGCGCCGGTTTGTGAAAAGTTCGCGATAGTAGTTCAGGGTGAAGCCGGTAGTCACTATACCGCGCTCGCCACGGTCAGCTTCCAGCTTGAAGGTTGAGCGCGCAGCGAGCGCGCCCAGCGGGGCAACCAGCAAGGCTAACAGAACGATGATAATCACCCCGGCAGCCAGACGCGTGCGCAATGTTGTCAGCCGACGCTGAGTTGTCTGTGGCGAGCACGCGTTCAGAGGGCGACTAACACGTGCTGCCAGACGCATGTAGGCAATAGTAAGTCCCAGCGTGCAGAATAGTTGGAGCAGCGAGAGCAGCGCCGCCAGCGGCAGGTTGAAAAAATTCAGCGTCTGGCGATAGATGGCTACTTCGAGCGTGGCGAAACGGGGGCCGCCCAGAATCAGGATGACACCGAAGGAAGTGAAGTTGAAGATGAAGACCAGCATTGCGGCAGTCAGCACCGCCGGGGAGAGCAGCGGAGCGGTGATGTGGGTGAATGTACGCCAGGGAGTGGCACCCAGGTTGCGTGCTGCCTGCGTCATGCGCGGGTCCAGCCGTGCCCAGAAATCGCCCACCAGTCGTATTACGATAGTGGTGTTGTAGAACACATGCGCCAGCAGAATCGCCCACAGAGTATTTACAATCAGTAGCGGTGGTGTCTCCAACTGTAGTGCGCGCATTAGCCCCAGATTGATCCAACCGCGCGCGCCCAGCAGTGCGTTGAAGCCGGCTGCCACCACCACGGTGGGCATTATGAAAGGAATGGCGGTCAGGGCGCGCAGCAGCGCTTTGCCTCGAAAACGGTAGCGCCCGATCAGGTACGCGCCCGGCAGCCCGACCAGCAGCGTGAGCAGCGTGGAAAGGGCCGCTTGCCAGATGGTGAACCACAGTGTACGAAGGACATAAGGGTCGCTTAGCGCTGCAAGCGCGCTGGCTGTGTGCTCTCCTTCCGCCAGGCTGTAGCGCAGGATAGCGCCGAGAGGATAGAAATAGCACACACCTAGGAAGGCGAGTGGCAGCAGCCATAGTACAGGTTGCAGGTTAACCTTCAACTTTTCCACTTTTCCGTATGCGGTCTTGTTTGTAGAGTTGAGCATTGACCACTGGTACAATCAACGTAGCATCGTATTGGTCCAGGATTCAATCCATTCTTCGCGATACGCGGTGATGTCATCCGGTTCGACAGTGGCTGGCTGCGCGGCAAGTTGCGCGTGCTGGATGAATTCTGTCGGCAGTTCGGCGCGCGGGTTCACCGGGAAAACGAACATTTGCATGGGCATATCGTTCTGGAAAGTGGGACTGAGCATGAAGTCAATCCAGGCTTCGGCTAGGTCGCGATTTTCCGTAGCGCGCAAGATGCCTACGAATTCAATCTGCCGGAAGCAGGTATCGGGTGCGATCACGCTGCCAGTGGGCGCTTCTTCCGGTTGCTCTTCAGCAAAGATTACCTCGGCCGGCGGGCTGGAAGCATACGAGACCACCAGCGGGTATGGGCCTTTCCCGCTGCTCCCGCTGAATTCGGTGAAATAGGCTGTTTCCCAGTCTTCAACCACTTTGACGCCGTTAGCGCGCAGCTCAACCCAGAAATCTAGATATCCATGCGGTCCGAAGTGGCCCACTGTCGCTAGTAGGAAGGCAAGCCCCGGAGAGGAGGATGCAGGGTTCTCGACCACTAATAAGTTGGAGTATTCGGGGGCGGTCAGGTCTTCTAGAGATTCCGGCAGCGCCAAGTTGTGCTCAGCGAAATAGGCTTTGTCGTAGTTCAGACAGACATCACCAAAATCCACCGGCGTAACGCGCTGCTCTTCATCCAGCTTGAATTGAGCGGGGATCTCGGCTAGCAGCGGCGAGGCATACGCCTCTAAAATATCAGCTTCGAGCGCGCGTGTGAGCAGTGTGTTGTCGATGCCGAAGATCACATCTGCCAGCGGCACGTCTTTGTTGAGGATGGCCTGATTGACTAATGTGCCAGCGTCGCCTGCAGCCAGAAACTGTACAATGGCGCTATGCTGTGCTTGAAATTCGGCGACTACTTCCTCGGAGACTGCAAATGAGTCGTGTGTCATCACAGTCAGGGTGCGTGGGCTGGCCGGGATGGGAGTTGCGCTGCCACATCCGGTCAGCAGCAGAGCGAGCACACAGTATGTGTGTAGAGCGTTGCGTTTCACGTTTCCATCCTTTCTGGATTGTTGATGACTATACAGATGAGTAAGCCGGATTGGAATGAGACTGTTGCTTCTGTTGCGGTCATGGTGTTGCTGACGCCGAGCGTTGCACCAAAAGGCAGCCGGCCTGTTTGCATCGGGTATTCCAACCCACTGGTGGTCACTCCGTGAGCGTTACCACTAACCGGTATCAGCGAGACTGTGTCACCCGGGCTCCCGAAAATGACATGCGCGGCGTGGGGCAGCAGCAACGTAATTTCATGATTGCCATCTAGTAAACGGATGCGCGTCTCCGAGAAACGTTGGTGACCTAAGAGTAGCAAGTTCGCCAGCGTTTGATCCCAGCGGCCACCCAGCGCACCCAGGATCAGAATCTCCCGCACTTCTTTGTGGATTGCCAGGTCAACCGCCAGTTCCAGATCGGTTTCTTCTTTGCGCATTGGGTGGCGATAGACTTCCGTGCCGCTCTCCTCAAGCTCCTCCACTTCCGGAGCCGATAGCGAGTCGAAGTCTCCAATCAAAATATTGGGCGTGCATCCGATTTGTACACAATAGCGTCCGCCACCATCAGCAGCAATGACCAGATCATCCGCGCGGAGCAGTGATTTCAAATCCGTGTCGGCGGCCATCACGCCATTGGCGACGATGACGGCTCGTCTGTCCCCTGCTGTTTCTGTTTGCTGCATATAATGAAAAACCGCCTCTCTAGGAATGAGAGGCGGTTCGCGTAATCGTAATTTCCCTTCGCCGGAATTACCCGGAGCAGGTTCCGCGGGTCGCAGTCTAACGCCTGCCTCTCAGTCTGGAATTCCAGACTCCCCGGTGACTTGCCTTCATTATATCATATCCCTTTACTCGGTCGGTTGATTTGGTTGCCGCGCCTTTCTTCGCCCCGTATAATACTGCTTGTCCATGGCCGTCGCCGAAGCGAAAACCCTGTACCTAATTGATGGTCACGCGCTGGCCTATCGCACTTATTTCGCTCTCACCGGGTCAGGTTTCCAGGGTAGTTCGCGCAGCGGTGAGCCTACCGCTGGGGTATTCGGATTTACATCAGTGCTGCTGCGCATGCTGGAACAGGAATCGCCGGACTATCTCGCCGTGAGTTTTGACGTCGGCAAAACCTTTCGCGATGAGATGTTCCCGGATTACAAGGCCACGCGCGAGAAAATGCCCGATGACCTGCGCGCGCAAATCGAGCGTATCCACGAGGTTGTGAGTGTTTTCAACATCCCGGTTTTCACGCAAGAGGGTTATGAGGCCGACGATGTACTCGGCTCGCTCAGCCGCCTAGCCGCGCGCACCGGCGTGCGGGTGGTCATCGTCACCGGAGACCGCGACCTGCTGCAGCTGGTCAATGAACATGTTTCTGTCAGCCTGCCTGGCCGCAGCCTAGCGGAGGCGCAGCTTTATGGCCCGAGCGATGTGGCGCATAAATATGGCGTTACCCCGGAGCAGTTCGTCGATTACAAGGCTCTGATTGGCGACAAATCAGATAACATCCCCGGTGTTGCCGGGGTGGGCGAGAAGACCGCGAAATCGTTGCTGCAGAAATATCTTACGTTGGACAACATCTATGCGCATCTGGACGAGGTCGAGCCGCGCTTCCAGAAAAAGCTCGCCGCCGACAAAGAGAACGCTTATCTCTCTCGAAAGCTGGCAGCCATCGTAACTGACCTGCAGCTCGATTTCGATCTTGAAGCCTGCGCCGTTCCGGCAGAGGGTAATTTCGACCGTGCGGCGGTGGAGGAGGTGTTTCGCGAGCTGGGGTTTAGCACGCTGCTGAAGCGGCTCTCAGCGCTGGGGGATGCACAGGTTGCTTCCAGCGGGCCCGGCGACCTGCAGCCTGGGCTTTTCGCCGCCCCTGCCAAAAAGGAGCATGCCACGCCCGTGCCTGCGCCGACGCGCACGGTGGTGGTGGATAACGCTGCCGCCCTTCATGAGCTTGCCAAGAAACTCTCCGCCGCGCGCGTCATCGCCTTCGACACTGAAACCACGTCCATCCACCCGATGAGCGCCGAGTTGGTTGGGCTCTCGTTTGCGGTG
The DNA here is from genome assembly GCA_963578565.1 of Anaerolineae bacterium. Taxonomy (GTDB): domain Bacteria; phylum Chloroflexota; class Anaerolineae; order Anaerolineales; family UBA11657; genus CAJWGI01. The sequence continues at coordinate 12,278 of CAUZCX010000006.1, forward strand.
GCGGCCGGGGAGGGCTATTACGTTCCGGTCGGACACCAACTGGAGATGGCTCCGGGGGGGCAGCTCGGGTGGGAGAAGGTGCGGGCTGCGCTAGCCGAGGTGCTCACCGATGCCGGCATCAAGAAGGTGGCCCACAACGCAAAATACGATTTCATCGTGATGCAGCGCAATGGTCTCACAGTTGCTCCACTCAGCGCTGACACAATGGTGGCCGAGTGGCTGTGTGATCCGGGCTCGCGCAACAAGGGCTTAAAGAACCTAGCTGAGGCGCGTCTGGGCGTAGAAATGGAAGAGATTGCAACACTGATCGGTACGGGTAAGAAGCAAAAGAGCATGGCCGTCGTGCCGGTGGAATCGGCGGCGCCCTACGCAGCCGCCGACGCAGACATGACGTTGCGCTTGCTGCCGCTGCTGCGGGCAGAATTGGAACATAGCGCTATGCTGGAACTGCTGCAGCTGGAGATGGAACTGATCCCGGTGCTGGCGCAGATGGAAATGAACGGAGTGCTGCTCGACAGCCAGTTTCTGGCTGAATTCAGTGTGGAGCTGGAGCAACAGGTCAAGAGTCTGAATGACGCGGTGATGCAGGCAGTGGGCTACGAATTCAATCTGAAATCCCCGCAACAACTTTCCATTGCGCTTTTCGAGCATATGGGAATCGACCCTCCGCGTGGTACGCGACGCACCGCCTCCGGGCATTATTCCACCGCTGCAGGCGTGCTAAAAGAGCTGGCCGCAGACCACACAGTGGTCCGAGAGATTATGCAATACCGTGAGTTGGCAAAACTGAAATCCACATATGTGGATGCGCTTCCGCTGGCGGTGAACGAGGAGACCGGGCGGGTACACACATCTTTCAATCAGACCGGCACTGTCACCGGGAGGCTGTCTTCTTCCGAACCGAATCTGCAGAATATTCCTATCCGCACCGAGGTCGGGCGGCGGGTGCGGAGGGCGTTCGTCGCGCCGTCCGGGTGCAAACTGGTGGCTATGGATTATTCTCAGATTGAGCTCCGCATCGCTGCGCATATTTCCGAGGACGAGTTCCTGCTGCGCGCTTTTGAGCGCGACGAGGACATTCACATGGCCACGGCCGCCGCGGTCTTCAATGTTGCGCCTGCGAAGGTCACATCCGACCAGCGCCGGCAGGCGAAAGCGGTGAACTTCGGGCTGCTCTATGGCATGGGGCCTTATCGGTTGATGGACTCCACCGGCATCACGCTTGGCGAGGCGGAGGAATTCATCGAGACTTATTTCGCGCGGCTGCCTGGCGTTAAGCGGTATCTGGACACCACCCGTGAGCAGGCGCAGCGTGATGGTTATGTGCAAACCCTGCATGGGAGGCGGCGCTATTTTCCGCTGCTGCGGATGGCGGAGAGCGGAGATCAGAACGCGCGTGCGCGTGCAGAGCGCGAGGCAATTAACGCGCCCATCCAGGGTACGGCAGCGGACATTATCAAGCTGGCGATGGTTGACATTGGAAGGCAGCTGTCCACGCGTCTGGCCGACGCGCGCCTTTTGCTGCAGGTACACGATGAGTTGCTCTTCGAATGTCCGGATGGGGATGTGCAAGCGCTAGTGGAGTTGGCGCGCCCGATAATGGAGACCGCTTTCGAGCTGGTGGTGCCGCTCAAGGTCGAAGTGAGCGTCGGCCAGAACTGGGAGCAGATGCAGGCGCTGTCTCTGGCTTGAACACCCTTTATATGACTGGGTGGCTGCCAGTGGCGGCTGCATTACTAGCGGTGTCCCTCTGGGCGATTTCATTTGTAGCGATCAAGGTTGCGCTGCCCGAAATGCGCCCGGAGACCATGATTTGGCTGCGGCAGCTGCTGGGCGCGCTTACAGCGGGGATGATTGTGTGGCTTCGCGGCGGCTGGGAGAAACCGGAGCGCGGAGATTGGCCACGCCTGGCTCTAGCCGGATTTGTTGGTGTGGTGCTTCACCAGTGGCTTCAGGCATATGGAATGCTTACCACCACGGCGACCGTCTCAGCATGGCTTTCGGCGCTGTCCCCAGCGTTGATGGTGGCAATGGTATGGCTATGGTTGCGCGAGCGCTTTGTGCCACGGCATGCGCTCTGGCTGCTACTTGCCGGTCTCGGTGCGGTGCTGGTTTCTGCTGGAAGCTGGCCTGCAATGCTGCGCGGTAGTTTCGGCAAGCGCGGAGATTTGCTTGTTATGGCTAGTGCGCTAGCATGGGCGCTTTATGCAATCCTGCTTAAAAGTCTGGTGCGCACCCGGAGCGCTGGCACGGTTACTCTGGTCACCCTATTTCTGGGTTGGCTGCTGCTGCTGCCACTCTTCATATTACGGGGAAGCTGGGAAGATCTGACCCGCATAAGCCCGTCAGGATGGGCGGCGGTGCTGGTGCTAGGGGTGGGCAGTACCGGGGTGGCGAGCACTTTGTACAACTATGCTCTCAAGCATATGTCCGGTACGCTAGCAGCCTACGCTACTATACCTCGAACCACTGCTGACAGCGGCGCTGGCGGCCGCGCTGTTGCGCGAACACTTCACACTGGCGATGGCGGTAGGTGGTATTCTGATTATATTCGGTGTGTGGAGATTGGAACGATCTACTAGTCGATTAGGACTTAGCCTAGATCAGGGTTTCAGCCCGGCGAATTCGGCCATAGGCAGAGCCGTGGCTGCCCAGATGTAATTCTGTGCGTGGCTGGGCAGCCCGCTCTCTGAATCGTAAAACTCCCAGAAGTTTCCCGGACCAGCACTTACTTTTTGAGCGAGAGGGAGCGTAATCCTTTGTGCGCTTTCTAGGTAACCGTAATCTACCAGTCCTTTGACCACCAACATGGTCATCTCAGGCCACATTCCGCCTTGCCAGCGGCGCGCGCTGCCATAACCCTGCTCTGACTTACCCAGCGAGGGCAGCCCGAAGCCGGAGTGAAAATCACCGCCCGGCTGTAGATGTCGCGTCACCATTGCGGCGGCCTGTTCTACTGATGGCACGCCTGCGTAGAGGGGCATTAGTCCGCCGATGTCGCGTACTCGCACCTGACCGCCACGGCGCGAGATTCCATAATAGAAGCTGTCCTCCGCGTTCCACATCAGCTCGTTCATCAGTTCGTTCAGCTCAGTGGCGCGTGCATCGAAGAGTGGCGCACGGTCATCCCGTAGCTCCCGGGCGATTGTTGCCAGAGCACGGTCGTTGGCTACCAGATATGCGTTCAGATCCACTGCGCATTGATTCTCTGCCCCATCTGTGGCGACCCATGTCGCCAGTGTGGCGTCGTCTCGTACCGTTTCCCATAACTCGTTCCAAAAGAAGAGACCCTGGCAACTGCTGTGGTCGCGGCGCCCGGAGTGCAGCCACCACCAATCGTGGTTGCGCGCACCGGCTTGTAGCGCTGCGCTCAGAAAGGCTGTGTCGCCGCAGCGTCGGTAAATCTGTAGTGCCTCCCAAGCCAGTACCGGCAAGGTGGTGTTGCCGTCCGTGTCCACCGCGGCCCCGGTGTCCGCGGTGACAAGATATGGGAAACCACCATCCGCGTTCTGAGCGTGATAAAAGGCGCGTAACATTCCCTGTGCCTCGCTGCAACGCCCGAGGCTGGCGTATGCCAGCGCGGCCAGATTCTCGTGGCCATGATTCCGGATGGACTGGAACCAGTACAGACGAGGCTGTCCTGGCGCGACCGGGGTGAACGAGTAATATACTCGCTCGCCAATTGTGCGCTGGATGAACGGTTGCTCCAGAAAGTTGGCCACAGCCGCGCGCAGACCGGAGGCAGCCGGTGTGGTAGCGGCCTTGCCAGCCTCATATGTGGCCGCAGCGTCGGGAATTGTCAGGAGCTGCCCTACCCAGATTTTGTCCGCATCTACAATGCGGTTGGCGATGGCCAGGGTCGCAACAGTGGTTCCGTAGCGCGCGGCGATTCCCGAGAGTGATTCACCCGGTTGTACCACATGCACGCCCTGCTGTGCGGCCAGCGCCGGCGCGGGCACCGCATGGAGCGCCGCTGTCACCAGCAATACGGCCAGAATGCGCGAATGACACCCTGCTTTAGGGGACGTGCCGATCATCGCGGTGTTGTGCGAGGTTACGCAGGCTCCAGACTGAAAGTGAGTGGGTAATGGGCCTCTCGCGCTAGACCGTGCGCTTTTCCCACGCAGTATTTGGCCTGTTCCTTGGGACAAGTGGTCACCTCTGCCAGCCCGGTATGGTGCGCCTCCATGGTGATTCCCTCGGCTCTGGTCTGTTCGAAATCGAACACAATGCGCAGTACCACTACCACGAATCCCCATGGAGTCACCTCGTCGTTGTGCAGCATCACGCGGTATGGCGGCTCCATTTCTGTCTCTGCTTCCGGGAATGGCAGCAGCTCCAAGTCAGGGGTTTCGGTCGGTAAAGCGTTGTGCTCTGGCATCAGGCTGGTCCTGAAACCTTTGGATCTGTCTCTGATCCGTCCTCGCGGTAATGCTCCAGATAGATTTCCACAGTCGTTACCAGGAAAATCATCACCACCGGGCCATAAATCACGCCGAGGAAACCGAAAAGATGCAGCCCGCCAAGTGCGCCTATGAGTACCAGCGCGGAATTGAGATTGGCTTCCTTGGGCACCAGCAGTGGCCGAAGCAGAGTGTCGATATTGCTGACCACCAGCAGCCCGCCCAGCAGCACCAGCAGACCTTGCCACACACTTCCGAAGGTGATCAAAACGATGCCCGCTGGCACGGTGATCATGTTAACACCGAGGGGAAGTAACGCGAAAACGATGCACAGCAAAGTCCAGAAAGCCACATAAGGCACGCCGCCGATGGCTAGGAATATGCCGGCTGCCACGCCCTGGGCCAGTGCTATTACGAAGACGCCGCGCACCATCGCGCGCGCCATTACGGTGATACGCTGAATATATCTGTAGTCGAGGTCATCATCGAGCGGGCTGAGGTCTTTGAGAATCTGTAACACGCGCGGCGTGATGGGCAGCACGGTGATGAGCACGGAGATGAAAACGATGGCCTGCGTGATGAATTGGATCGAGGTGCTGCCGATCGAAAGCGCGCTGTTCGCCAAGTATGAACTCACCGGCCCGGCAACCTGCTCCACGCTCTCGATTAGTCCGACCTCGGTGATTTCATAATCTAGCAGCGGGATGGCGCCCAACAGGTTGTTGGTCTGCATGATGAACTGACGGACGGTGACGTTGCCGCCGGCCACCAGCGTGCCCACATCTTGAGTAAATTGCAGTGCCTGCCGGATGGTGACGTTTGCCACCAGCGTGAGCGGTGCCAGCAAGCTGACGGCGATGGCCAGCAGGGTAAGGAACATGGCCGCTGACTTGCGTCCCCGGCACCAGCGCACGCAACGTATGTACAAAGGGCGGTACATCACCGCCGCCAGCAGCCCGAGCACAATGGCGGAGAGATATGGCCGCACGGTCATGTAGGTTATGAAACAGGCCAATACTACCACCAGATAAAAGAAGTTGCGGTTGGTACGTGTGATAATACTCATGAAGGATGTTTTATGATTTGTTCCGGTCGTGGCCCAATTGTAATCCAGGTTTGCGGTCATAGGAAACACGTCGTTGTCGGCACTCCTCATCCAGTGCCAGCTGCTCTGAGCCTATTTGGATGGTCTGCGCGAAAGCGCTGCGGTCGTGGCATGGCCCCGCGGGCATTATCGCCCTCGTAGCATGTCTTGCAGCAATTGTGAACCGGCGTTCGGGCACTAATCTGGGGTCAACTACATCAATGTGCATCTGTGTCGCGTGAGGGCGTGCTCCAGGTACGCAAGAACCATATGCCGGTGGCAGTGGAATACATGCTGTCAGGACTGTAGTCCGAGCGCATGCAGCATTGCCCAGTTCCTGGAAATACGATGGCTGAGTTTCGTTGTGGGGTTCAGCCACAGCTTGTTAGTGACGCCTGCCAGAGCCTGTGCATAACCTCTACAGGGAAGAGTATAGTGCTATCTGCGCGGGCTTCGCTGGTGGCACTGCGTGCTCCGAAGGGCAGCTCAGCGCCGTGGTTCAGCGCCCACGTGAGCGTGTTCGCTTGCACTATTAGGGTGCCTTCCCACACGCTGTAATTGCCCTCGGAGTCATAGTGGAGGTTGACCACCTTTCCGCTCTTCAGGATGCGATGTGTATAGCGTTCTTGTCCGAGCAGCAGTTCCACGTTCTCGAATGACCACGGGTATTCGCCGTTGTCCGCCCCGTCCGTGGTCAGCCGCATGATAAAACCGCCCGCTTCAGCGATCTGTCGCTCCACTGTGATGATGTCTAGGGATGGCTTCTCCCCGCTGATGTCGCCGCGCGGATCGCGGATTGTCTGGCTGCGGATGCTGTTGTCTGGGTTGCGGAGCTCGGTCGCGCCGCTGCCGGCATCGAAGAGCATCGCTCCGCCCGGTTCGAGCGCGGCGGGAAATTGGAGCTCCTCGGGCATCTCTCCACGGTGCACAATCAGCACCCTGCGAGCGCCCATCAACATAGTTGCCGGCGCTCGCAGGGTGAGGGTGCCGCCGCGGGTTTCTACAATTAGATTCTCATCTCCTGGTGTCCATTGGATGCGGTATAGAGCTGCCTCTGAGAAAACCCCGCTCTCATCAGCATCCACTGGGAATACGCACACTTGCCCGCGCGACGCGGATTCCTGGGTGGATGTCGGTGTGGATCCGATCGGTGTTTTCACCGCTGTCCCAAAAAGCGTGGGGGTTGGTGCTCCGAAGGTTGCGCCAGCGTTGCTTTCCCAGTCCTGCGGCAGGCAACCCGCCAACAGCAGAGTGTATGCCAGCGCGATCACGAGTACGTTTACTGGCGTGGGACGAGTTTTCATAGGGCTGGCCGGTATTTTGTCGACATTAATGTGGGCCCGGGATTTCGCCTCGACTTCAGCCGTCTGGCTGCTCGAGCACCACAAATGCGATACGCTGCGCGCTTATTCGCACGGTATGACTTATTAAGATTCCCTGCAGCTCAGCCCGTACTGTGCACTCCATCTCCGGGATATCGCTGAAGACGAAATTCTCGCTGATGACCTCGTCTGGCAAGGTGCGCTGGTTCCAGTAGGTTTCTACCCAGCGGCGGCCGCCGTCCGGGCAGTCTATTTCCACAAGCTGGCCGGGGACGAAGCGCCCCTGTCGGTCGAGTACTCGTCCGGCCAGTACTCCGGTACCGGGAAGCGGCGTGTACCATAGTTCGGGGTTGCGCACCATTATGTAATTTGCGGGGTCGTCGATGCGAATCTCAAGATGCAGGTGTGGTGCTAAGGCCGCGCCCGATTGCCCTACAGAACCGAGTGGATCTCCTGCGGAGACGATCTGACCCTTTTCCACATCGATGCTGTTCAGGTGTGCATACAGCGCAAAGAGCGAACGCTCATACCATTTCTGGTCTAACTGCAATATTATCATGTTTCCATAAAACTCTGTGATAAAAGCAAAGTTCTGTGAGCTGTCATCACCGGCGTAATATACTGTTCCATGGCCTATGGCCACGACTGGAGTTCCTGTTTCATTTGCCAGGTCAATGCCGCGGTGGGGCGCAAGCAACCCATCCCACGTCATACCGTAGCGGTATTTTGATGATGGGTAATTGTTCCCTTCTTTCCCTAATGGCCTCCCAAAAAGAAAATGCTCTTCGATGACGACTTTCGGATTAGGTAATGGTAGTTCCTCCGGATTTGCTTTGCGCACTATTGGTGTTCGCGTTGCAGTTGGAGATGGTGTGAGTGTAATTGTTGGTGTGTGCGTGCTGGTGGGCGTGCTGGTTGTAGATGGCGCGGGTGTAATAGTGGCAGTTCTCGCGCTCAGAGGCAGCGGCGGAGGCAGCGTGGAACTGACGGCAGCTGCCTGCTCACTTATCACGGGCTGCGGAAGACTGGATGATTGAGTCACGGGTTGGCAAGCGCTCAACGTGATCATAGCCGCTATTGTGAAGGGCTTCGGAATTAACGGCAACCTCTGTGCTGATGATGTCACTGTGGAGTGGGTGTAGTGGTTAGGGTGGGAGTCCATGTGGCGGGTGGCAGCACATTCCTAAATTCTACCCAGGTCAACCGGTCTGGTAATATGGCGACTTTTTGTGTTTGCGCCTTGTGACCAGTGTTAACGCTGACAGTGTAGCTTCCAGGCGGCAAATCGGCTATCGTAAAGTTCTCGCCCAGCAGCTCGTCTGGATTGATGGTTTCAATCACGTAAGTAGTCAGGTAACGCCGCAACGGGTCCGCGTCTTCTGCATCCAGTTTATCGGAGCGAACGGTGACATTTGCCAGTGGAAGCAATTCCCCATTGCGGTCGGTAACCCTGCCGGCAAGTGTACCCCAGTCTGGATATGGCAGCAGCCACAACTCCGGGTTGCGGGTGGTGGTGTAATCGTTGTGACCGACGCGCACTTCCAGATGCAGATGGCTGCCGCCTTTTGCTACTCCGCTGCCGCCTACCGTGCCCAGTTGTGTTCCTGCCTTCAGCAGCTGCCCGACGGAAACCGTGATTGTTTCTAGGTGACCATAAAGAATGTAAACAGGTTGATGCAAAAAAGCGCGCTGCGAGAGCACAACAACGGCTTTTCCATAGAAATCATATTCCGGCCCGAGCATGGATTCGGCATCAGCACCCGCGAAGACCACACTGCCGGTGTCTGCGGATAGCACCGGCGTGCCGCGTTCGTTCTCGAAGTCGACGCCATGATGTGGCCGTAATGTACCCCCCTGCGTTGAGCCGTATCGATATGTGGGTGCGAGGTAATCTTGGCCCGCTTCTGGAATCGGGCGATGCAACCAGAAGTGCGCCTCTGGCAGCACGATTAGAGGCGCGTATGTGTGCTGTGGCGTGTGTGTTGCGCCGGGTACGCGAGTGTGGAAAGGCGTTGGCGTCAATGTGGACGTCGGCGTAGAGGTGGCGGTGGCAGTTGCCGTTGGAGTGAATGTGGCTGTAGGGTAGGGCGTGTCGGTGGGGATTGAGGTTGGGGTGATGCTTGCGGTCAAAGTTATGGTCGGTGTGAGCGTCATAGTGGTGTAGCGTACGTCCGGCGGCCGCAACGTACGCTCCAGCGTTAGGACCTCCGGACCGCAAGACGCTCCGGCAATCAGGGATGCAAGTAATCCTACTTGGAAGAGCAGCCACTGTGCTGTTGATATGTTTGCGGTTTTTTGGTCTGGCTGTGGTTTGTGCACGGGCGAGAAAGACTAGTTCCGTAAACGTGGATTCGGCAAGCTTGCGAGAATTATACACCTGAAAATGCGGTAGAATGTCCTGCGATGAGTAGCAAGAGGTTGTTTGCGGAAGCGTGCCGGCCTTCCTTCCATACGCACATCCCGCTACTTGTGTTCACATTAATGCTGCTGGCGAACTTCGCATGTGTGCGTCAGGCGGTGAAGGATAGCGCCGCAGTGAATGGGCGCGTCACGCCTGTTGATGGCAGCGTTGAGCGGTTCGCTCGGCCAACTCCTGGGACCTACATGCCCTGGGGCGGGCGCGAAATCGTGTACGCCACTGTGGCTGTGACCGGCACGCCAACGCCGGATGCCACTCGTCCGGCGCAGGCCCGATCCGCGCAGCAAGTCCATTTGGTGCAGCGCGGCGATACCCTCAGCGCCATTGGGCGCTTGTATCAAGTTTCGGTCGAGGCGCTGAAACAGGCTAACGATCTTGGTCCGAGCAATACAATCGGCGTTGGTCAGGAGATTGACATCCCTGAATATTACTTGCCGGTCGGCCCAGATCACAAACTCATCCCCGATTCAGAACTGGTTTACGGTCCTGGTCAGGTGGGCTTTGACCTTGAGGGTGCGGTGGATCATTGGGGCGGATTTCTTTCTACCTTTAGCGAGACTGATCGATTCGGAAAAACGCGAAGCGGCGCCGAAATCGTGATAGCGGTGGCGCAAAGCTACTCGGTGAACCCGCGTTTGCTGCTCGTGGTGCTGGAGCAGCGCACCGGATGGGTGTTGAGCCCGTCGCCGGGAGCGGCGTCGGAAACTTATCCGTTTGGGTACGTCAGGTCTGGATACAAAGGATTGCTCCGGCAGCTCTCGTGGGTGGCTGACATTTTGAACGCCGGTTTTTACGGCTGGCGCGATGAATCTCTCAGCATACTTGATTTTGATGACGGGATACATCTTTGGATTGCGCCAGGTTTGAATAGCGGTACCGTGGCGATACAGTTCTATTTCAGTCAGCGGTACACAACCGAGCACTGGCGTGCCATTGTCAGCCCCGGTGGCTTCGACCGACTGTACGCCGACATGTTCGGCAATGCTTTTGGGTATGCTTATGAGCCGCTGTTACCGGCTTATCTGGATCAGCCGACGCTGCAATGGCCTTGGGGTCCACATGACGTCTGGTATTTCACCGGTGGTCCGCACGGTGGATGGGATTCTGGCAGCGCGTGGGCGGCGCTAGATTTCGCTCCGCCCGCGGAAGGCTGCCAGCCAGCCTCGAGCTGGGTGCGTGCCGCTGCGGATGGGCAGGTCGTGCGTTCCTCCGATGGTGCTGTGGTGCAGGATTTTGATGGCGATGGTCATGAGCAAACCGGGTGGACCTTGCTTTACATGCATATTGCTGCATCCGGACGAATTGAAAACGGGCATGCCGTCAAAGCTGGGGACATTATCGGTCATCCCTCCTGCGAGGGCGGGTTCTCGAACGCTACCCACTTGCATTTTGCGCGTCGATACAACGGGGTGTGGATTGCTGCCGACGACCCTGAGGCGCCTTTTGACCTAGATGGCTGGGTTGTGGAGTCGGCCGGACGGGAATACGATGGTTGGCTGGTCAAGGGCGATCAGTGGCTGGAGGCGTGGGACGCACCGGGCGACATTAATTTGATACCATTATCTCCGTGACTATGATGGCGCATTTCACCGACCATGAGCGGGTGCAATACGTGCGAGCGATGTTTGACCGCATCGCTCCGCGTTATGACCTTATCAACCGGCTGATGACTGTCGGGCAGGATATACGTTGGCGGCGCCGGCTGTTGCAAGAAGCCGCTCTACCTGTCCGGGGCCGGTTGCTCGATCTGGGAACTGGTACCGGCGATGTAGCGCTGGCAGCGATTCAGGGGCACCCCGGACTTTTTTCCGTCGGAGCGGATTTCTCCGTAGGCATGCTGAGCGCGGGCCGCACGCGATCGGGCGGTTCTGGAGTGCGCTGGCTTTCCGCGGACGCGATACAGCTTCCGTTTTCGGATGGTACTTTTGATGCTGTCACCTCTGCTTTTTTGATGCGAAATGTGGTTGATTTGGAAAGCGCTTTTGGTGAGCAACAGCGGGTTTTGAGGACCGGCGGAAAAGTCGTCTGTCTGGACACGACACCGCCCGGCAATAGCTTGCTGCTGCCGGCGCTGCAATTCCATTTGCACCGAGTGATACCCTTTTTGGGTTGGCTCATCGCCGGTCAGAGGGAGGCGTACACCTATTTGTCTGTATCCACCGAAGGTTTCTTGCCAGCCGAGGATCTGGCGGAATGCATGCGCGCCGCCGGTTTTCGCGATGTCACTTTCCGGCGTATGATGTTCGGTACAGTGGCGCTGCACTGGGGTGCCAAATGAAGGCTCCCTCGTCGCATGCCGCGCTGCGGGGCGAACCCTCGTATGTGTGGCGCACTGGTCAGGAACGGCGCTTACGCATGATGCTGGCTGCCGGCGTGGTGGACACAGGCAGCCGTGTGTTGGTGGATGGCTGTGGACTTGGATGGTATGTGCGAAAATTACGTCAGTTTTGTGCTGATGTGCACGGGCTTGATATAGAGTTCAGCCGTCTAGCAAATTCGGTCGCTGCGCGCGATCGGCTGCTGTGCGCTCGTACCGAGTGGCTGCCGTACGCGGATGGGTGCTTCGATGTGGTGATTTCCCATGAGGTTCTGGAACATGTGTGGGATGATGCTGCGGCGGCGCGTGAGATTGTGCGCGTACTACGTCCACCGGACGAAACTTGCGGGAATCCCGGAGGTAGGGCCGTGATCTTCGTCCCCAATCGTTTGCATCCTATGGAGACGCACGGGATGTATTGGCGCGGTCGCTATCGATTCGGGAACATCCCGTTGCTCAATTATGTGCCATCTGTGCTGCGTGCCCGTTTGGCCCCACATGTGCGCGCATACATGCACGCTGAATTAGAAGCGCTGTTCAGTGGCGTGCAGGCACGAGTTATTTCGCACACGGTAATTTTCGGCGGTTATGACAACATCATCGCCCGGTGGGGTCGTTTCGGGGAATGGTTGCGCAACAGTTTGCAATTGCTGGAACATACTCCGCTGCGTTGGCTGGGACTCTCTCATCTGCTTGTGGTGGAAAAGGTGGAGCCCGCACGCGCGCTACGGTGAGCGGGGTGGCGACTAAACCTTTGGCATTATAATCCTAGCGATGCCGAATGCAATTAATCTGGTTCGTGAGCGGCGCGCGCGTCGACGCCGGGACCGCAGCGGCTTGCGTAACCTGCGGCAATGGTTTGTGGGGTTGCTGCTGGTGGCCGCAATAGCAGCTCTGGCTATGGTTACTGTGGGCGCGATGTTCGGACTCGAGTTGTACTCTGAGCTGGTCAGTGATCTTCCCAGTGCCGATGCGCTCGCGCAGGCATTCGAGATTTCCAGTAACCAGTTTTTTCAGACCACCATAATCTATGACCGCAGCGGGCAGCATTTGCTTTATGAGGTTATTGATCCTCGCGCAGGTGACCGTCAGTGGCTCTCTCTGGATCAAATCCCGATTCGATTCCAGAATGCTACCATCGTATTAGAAGACAAAACATTTTACCAGAATCCGGGTTATGACATTGTGGGAATATTGCGTGCCTTCGTATCCAATCTCAGTCGCCCGGCTTGTGTGCTGCGCCCGGAGAGCTGTCCCGGACAGATTCAAGGTGGCAGCACCATCACACAGCAACTAGTGAAAAACGTGATAATCGCCCCGGACAGCGCGGCCGAAACGAGCTATGCGCGCAAGTTCCGCGAATCCCTCATTGCACGGGAGGCGACCGAACGCTATAGCAAGGATAGAATCCTGGAGTGGTATTTGAACACTAATTTCTATGGCCATCTCGCCTACGGTGTTGATGCGGCCTCGCGGGTTTATTTTGCCAAGTCGGCCGTTGAACTCAATCTTGCAGAGAGCGCGTTGCTGGCGGCCATACCACAATCGCCTGGCCTGAATCCGATTGATGCGCCGGAGGTTGCCCGGCAGCGTCAGGCGCTGGTGCTGCAGGCAATGGTCGAGCAGGGTTATATCACCGCCGCGGATGCGCGTGCGGCTCTCGCTGAGGATGTCTTCGGGCGGCTGCAACCGGCCAGCAGCCGGTTTAATATTGTCGCCCCCCATTTTGTGTTCTATGTACTGAACCAAGCCATTGACCAGCTCGGTTCGGCACTCGTGCATCGCGGCGGCTTGCGCATCGTCACCACGCTAGATGTGGGCCTGCAACTGCAGGTTGAGTGCGCGGCGCGCTCGCATGTGGTCCGGTTGGGGGGTGCTGATCCGGATTACGCTGAGTTAGCTGCCGATGGAAGTCCATGCGCAGCCGCGGTCCACTTGCCGCCGCTGCGCGCAAAAGATGTGGGGGTAGATCGGAACGTCTCCAATGTTGCCGCTGTGGTGCTAGACCCGCGCACAGGCGAGATTCTTTCCATGCTGGGTTCGTATGATTATTGGGACAAGTCCATTGACGGCAGCTTTAACGTTGCTGTTGCTGGTCTGCGCCAACCCGGATCAGCATTCAAGCCATTCACATATCTGACTGCTTTCTCACAGGGATATACCCCGGCAAGCATGGTGCTGGATGTGCGCACCGCCTTTCCACTGGATACCGGCATATCTTACGTGCCGGAGAATTATGACCGTCACTTCCGCGGGCCAGTGAGTTTCCGTACCGCGCTGGCGCAATCTCTCAACGTGCCCGCCGTGCAGGTGATGACATGGGCAGGTGTGGAAAATGTGCTGCGTAGTGCACACAGAATGGGCATAAATACTCTCGATGGCGACCAGGGCGTATATGGCCCTGCGCTAACTTTGGGCGGTGGCGAAGTCACTTTGCTGGACCTGGCGTATGCTTATAGTGTATTCGCGAACAGTGGTGTGATGGCAGGGCAGCCGGTTCCGGCGGCGCAGGCGCGTAGCGGTTTCCGGGCGTTTGACCCGGTTGCTATACTGCGCATAGAGAACAATGATGGAATCCTGTTGTCCTCCTGTGGACCTGATGGTGGCGCGCCCTGCGAGTTCCCTGGCCCCAGTACGCAGCCGGTGCTCAGCTCGGAGTTAGCCTACCTGATGAACCATGTTCTTTCTGATGAGCGCGCGCGCATACCTGCATTCGGGCATCCTAATCCGCTCGAACTTGGTCGGCCGGCGGCCGCCAAGACAGGTACCACCAATGACTATATGGACAGCTGGACAGTGGGTTACACGCCTCAACTCGTGGCCGGCGTGTGGGTAGGGAACAGCGACTCTAGCGGCATGGTTGGAGTGCCTGGATCCAAAGGGGCCGCGCCTATATGGAATGCGGTGATGACCTATGGGCTGCGCGCGCTTTCGCTCCCACCCGTTGGATGGGATCGTCCGGTGGGTATCCATGAAGTGGCTGTGTGCTACCCATCTGGTCTGCTGCCCACCGATGATTGTCAGCAAACCGTGCGCGAGGTGTTTGTCAGTGGGACGGAGCCACTAGCCTACGATAATATCTGGCACGCGTTTGATGTCAACCGCGAGACCGGTAGATTGGCTACGGTTTATACGCCTCCGGACCTAGTCGAGAAGCAAGTCTTTCAGGTGCTCCCGGCCGAAGCCGCCGACTGGGTAATATCTGCCGACATCCCGCAACCGCCACAGGAATATGACACTGTGTACTCTCAGTCTGGGCAGGTGCAAGCGGCTGCCCTGATCAGCCCGTTGCCGTTTTCATATGTGCACGGGGTGGTTTCGGTAGAGGGAACAGCTCGTGGCGACGCTTTCCAATACTACCGGCTACAAGTCGGAAAGGGTTTGAATCCGGAACAGTGGTCACAACTAGGCGGCGACTACGGCGAGCAGGTGGTTGAGGGGGTGCTCCAGCAATGGGACACCAACGGGTTGGCCGGGTTGTACACCCTGCAGCTGCTGGTAGTCCGCGCTGACCAGCGCTTCGACATGTCCACCGTACAGGTGACAGTAGACAATCAGGCTCCAACTGTCCGTCTGATTGCCCCATCTCCGGGTGAGCTCTTTACTATGAAGGATGAATCCATCGTGATTCAGCCAGAGGTGCAGGATGATTTTTCGGTGGAGTACGTGGAGCTCTGGGTGGACAACCTTAATGTGGAGACCAAGACGGTGTCTCCGTTTACTACGCGCTGGCCAATAGATGCAGTCGGGGCGCACAGTATTTACCTGCGTGCCGCAGATGCAGCGGGCAATATCACTCGCAGTGAGACGGTCACAGTGGTGGTGCAGGGTTAAGCTGTGATCTCCTCACATACGTAATTCAATTCTCCAATTTGATGTTAAAACAATAAGTGATATAATGACTTGCCATTGCGAATCATTCGCAATGGCAAGAAGGAATCTTTTGCGAAACCGTTATTTCCGCGCGGAGATTTCCATGGAATCAAAGAAATCGTTGGAAGTCCAGCTGCGGGATGCAGGGTGGCGATTTACCCCGCAGCGCCGACTGATTCTCTCGATACTTGATAGCACTGATGACCATCTGGATGCGGATTGCTCTCAGAATGAGAATGTTTGATGATCCAACGGTCAACGCTACACTAATTATGTCGAGGAAACACAGAACATGAAACGTAATTGCCAAGATACCATCTTAGAGGAAGGTTCGGTTTGGCCCTATCTGCGGCAGTTGAACTGTAATTCTAGCCGTAGGAAATATTCCATCTGCTAACTTCGAAGTGATTGACGCCTCTGTATCAAATAGTCCACTGATTTGGCAAGAAAAAACCAGGTAAATCTAATTCAATTTGACTATATAAAATGGGTATAGACGAACTATCATGAGAAACAGGATCTTCTTGGTTGCTCTTGCGGTGACATTAGCATACATGTTGAGCTCGTGCGCGCAGACTGAAGGTAGCGCAGAGGACACACTGGTAGTGTATTCCGGGCGCAAAGCAAATCTAGTGCAGCCGATTATTGACCATTTCTCCGCGTCTACTGGTATAGATGTCATGGTCAAATATGGTACGACCGCGGAGATTGCCGCCATGCTTTTGGAGGAAGGTGACAACAGCCCGGCGGATGTTTTCTGGGCACAAGATCCCGGTGGGCTCGGTGCGGTGGCGGCTGCAGGTATGTTGTCACAGCTGCCGGACGAGTCCCTGGCGCAAGTGGATGCTCACTTCCGCGCTCCCGGAGGCGAGTGGGTAGGTATCTCAGGCCGTGCTCGAGTGATTGTCTACAACACCGATAGCATTGACCCAGAACGTGACCTCCCATCGGACTTGTGGGATTTCACTGACCCAGAATGGAATGGTCGTCTTGGTTGGGCGCCTACCAATGGATCTTTCCAAGCGATGGTGACCGCTTTGCGAGCAAGTTGGGGACAGGAAAAGACGCGGGAGTGGTTGCAGGGAATAATGCTCAATGACCCAGGTGTTTACCCCAATAATAACCCTATTGTGGCAGCGACTGGTTCAGGAGAGATTGATGTAGGCTTTGTGAACCATTATTATTTACACAAGTTCATTGCCGAAGAGGGCGAAAGTTTTCGCGCGCGTAACTTCTTTCTGCCAGCGGGAGGCCCGGGTTCCATGGTGATGGTAGCAGGTGTGGGAAGGCTTAAGAGTGCAGAGAATGCGGAAAACGCGCAGAAGTTCATTGACTTCTTGCTCTCGCCGGTGGCGCAACAATATTTTGCAGGACAGACTTATGAGTATCCGCTAGTTGATGGGGTAAAAATTCACCGTGAATTGATGCCGTTAGTGGAGCTTAACGCTGTAGACATCGAACTCACTGACCTTTCCGATCTTCAGGGAACGGTTGAATTGCTAACTGAGATTGGCGCTCTGGAGTGATGATTTCGTCTTTAGGCAACGGCGGGTTTGGCTGATTCGGCGTATGTTGGGCGCAGCGCCGCGAGCAACGGGCTCTCGCGTTTACGAGCTTGGTGGGTTTCACTTCCGGGCGTCCTCTGGATCGTGGGGTTCTTGGTTGCTCTGGTACTATTGCTCCCGGTTGCTTATTTGCTGCTGCGGGCTCTAGGGGCAGGCGACGCAGCTTGGCAGGAGCTGGTCAGCGCCCGGACCGCGCGCATTCTGGGACGTAGCTTATGGCTGGCGTTCTGTGTAACCTTGAGTTGTGCGCTGCTGGCTGTGCCACTGGCGTGGCTCACTGTTCGAAGTGACCTTCCGCTAAGGCGCATGTGGGCAGTGCTCACCCCGTTGCCACTGGTGATTCCGAGCTATGTAGGTGCATACCTAATGATTTCCGTGCTCGGGCCGCGCGGCCTCTTGCAGCATTGGCTGGAGCCTCTGGGTGTCCAGCGCTTGCCAGATATCTACGGCTTCCGTGGAGCCTTTCTGGTGTTGACACTGCTCAGCTATCCATATGTTTTGCTCAGTACGCGGGTGGCTTTGTCGCGAATGAATCCGGCGATGGAGGAGGCTTCGCGGAATTTGGGCAGCGGTCCATGGCGAACCTTTTGGAGAGTTACTCTTCCACAGCTACGTCCGGGGCTAGTGGCGGGTGGGCTGCTGGTAACGCTTTATGTGTTGCGTGATTTTGGCGCGGTATCGCTCATGCGCTATAGTACCTTCACACGCGCGATTTATCTTCAGTACCAATCATCTTTTGATCGTACTATGGCGGCCATCTTGGCTCTGGTGTTGGTGTTAATAACCCTGATAATTCTCGCCATCGAGATGAGGACCCGTGGCCGGGCCAGCTATTATGGAGGTGATGTTGGCAGCGTTAGACCTGCAGTTACAATTCGTCTAGGTCACTGGCGTTGGCCATCATGTTTTTTTTGCGCTGCCGTGGTTACGCTTGGACTCTTCATGCCGGCGGGTGTGCTGCTATTATGGTTAGTGCGTGGAATCAGGATAGGTGTGGATTTTTCTTCGCTCTTGGGAGCAGCGCTCAATTCGCTGGTTACATCCGGTGCTGCAGCCGGGTTATCACTGTTGGCTGCCATTCCGGTGGCCGTTCTGAGCGTACGTCATGCTGGGCGTGCGAGCGGTATTATGGAGAGAATAGCCTATTCAGCTTTTGCGCTTCCGGGAATGGTGGTGGCACTGGCTCTGGTATTCTTCGGAGCGAAATTTGCGCGGCCGCTTTATCAGACAATGGCGATGCTGTTGTTAGGCTATCTGATTCTGTTCTTGCCTCAGGTGGTAGGTGCACTGCGTGCAGCGCTGCTGCAGCTGTCCCCGAGCTTGGAACATGCGGCTCGAACGTTGGGTAGAGGTCCGCTGGGTGTGTTTAGCACTATTACACTCCCACTCACATGGCCGGGGATGGTCGCCGGCGTAGTTCTGGTGTTTCTTACTGCTATGAAGGAGCTTCCGGTCACTCTGATGCTTTCTCCTCTCGGATTTAGCACTTTGTCAACCAGTGTTTGGTCGGCGGTCTCTGAGGCGTTTTTTGCTTTGGCCGCGGCTCCCGCTCTGCTGCTGATTTTGTTATCATCGTTGCCGATGGCGCTGCTCGTGCTGCGAGAACGGGAGACGATAGCATGAAGGAAATAGCTGTACAGTGTGAGGGTTTGGTGAAAACCTTTGAAGATGCCGGCGCGTTGAGTGGTCTGAACCTGTTGGTACTAAAAGGCGAAATCATGGCGCTCATCGGCCCAAGCGGTTGTGGCAAGACCACGTTATTGAGGCTGATTACTGGCGTCACTGAGCCGGATGCGGGTTTGATTGTCATTGGTGGGAAGCCGGTAGTAGGTCCAAGCGGGTTAGTGCCTCCGGAGAGGCGGCGGGTGGGTATGGTGTTCCAGAACTACGCACTTTTCCCACACCTTTCTGTGGCAGCGAACGTAGCTTATGGGCTGAAAGGACCTGACCCGCATGAGAAGGTACGTGCTATGCTTCAGTTAGTCAATCTGGTAGATCACGCCAATCGCATGCCTCATGAACTCTCCGGTGGGGAGCAGCAGCGCGTCGCGCTTGCCCGCGCGCTTGGCCCGCAACCAGATGTATTGCTGCTGGACGAGCCGTTTTCTAATCTGGACGCAGGGCAGCGGGTACAGGTGCGCAACGAGGTACGCGCTATTCTCAGAATGGGTGGCACGACCGCAATTTTCGTGACGCATCATCAGGAGGAGGCGCTCTTCATGGGGGATCGTGTGGCAGTGCAGAATCAGGGACGTATCGAGCAGACAGGTACTCCCGATGAGGTTTTTGGCAATCCTGCTACTCGCTTTGTGGCTGAATTCATGGGAGAGACGGATTTTCTTCCTGGAGAGGTCACGTCGGAGGGAGTGCAAACTGAGATTGGGATGCTGCAGCCGAGTAATGAAATTAGTATGGGCGCACAGGTTGATGTGGCTGTACGCGCAGATGATGTATATATTTCTCCTGACCCCTCCTCAGGTGCCATCGTCCTTGCACGTGAGTTTCGCGGCATGGTGAACGTTTATCGAGTGCGGCTGCCGTCTGGGCGTTTCATTCACAGTTTGCAACGCCATACGGTGCAGATCGCGCCTGCCACCCCCGTGCGCGTGATCATGGAACCCGGACATGGGCTAACGTGCTTCTCCGGTTCTCAGTCCTGACTGCAGAACTTGCAGGCATAAGTTGTTGTGGCGGGGATGCGTCTGATAGAAAGCGCAGCTGAAGGCCTGTGCCCGTCTAATCTGCATGTTCCCACAGTTCAATATGCGCCTCCTACTGATTGCTTTTTTCGCGCTTGGATTGATATATGATCAATCCACCCCAATTTTTGAAGCCTCTGATGAGGCTTGGCATTATGGTGTAGTACGTGAGATAGCATCTGGTCGTGGGTTGCCCATTCAGCAATTGGGGAAGATCACTACATATCGGCAGGAAGGCAGCCAACCACCGCTGTATTATGCGCTCGGTGCTGCGTTGACTTTCTGGGTGGACGGTGCCGATGCACTCAGCGTTGACGAATACAATCCTTTTGCTCAAGTGGGCGTGCCTGGAACGCCTGTGAATGTGAACATGGTTCGCCACACGAATGCTGAGGGATTCCCATGGCACGGTGTTTCTTTAGCGGTGCATCTGCTACGATTTCTTTCTCTGTTGCTTGGTTGCGGCACTGTTGCCTTGACCTATATGCTGGCTCATTCGCTTTTCCCCGGACGTACAGGCCTGGCGCTGCTTGCCGGTGCTATTACTGCCTTCAACCCTATGGTGATTTTCATCAGTGCGTCGGTCAATAATGACAATGGCATCTGGCTGCTCAGTTCTTTAACCATGTACACGCTGGTTCTGTCCGCACAGAGTGATCCTCGTGTACAGTCGTCACTGATGCGCCCGCTGCAGCCCAAATATTTACCCTGGACGCTTGGCGTACTGTTAGGCCTAGCCATTCTCACCAAGCTTTCTGGTCTGTTAATTGTGCCGGTAGTGGGGGTGTTTCTGCTATGGAGGGCCAGGCGCGGAGGTAACTGGCGATTGTTCTGGAGTGACGGAATCATTGTCACCTTCTGTGTGCTGCTGCTGAATGGGTGGTGGTTTTATCGCAACTGGGTACTTTATGGTGAATTTCTAGGTACCAGTACCATGGCACAGGTGTATGGGATTATGCGCTCGGAACCAGCAAGTTTAACAGCCCTGTTTATCGAGTGGCGCGGTTGGTGGTATTCTCTTTGGGGCGTTTTCGGGGCTTTCAACGTACTTCCGGGCCAATGGGTTTATGCTTTGTTCACCGCGCTGGTGGTTCTTTCCATCGGCGGGGGATTACGCGCGTTGTGGTGCCGGATCGGCAACGCGACCGCCATTGCAGACGTCAACATGGCACATAGCCTGATGGTGCTCTTTGTAGCGCTTACGTTTATTGGTAACGTCTTATGGTCATTGCGCCAGCATGCTTTGCAGGGTCGTCTTGCTCTGGGAGCGGTTGCACCAATTAGCATATATCTGGCTGCTGGGATTGTGTTTCTGGGTGGTAAATGGCGTGAGAGTCTCATCGCCTGTATTGCGACAGTTATGCTGTTCATTGTTTCTCTGGTGGTGGCGATTGTGTACGTCGCCCCGCGATACAGGCCGCCGAGCGCGATGATGGAAACAGATTTGCCGGCAGATGCTTTTGTCACGGGCATAATTTTCGGTGAGGAGATTGAGCTACTAGGATATTCTCTCGGTGACGATGCTGTCCGGCCGGGCGATACTATGCAGGTTACATTTTATTGGCGCGGGCTTGAAGAAATGGATTCGGATTACAACCTCGCCCTAAATATGCACGGACGTGACATGGAGCACATCGCAAAGCTGGATACCTGGCCGGGGGGCGGGCTTCTTCCCACGGGCGACTGGCTGCCGGGAGCGGTGTACGCTGATAGGTATTCCATTCAACTTTCGGGGAAAGCGTCTGCGCCTACGCTGCTGCGGCTGGGTGTCTCATTCTGGCTAGATTCGTTCGCGGAACCTCTGTCAGTGAGCGCAAATGGTTCGGCCATCGCCTCTCTAATGCTGGAAACTGGCCGACTCTTACCCGCCTCTCAGGTTGAAGAAACAGATGAAATTGCGAACGGATCTACCTTTGCGCATGGTATCACACTGGCTGGGCACAAAGTGTTATCGCAGGTAGCTTCCGCGACGCACTTTATGATCTTCTGGCACGCGGATAATCTGGTTGCCACTGATTTGACGGTCTTCGTCCACATGCTGAATGCGGACGGTGCAATAGTTTCCCAAGCGGATGGGCGGCCCTTGAACGGCGACTGGCCTACATCTGCATGGGAGCCTGGCAATTCTGTGCACGATCCGCGCAGGTTGGCTTATAGTAGTGCTCTGCCTCCTGGCGAGTACAATATACTTGTTGGCCTGTATGACCCTGCCACTGGATTGCGTGCTCCAGCTCACGGTCCGGACGGTAGTGAGTGGGCTGACTGGGCTGTGCCGCTTATGACTGTTCTTGTTTCGGAATGAACTCTTGCGGCAGTCGCGGTATACTTGCGTAAATTTGAATTAATGGAATTGGTGATGTTCACCGTGTGCCAACAGTTGAACGGTGTTTTTCAGCCTGATAAGCATTGTGGCCTCTAGTACAACTCGGCACGTATCTGCCTCAATCGTGCTCGCGGCTTTGCTCGCTGCATCTTTGAAGGGGCAGCAAAAGGTTGCTTTGGGGCAGGAAATTACGTCCACAGCAACCGCGACCGTCACCTTCACCGCCACTGCCACGTTCGTGCCAACCCCCACTGTGATTGGGCCCTCCGTTTACGTGCCAGACCGGGTGAACGTGCGGAGCGGTCCGGGTACGTATTATGAAAAGATAGGCGTGCTTGTCGCCGGTCAGTTGGTAGCGGCGCTTGGGCGCACGGCTTTCGGAGAATGGATTTCTATCGAATATCCCGAGGGAACGGGCGAGCATGGCTGGGTGTACTCCCCGCTGGTCGTCGTGCGAGAAGCTACCGTGGAAGATCTACCAGAAGTGGAACCTCCACCTACGCCCACGCTGTCGGCGGTGCCCGCATCCGGATTCGCCCTGTCGCCACAGCAAACCACCTTGGCTACGCGGTTACCTACTTTTACCCCAGCGCCACCTGTGGCGCAACCGACCTTTGTTACGCCTGAACGCGAGGGGGGAGTTCTGCCCCCCATAGTGTTGATTGCCGGACTGTTTTCTCTGGGGGCTGTTTCAGGGCTGGTGGCAATCTTCCGGCAGCGAAGATAAACCCTACCTTAATTCTAAGCAGCGAATGCGCTGCCTGTTGCGGCGACCAGCGTGTATGGTAGCTGCTGTATTAATAAACCGTGTTAGGGAGGAGCGCAGCTAACCGCAGCCGCCGCTGCCGCACCCGCCACCCGCCGCCGTAGGCGCGGGGGCGGGTGCGCTTTCGGTAGTGCGGAAGGAATGTCCACATCCACAGCTGGCAACTGCCTGCGGGTTATCGATGCTGAAACCGCCACTCATCAGATCGCCCGCATAATCAATCGATGAACCACGCATATACATCATAGAGGTGGGATCAATAAACACCTTGATGCCGTCTTTTTCCACAATGGTGTCGAGTTC
>CAUZCX010000007.1:0-29241 GCA_963578565.1 Anaerolineae bacterium
AAACGACTCATAGCGCGTAATCCAAACCTGCTTGCATTCGGCTTCATGATGGTGTTTTATTCGAGTGTAGGTCAGACATATTTCGTTGGTGTATTCGGACCGGAAATTCAGTCTGAATTCAATCTTAGCCATACTGCCTGGAGCAGCGTATATATGATTGGCACGTTGGCAAGTGCAATACTGTTCTTCTGGTCTGGGCCATTGATTGACCGATACAGGTTACCAAGTTTTGCCATCGCGGTGTGTACACTAATGATCGTCGCGTGTGCATATATGCCATTAATTTCTGGTCCGGTCACGCTAATTTTCGGAATTTTTCTGCTGCGGCACTCTGGCCAAGCACTTGGTTATCACGTGGCTGTTACCAGTATGGGGCGTTATTTCGACCGTGGTCGGGGTCGGGCGATAGCTATAGCTTCACTCGGACAATCAGCTGGCGAAGCAGTATTACCGTTTCTTGCGGTTGCTGCAATTGCTGTCGTAGGTTGGCGCTGGACCTATGGGGGAGTGGCAGTGATAGTGGCTCTAACCAGCCTTCCTACAGTGCTCTGGTTTCTGAGGGGACATGAGAGAACTCACGAAAAACACCTCGAGATTACCCGGACGAAAATCGACCTAGCAAGGTCAAGCGTAGTCAGTTGGACAAGAAAGATGGTGCTGCTAGACGTCCGCTTTTATCTATTGTTGCCAGCTATGGTGGCTACATCTATGATCGTGACTGCCTTCTTCTTTCACCATCTCAACATAGCAGAAGCTAAGCAGTGGGACGCTAAATGGATCACCGCAAACTATTTGTTGTACGCAGGCTCTAGCATGGTGGCGATGCTAACTGCGGGTTCGCTGATCGATAGGTTCAGTGCAAGGCTGGTTATTCAATACTCAATGATCCCACTAGCTTTAGCTGCACTCACTATAGGAACTGCTGAACACTATTTGTGGATATTGCTATACATGATTCTTCTGGGCTTACACGTAGGTTTTTCGCACACCTCCGCCTCCGCCCTATTGCCGGAACTTTACGGAGTGGAGCACCTAGGGTCCATCAAGAGCATTTTCGGTGTTTTGGCTGTGCTATCCTCAGCTATCGGTCCAGTATTGATAGGTGTGCTAATCGACGGAGGAATACTGATACGAACCATTTGTATCTTCATTGCCACATATGCAGTGGTAGGAAACATCTTATTGGTAATAGCTCTCAGAATGACCCCCAAATCTATGGCGCAGCCAAATATGAAGAAAAGGAGTCATGCTTAACTTATAATCCAATAATCCAAACGTCCATATAGGTTGATCATACGAAGAACCTTGTCGGTGGCATGAGAAAGATTATTGACGGAGATAACATTCCAATTCTACTAGAAGAGGAAAGCGCAAGAGTAATTCTTAGACGGATATATGAAGCATTTGCGCCCACTCGATAGCTGTGCTATAATTGTGCCAGTAAGGGGTTAGGAGTAAGCGTATTTCGGAGAAGTGGGTGAGCCCCGCTTCTCTTTTTTTTGCCCGCACTGTCTGATTGTAATTAGGAGAATATGGCAGGATGAAAAGCGAATTTTCGCTGGCTTTCAACGAAATTGCAGAGCGCAGTCACCTCGACCGCGAGACTATCATCGAGGCGTTGGAAATGGCGTTGGTGCAGGCTTACCGGAAGTCGGTCACAGCGTCGGAGGCACAGGAGGTAGTTTCCCGGGTGGAACCCGAAACCGGGCAGGTATCCATATTTGCTGAGAAAGAAGTGGTGGATGAACCACAGGAGGAGCGTACTGAGGTCGCGCTGATGGTGGCGCGCGAAGTGAATCTGGAGGCGCAGTTGGGAGACCTCGTAATGGTGGATTCAACCCCGTCTGATTTCGGGCGCATTGCTGCGCAAACTGCCAAGCAAGTAATCCTGCAAAAGCTTAAGGAAGCGGAGCGTGAGAGTCAGTATCGGGAGTTTATCGAGCGTGAAGGTGACATCATTCACGGCACGGTACAGAGCTACAGTGCGAGCGGTGTCACCCTTTCGCTCGGGCGTGCAGAGGCGCAGATGCCCCGCAATCAGCAGATGCCGGGCGAGCGCTATCGCACGCATGAAAAGGTGCGCTTCTATGTGGTGGAGGTGCGCCAAACCTCCCGTGGCCCACAGATAATCGTCTCGCGCACACACCGAAACCTGCTGCGGCGTTTGCTGGAGATGGAAGTGCCGGAGATTTACAACGGGGTGGTAGAAATAAAGTCGATTGCGAGGGAGGCTGGTTTCCGCTCCAAAGTGGCGGTGGCCGCGCTCCAGCAGGGCGTGGATCCGGTCGGAGCGTGCGTGGGCATGCGCGGTATGCGCATTCAGTCCATTGTTAAAGAGTTGCATGGTGAGAAAATCGATGTGATTCAGTGGAATCCGGATGTGGCCATATTTATTTCAAAGGCGTTGAGCCCGGCACGGGTGGCCAGCGTGCATCTGGAAGATCCCTCTGTGGAGGGGCGCACGGCGACGGTTATCGTTCCCGACGACCAGCTCTCTCTCGCAATCGGGCGAGAGGGTCAGAACGCTCGCCTTGCAGCAAAGTTGACCGGCTGGCGCATAGACATCAAGAGCATGGCCGAGGCCGCGCGCGAGTCAATGGAGATGCTACAGGAGGATGAGCGTTATGTAGACCTCGCGCCGCCGTTGCAGGGCGAAATGGAGCGGGCCGGAATCACGCTGATGAAAATGGCGGAAAACAGGCCGGTGATGCCGGAGGAATACACCACGCTGAATACTCTGGTTGATGCTGTCGAAGAGCGCCGCCTTGAAATGCAGGCGGTCGAGCTTGAGCAAATGAGAGCGGCGCTGGAAGCGGTGCGCTCCGGCATCCCCGAAGTGGCTTACACGTGTTCGCTTCAGGATGCCAACGTGCTCACCGAACGGCTGCTGGCTACCCTTGAGGAGGCTGAATACCGGACCGTTGGTCAGGTGTTGGAAGAACTTGTGATGAATCCCGACGCGATTCTGGCTCTGGATGGTGTTGGTCCGAAAGTGTTGGGTAAGTTGCAGAGCAATTTGACTGAAATGGCGACCGTCTTGCCGGAGCCTGAACCCGAGCATGATAAGGAAACAGAAGCTGAAACCTTGGCTGCGGAAGAAGGCGCTGCTGCTGAGGTGGCAACAGCCGATCTTGTGGCTGAAGCGGACGTTACTGCGCAGGTGACAGAGTTGGTGGAGGCAGGAGAGCCTGCGGTTCAACCAGAGGGTGTGCAGGTTCCAGAAGATTGGCAAGAAGAGGAGAAGGACATTGACCAGTTGTTGAAGCCCAAGGAGAAAAAGAAGAAGCTGCGTAAGAAACGTAGCGTCGTCTTTGATGATGAGCTCGGTGTGTTTGTTACCTCTCACATGCACAAGCGCGATGATGATGATCAGTCGGAATGGGAAGGGGATTTTTAGAGGGTTTGGCATGATGAGCCCCACAAAAAGCAAGAAAGGCACCATGAAGCCAAGACGACGGCCAGTTCGCACTTGCATCGGATGTCGTGAAACAGGTCCTAAAAATGGGCTTATCCGCATTGTGCGCGGCCCGGAAGGCGTGCAGGTGGATCCAACCGGGAAACAGGCGGGCCGAGGCGCTTACATGCATGCACAGCGTGCGTGCTGGGAGCGCGCTCTGCAGAGCCAGCAGGTCGCACGAGCATTGCGCATGGAAATCGGCCTGCAGGACCGGCAGAGGCTAGAGTCTCATTTCGCCACGCTGCCGGAAGACGATTTCCAGAAGGTGATTATATGAGTGATCTCAATGACTCGAAGGTAGCAGTTCCAGTCCCCGAAGTCGTCACTGTAAGAGATCTTGCCAGCCTGATTGATGCCAGCCCGATTGCCATCATCAAACAGTTGATGGCCAATGGGGTGATTGCCAACATCAACCAGCAGATTGATTATGACACCGCTGCCATTGTCGCAGAGGAGATGGGTTGCGTGTTAGAACCGGCTGAGGTAGGAGGGGACGCCGACGACGAGGCTCCTGCTGAGGCGCCGGCCTGGCGTAAGTTCATCGAAGAAGAGGCCGCTGAGGATCTGGAGACCAGACCTCCGGTGGTAGCCATTCTGGGGCACGTGGATCATGGCAAGACCTCGCTACTGGACGTCATACGCCGCACCGACGTAGCCGAAGGCGAGTCCGGTGGCATCACTCAGCATATCGGGGCCTATCAGATAGAACGTGATGGGCGCCAAATCACCTTTCTGGACACTCCCGGGCATGAGGCATTTACTGCTATGCGCGCCCGTGGCGCTCAGGCGACAGATATTGTCATCCTTGTGGTTGCGGTTGATGATGGTGTGATGCCGCAAACACGGGAGGCTATTGCTCACGCGCAGGCGGCAGGAGTTCCGATGGTGGTGGCGCTGAACAAGATGGATCGCACAGATGCAAATGCCGATTGGGTCAAGCAGCAACTAGCAGATAGCGGTCTGACGCCCGATGACTGGGACGGTGACACCATTGTGGTGCCCGTTTCCGCCACAGAGGCGACCGGCATTGACGATCTACTGGAAGCCATTCTGCTGGTCACCGACGAAGCCATGATTCAAGCCAACCCGAAAGCAGCCGGCGCAGGCACAGTGATTGAAGCGCAGATAGACAGATCACGCGGCGTCGTGGCCACGTTGCTGGTGCAAAATGGCACCCTCTCTAAGGGTGATGTTATTGTGGCCGGTCCTGCCTGTGGCCGCATCCGCGCGATGTTTTCCCATGATGGAAATTCCCTTGAGAAAGCAGGGCCCTCATCTCCGGTTAAGGTAATGGGATTGGACACTGTGCCTAGAGCGGGGGACATCTTCAACAGTGTCGAGAGCACTCGGAAGGCCCGGGCACAGGCGGGCGAGTACCGTGCAGCCCGCAAGGTCTCAGATCGGAAGATAGTTGCGGTTGATTTGCAAAATATATTTGCTCAGTTCGAGGCTGGAAGTGCTCAGGAACTTAACCTGGTTGTAAAGGCGGATGTGCAGGGATCACTCGAGCCGATTGTATCTTCTCTTGAACGTCTCGGCGTCGAGGGGTTACAAGTGCGCGTGCTGCACGCTGAAACCGGAAATATTAGCGAGAACGACGTGCTGCTGGCGACAGCCTCGCGCGCGATCGTTATCGGGTTTAACGTACAACCGGATGTGGCCGCGCGCAGCCTCGCCAGCACCGAGGGGGTCTCTATCCGGCAGTATGACGTGATTTACCGGCTGGTTGAGGACGTTGAAAAAGCACTCACAGGGCTGCTGGAACCCGAATACCGCGAAGCGGTTCTGGGTGAGGCGGAGGTGCGTGCTGTATTCAAAATATCAAAAGTGGGCCGTATTGCCGGCTGTTACATGCGCGATGGCGAGTTCCGGCGGAAGGCGCGGGCGCGTGTGTTGCGTGGCGACAAAGTGATGCACGATGGTGCTGTGGCCTCGTTGAAACAGGAAAAGAAGGATGTCAACCAGATACGCACAGGTTTTGAGTGCGGTATCGGCTTGAAGGGATTTCAGGATTTTGAAGTTGGGGATGCGCTGCAGTGCTATATAGTAGAAGAGGCGTAGCTAGATGGCGCGATTCCGCAGAGTTGGACGCAAACGTGTATCCGAACGGCTGCAAGCAGCGATTGCGAATCTGTTTCGCACTGGCATGGGAGATTCCCGTCTACGTCTGGTCACCGTGACAGATATACGCGTCGACCGTGATTTGGAACTGGCGAACGTATGGGTGTGCGCGCCCGTGCTGAATGAGGATCGGCGCGAGCAGGTGTTGGAAGCGCTCGCTGGTGCGCGCGGATTCATCCGTCGAGAGTTGGCCAAGAGCCTACGCGTGCGCCGGATGCCGCGGCTGGAGTTCCACTGGGATTTCACCCCTGAGCACGCCGCGCAAATCGAGAATCTGATTGATGGTATCGCTACGACCAGCGAGAGGCATAATGAAAGCGGAACTGCATAAAGCTAAGCAATTGCTGCACGGCGCAGAGCATATCTGTGTGATGGGCCACACCAGCCCGGATGGAGATGCGGTCGGCTCGGTGCTTGGGTTGACGTGGGCTCTGCGCGCAGCCGGTAAGAGCGTTACACCTGCTTTATCTGATGGCGTTCCCAAAACTTTCGCTTTTCTCCCTGGCAGCACTGAAGTGGTTCATGAAGTACCCGTTGATGCTGACCTCCTCGTGGCGCTGGACACTGCGGATGTTGATCGGTTGGGATCGCTGGGACGAGCTTTGGACCGGCCTATTGACATCAATATTGACCACCACATCAGCAACAGCTATTTTGCCGGCATTAATCTCGTAGCAGATGATTCCGCCGCCACTGCGGAGTATCTCGTTGAGCTGCTGCAGCCGTTTGGTCTCGTACTGGACGAACAGGTGGCCAATTGTATGCTTACTGGGCTTGTAACCGATTCTCTAGGCTTTCGCACTAACAGTACTGGTCTCGCCACTCTGGCCGCGGCGCATAAGCTAATGCAACATGGTGGCAAGCTGCACGAAATATACGATCGAACGCTGCACAGGCGCTCTTTTGAAGCCATCAGGCTGTGGGGCCAGGCGCTCGGCAGGGTGCGCTGCGAAGACGGACTTGCCTGGACCCGGGTCACGATGGCGGGTAAAGCGGAGATTGGATATATGGCTAATGGGGATGCGGATGTGGTCTCGCAACTGACCGCTATTGAGCGCGCGGAGGTGGCTATTGTTTTCGTGGAGCGTCCGGACGCAGAGGTGAAGATCAGCTGGCGATCGGTGAGTGGTCTGGATGTGGCCGCGATTGCGCAACATTTCGGCGGTGGCGGGCACCAAGCGGCAGCGGGTGCAAACATGTATGGAACTACGCTGGATCAGGCCGAGCGAGCCGTGCTGCAGCGTACAGTGGCAGCAATGCATCAGTATCGGCAGAACGGCTCACGGCGATAGCGGAAAGCACCGGCCCGGGCGAAGCCTTTCATGAACGGATGGCTGCTGGTTGACAAACCGGACGGCGTGACTTCGCATGATGTGGTCCAGAGTGCGCGCGGATGGCTGCGCCAGCGTAGAGTAGGTCACACTGGCACTCTGGATCCGCTCGCGACTGGCCTATTGGTACTCTGTCTTGGCGCTGCCACCAGACTGAGCGAATATCTGCTCAAGCAATCCAAAGAATACCGTGCTGTGGTACGTCTCGGTCAGACCACTGATAGCTATGATGCTGATGGAGTAGTCACTGCGACGTGCCCGGTGGACATAGGTCTGGCCAAGTTAACCGCCGCATTGCATCAATTTCGCGGAGAAATCGAGCAGACCCCTCCGGCTTTCTCGGCCATAAAAAGCGAGGGAAAACGCGCGTACAAACTGGCGCGAGAGGGAAAGCCGGTGCGGTTGCCGGCACGTAGCGTACGCATTGAGCAACTCTCAGTGATTGATTTCGAAGCGCCCTGCGTGACACTGGACATTACCTGTTCGGCGGGTACATACGTGCGTGCGCTGGCACACGACCTGGGTCAGATCCTTGGTTGCGGAGCGCACCTCGCGGCCCTGCGACGCACTGCAGTAGGGCCATTTTCAGTTCGGCAGGCCCACACCCCGGCGATACTTGAAGAGGAATTCCAAGCCGGCCGGGGCAAATGTCACGTACTCTCTCCAGGAGCGGCGCTAAACGACTGGCCTGAGATTCGTCTGCAAGGTGAGGATCTGCACAGCGTGCAACATGGCAACCCGGTTACAGTCGCCGGGGCTGTACCCGATCGCCTTGGGCTCGCCTATGATTCGCGCGGCGAATTAATTGCAGTGGTAGAGGGGCAGCCAGAAGCTGGGCAATGGCAGCCCAGAAAGGTGCTGACCACGGCATGACTCATGTGCGCTCGCTGGCGGATGCGCAACCCCAAGGGCCCACCCTGCTGACCATCGGCTCGTTTGACGGCGTTCACCTTGGACATCAGGCGCTGGTGTCTGACATGGTGACGACTGCTCGCAATCTCGGTTGGCAGGCGGTCGTGGTCACGTTTTACCCGCACCCCTCAGTTGTGCTGCGTGGACGCCGCCCGGCCTTTTATATTCACCGACCAGAAGAGAAGGCAATTGCTCTGGAGGAGTTGGGGGTCGACTGGGTGGTAACCATGCCGTTCGACGAGCGCCGCGCACAGATGGCGGCGGCGGATTTCACCCATCAGCTGCGCCGACAGCTGAATTTCGGCCAGCTCTGGTGCGGCGACAATTTTGCCTTCGGTCGCGGGCGCGAGGGAGACCTGGCTTGGCTGCGCGAACACTCGAGCACCTTCGGGTTTGAGCTGCATGTCGTCCTGCCGGTACGGCAGCAGAGTGGGGTGATCTCCAGCAGTCGTGTGCGAGGTTACATTCGCGCCGGTGACGTGGCCGCGGCGGCACGGTGCCTCGGACGTCCGTTACGCATTCCCGGAACCGTTGAGCCGGGCGCGGGTCGCGGGCGCTCCATTGGTGTTCCCACTGCTAATCTGGCTGTGTGGGAGGAGCGCGCATGCCCAGATAATGGAGTCTACGCAGCTTTGGCTGGCTTGAACGATGAAAAGCATGAGGCAGTGGTCAACATTGGACAGCGGCCCACCTTCGACGCAGGGGAGACCGAAAACACTGTTGAGGCGCATTTGATCAACTTCGATGCCGATCTGTACGGAGAACGTCTTACTCTCGATTTCATAGCCAGGATTCGCCCGGAGCGCAAGTTTGACAATGCCGAAACACTTGTTGCACAGATATCTCGTGACATAGATACTACCTGTGCATTACTGTCTGAAATGGTGCCATAATGATGTGTGATCGCGATATACACACACACACTTAGTTCACGATATTTGAGTCCTGAGACAATTGCGGTAGCATATGCGAAAATTTCTCGCAGCCAGTTTTCTTTTTGCGAAATAGGGGCGGAGATCAGTGATAATAATATTGGCCAGTTTCACGAAATATGTGTAGAGGGCTGTGGACACCCAAGGCTGAGAAAGTGTGGATGTGAGCTCAATTCATCAGGGCCGTTAGACATCTTGAAGTATGGAAGACAAGATTAGATGGGGTACGTGAAGTTAGTGATGGTAACGCCGGATGCGGAATCACAAATGGCGTACATCGCCAGGGTTTCTAATCCCAAGAATCAAGACAACGATAACTTTGCTGGACTCCTAAAGTATTGTGTAAAGCATGGTCACTGGTCTGTATTTGAACAGGCGTACATGACATTGGAAATAAATACCACACGTGGCATTGCTGCACAAATGCTAAGGCATCGCAGTTTTACTTTCCAGGAGTTCTCTCAGAGATATGCTGATGTTGGGTTACTTGATGGTGGCATTCCCGTTCCTGATTTACGGAGACAAGATATAACCAATCGTCAGAACAGCATTGATGATATACCAGTGGAACAGCAACATCACTTCCGGACAAAAATTACGCGACACTTCGAGGAGGCGGAAAAATTGTACAACGAACTCTTAGAAGAGGGAGTTGCTAAAGAGTGTGCCCGCTTTGTGTTGCCTCTTGCTACTCCTACCAGAATATATATGACAGGTTCGGCTCGCTCTTGGATTCATTACATCAATTTGCGGAGTGGACACGGTACTCAGAAGGAGCACATAGATATTGCTGACCAATGCAAAGCAATCTTTATCCAAGAATTTCCGACATGTGCTGAAGCACTAGGTTACACCTCCTAGATATCTATAAATTACGCGATACTGATGCCAACATACCCTGCAAAAGATGGTAACATCGGAGAGAAGAAAGAATGCTCTATGAAAATGAATACCGGGATTATCCAAGAATGGGTTGTATAGTGAAAGTTACCAAGGGCTAATATCTAGAATGGGACTACTGTTGCCTACACAATGACGACGCTTGGTTTGTTTCGGGAGATAAATAATCTTACTGCCACTCATCTGTGGTTCGTCGAAAATCGGGAGCAAGCAGGGTGGATGAGGTCTTTGGATCAAGATAGTTCTACCGCGTGCGTGATAGCTCTCAATGTCGAAGCTTTGCAAGGCTTAGAGGAATTTGGGATTGCGCATTTGACCTCTTCTTAGCTGTGCTCAAATCCAGCGTCGTGCCGGAATCGGCCATTGCCACCGTTAGATCGGTCGTCTCGCGTGAGTTCATGCCGCGGAAGTAAAGCGCCACGGCCAGCGAGGCGGCTTAATATTCGGGAATGTCGCCCGCGGTGAATCCGCGCACGAACCACTCGATTTCTGCGCCGCTTAGCTCGTCGCCATCACGCTTTTTTGTTATCAGACCCACAGCGCGCATCTCTCTTCACTTTTATTGTAGAGTGACTTCACTATAGCACCGGCGGCGGGAATCTAAAAGGGGCTATAATGTCCAGATGCTATCTGTGTGTGTTAGGTCAGATATATGAACGAGATTGACTATCTTTTGACCGGCGCAACTGTAGTTACCGCGAATGAGAACTGGGAAGTCTTCAGTCCCGGCGCGGTTGCTGTGAACGGCGACAGTATAGTGGCAGTTGGCCCGGCCGAAGCGATCGCGGCAGAGTGTCCGGCTGTTGAGACAGTGGACTGCAACGGGAAAGTGCTCATCCCCGGACTGATAAACGCGCATACCCATGTACCCATGACCCTGCTGCGCGGGCTGGCGGATGACCTGCGGCTGGATGTATGGCTGCTAGGCTACATGATGCCGGTCGAACGCGAGTTTGTCTCCCCCGAATTTTGCCGGATCGGTACGCTGCTTGCTTGTGCGGAGATGATACGATCTGGCGTCACATGTTTTGCCGACATGTATTATTTTGAAGAGGATGTTGCCCGCGCCACAGCGGAGGCTGGTATGCGCGCCCTGTGTTCGCAGACCGTCCTGAAATTCCCGACGCCGGACGCGCCCAGCTTCGAGGATGGACTTGTGGTGGCCCGCGACTTCATCGAGCGCTGGAAAGGACACGCGCTCATCCTGCCTTCGGTCGGACCACACGCTCCTTATACTAGCACGCGTGACATGCTCCAGGCCTGCGCAGCACTGGCGAAAGAGTACGACGTGCCTCTGCACATTCATCTGGCCGAGACTGAGCGCGAGGTCGAGCAGAGTCGCAGTGAACACAATATGCCGGTCATACCGTGGGTGAAAAAACATAATCTGTTTGATGCCAAAGTTCTGGCCGCGCACTGCGTGCACATTGATTCCGGTGAGATACGGACGTTGCACAACTATGGCGTGGGCGTGGCGCACAATCCCACCAGCAATCTGAAACTGGCCTCCGGAGTGGCACCAGTTGCGGAAATGCTGCAGGTCGGACTAAATGTGGGCATCGGCACCGATGGACCGGCATCCAACAACGATCTGGACATGTTCGAGGAAACCCGTCTGGCGGCACTGTTGGCCAAAGGGATGTCAGGCGACCCGACCGTTGTTCCCGCGCGTAAGGCGTTTGAAATGGCCACAATTATGGGCGCGCGCGCGTTGCACATGGGCAATATAACCGGCTCGCTCGAGCCGGGCAAGCGAGCGGATCTTGCGCTGTTGGACTTGAACGGGCTGCACAACACACCCATTTTCCAGCGCGACGCGGATGCAATCTACTCTCAAATCGTGTATGTCGGCAAGGCTACCGATGTCACTGATGTGATGGTGAATGGGCGCTGGCTCATGCGCGCGCGCGAGCTTCTCACTGTGAACGAGGCCGAGCTGGCGTCCGCGGCGCAAGATTGCTCCGGTCGAATAGATAGGTTCCTGAGCGAGCGTGAGCAGAGCGCGCTTCATAAACTGGTGGCCATCGGGGGCATAGAGCGCCAGGAAAGCTTCGAGGTTCAGGCGAAGGCGCGCATCGATGACTCGCAGATGGTCATCGATGCGCTGCAGCACGAGCCGTTCTCCATCGTTCGGCACGTGCATTATCACCAGTACGACACCTATTTCTTTTTCGCCAAGCCGGAGGAGGAGCAGCTGCGCATCCGTGAGGACGACTGCATCAGCGCTGAGGGGGATGTCGAGAGCGTGCGTTACCGTCTCACTCTCATCGGGCCGGCGAAAGAGCGCGAATTCTCCGGTTCAATCCTGCTCTCACGCTCGCGCTTTCTAGCGCCATCGGTGCACACTCTGCGCTTCTATCGCGAATATTTCCTCCCCGAGCAGGAGCGCAAAGTGGAAAAAGACCGCCTGCGCTGGCAGGTTGTCTTTCACGGAGTGGAATGTTACGTGAATCTCGACCAGCTCATCGATCCGGATGCAGGTTGCTTCGTGGAGGTCAAGAGTCGCACTTGGAGCAAGCGCGACTCTGAGGACAAAGCGCAGTTGATGGGGGAAATGCTTGCGTTGCTGGGTGCGGCGCCCGAGAACCGGCTGCGAGAAGATTACTCCGAGTTCTGCTGAGACACACCTGGTTCTCTGTCCGAGAAGCGCTGCTGCCAATCGTACAGGCGCTGTAGGGCCTGAAGCGGGCTGAGCGCGTTCACGTCTAATTGGCGCAGCTCATCCAGCAGTGGGCTGGCGAGCGGGAACAGTGCCAGCTGTTTCCGCGAATCTGGCTCTGGCTTTTTCGCGCGACCGTCAGGGCTTTCCAGAGTGGCCAGCAGTTCCTCCGCCCGTTGAATAACCGACCGCGGCATTCCGGCCAACTTGGCCACGTGTATTCCGTAGGAGCGATCTGCGCCACCTCGCACGATACAGTGCGTGAAAACCACCGTCTCGCCCTCCTCGGCTACAGCTACGTTGTAATTGCGCACGCCCGGCAGCATTTCAGCTAGTTCCAGCAGCTCGTGATAATGGCTGGCAAAGAGGGTTTTAGCTCGCAGATGCGGGTGGTTGTGCACATATTCCACAATCGCCCACGCGAGCGATAGTCCGTCGTATGTGCTGGTACCCCGCCCTATCTCGTCCAGAATGAGCAGGCTACGGGCGGTAGCGTGGTGTAGGATGTTTGCTGTCTCCACCATTTCCACCATGAAAGTTGACTGCCCGGCGTGGATTTCATCCTGCGCACCAATGCGCGTGAAAATGCGGTCGACTATGCCCAAATGTGCCTCTGCGGCCGGCACGAAGCTACCTATCTGTGCAAGCAGTACACACAGCGCTATCTGGCGCAGGAAAGTGCTCTTGCCGCTCATGTTCGGGCCGGTGATGATCCAGACGCTCTCCCCGCTCTCGAAGCGGCAATCATTGGGCACAAACCGCTCCCCGGCGGGGAGGTGCTGCTCGACGACCGGGTGGCGTGCATCGCGTATCTCCAACACCGCATCGGCGCTGATTTCTGGGCGCACATAATCAAGTCTGGCCGCTGTTTCGGCCAGAGACGTGAGCACATCCAGCCGCGCCAGCGCGCGCGCACTACGCAGCATCCGGTGTGAGTACGCCCCGATTTGAGCGCGCAGCTCAGCGAAGACACGGCGCTCGATGGTGAGCATCTGCTCTTCGGCGTTGATCACCAGCGTCTCGTATTCTTTTAGTTCGGGCGTGATGTAGCGCTCGGCGTTAACCAGCGTCTGCTTGCGAATGTAATTGTCCGGCGCTTGTGCGCGGCTGGATTGCGTGATTTCAATGTAATAGCCGAACACCTTGTTGAAGCCCACTTTTAGCGATTTAATGCCGGTGCGTTCGCGTTCGACTGCCTCCAGTGCGGATATCCACTCGCGCGCATCGTGGGAGGAACTCATCACCGCGTCAAGCTCGGCGGACCAGCCCGGACGGATGAAGCCGGATTTGTCGGTTTTGGCCGGCGGTTCTTCCGCCAGCGCTGCGCGCAGTAATTCGAGTGCTTCCGGGACCGGGTCGATTTCTTGCGCAATGGCGGCTAGCGGCTCCGGCATGAGTGATTCCTTCAATGCCGGCAACCCACGCAGTGTTGCTCGAATTGCGTCCAGATCGCGTGGGGTGGCTGTGCCGCCCGCGACGCGGTTGGTCAATCGCTCCAGGTCGCCCAGAGGGCGAAGTGCTCTGCGAAGACTGGCGCGCAACAGGCCCTCGGAGTGGGCGGCGCTCACCCCGTCCAGCCGTTCGTCTATGGCGGCAACATCTAATAGAGGTTGCTGCAGCCAGCGCCGCAGTAGCCGTCCGCCCATAGGCGTGACGGTGGAATCCAGCACCCCGAGCAGCGTCGCATCCACGCCGCCCGGACGCATGGTTTCCGTCAGCTCCAGGTTTCTCCGAGTGGCGGCGTCCAGCTGCATGAACTCGGTGGTGTCGTAAGAGCAGAGGTCGCTGATAAGTTGTAGCGCGGCGGCCTGTGTCTCGCGTAGATAGTGCACGATTGCCCCGGCGGCGGCGATGGCGAGAGGGAGTCCCTCGATGCCGAAACCGGCCAGCGTACTGACATGAAGATGGTCATACAAAACCTGGCGACTGGCTTCCGGATCGAATTTCCACGCGGGCAGCCGCGTTTCGTGCATACTGTTTTTCGCGTGCAAATCGCCGGCGTCATCGGGCAGCAACAGCTCCGCGGGCGCGAGGCGGGCGAGTTCATGGCGAACCTGCTCGGGGGCATCCGTGCCGGTGAACTGTGCGGCGCAGAACTGACCGGTGGTGATGTCGATGTACGCCAGACCGGCGAGGCCGTCCGCGCTGACCACCGCGGCGAGGTAGTTGTCGCGCTTTTCGGGCAGCATGCCCGGCTCCACGATTGTGCCCGGGGTAACCACTCGCACTACTTTTCGCGGCATCAGTCCATTGACTGGCTCGCGGCCGACTTGGTCGCAAATGGCCACGTGGTGGCCGCGCGAGACCAGGCGCGTGAGGTAATTCTCCAGCGCGTGGTAGGGGATGCCGGCCATGGGAACCGACTTGTCCTTAGCCACTTTGCGAGCGGTCAGCACGATGTCAAGTTCACGGGCCGTCGTGCGGGCGTCCTCGTCAAAGGTCTCGTAAAAGTCACCCAGCCTGAAAAGCAGAATTGCGTCCGGGTGCCGGCTTTTGATGTCCAGATATTGCTTGCGGATCGGGGTGACTTTTGTCTTGCTCCGGGACATGTGTGTATTCTACGAGAGGCCCGGTTGATGGTCAAATCCGTGGTCCGCTGGAACGTATGGATGGTGGTAACATATGAGTGGATGTTCATATAATATGGTAAAGATGAATGGTGAGCTAGAACTGGTAATCACCGGCATGGATTGCGCAGATTGTGCCCTGACGCTGCAGAAAAGCGTGGCGCGACTGGCTGGCGTGCAGGCTTGCTCGGTGAACTTCGGCAGCGGCCGAATGCGGGTGAGCGGATCGGTTGCGGCAGTGGCGGTCAACGGCACTGTGACGGCGCTCGGTTATGGCGTGGCTGCGGACATTGCACCGGGAGAGCAGGGCGACAGACAGCCCTTGTGGCTGCGCCTGCTACGCAGTCCGCGAAACACGCTCACACTGGCGGGGATGGTGCTCATCGGACTGGCGTTTGCTGCGCAGGCCGCGGCTTCAAATCTGGCGATGACGCTTTTTTCTCTAGGAGCACTGGCTGGGTTGTATTTCCCAGCGCGCGCGGGCTGGGCGGCGCTGGGAAACCGGCGTGGATTGGACATGAATGTGCTTATGACAATGGTCGCACTGGGCGCGTTGGCCATCGGGGAATATGCAGAGGCCGCCACGGTGATTGTGCTCTTCAGCCTTGGCGAGGCGTTGGAAGGTTTCACTCTGGAGCGCGCTCGCGAGAGCGTTCGCTCACTGACTGAGCTCGTCCCGGGCGAAGCCACCGTGGTGAAACCTTGCATAGATTGTGAATCCCACCGGGGCAGGGCGCTGCCCGACGGATACGGCCATTATCAGCGCGGTCCATGCCCGTGGTGCGACGTCCATTTGCAGACTGTGGCGGTGGAGTCGTTAGCGCTGGGAGCGGTGATTTTGGTCAGGCCGGGCGAGTGTATCCCCATGGATGGGGTGGTGCGCTCCGGACAGTCCGCGGTCAATCAGGCGCCGATAACGGGTGAGAGTATGCCGGTGGAGAAGAACGCCGGCGTGCAGGTATTCGCCGGTACGGTTAACGGCGAGGGCGCTCTGGAAATCGAGGTCACCCACCTTGAGCGGGACAACACCCTTGCGCGTATGATTAATCTGGTGGCGGAGGCTCAGGAACAAAAAAGCTCGGCGCAGCGTTTTGTTGATCGCTTCGCGCGAGTGTATACGCCGGGCGTGGTGAGCGTTGCCGTCGCGGTGGCTACGCTACCCCCGTTGCTTCTCGGGCAGCCCTTTCTCGATTCGCCTAGTGGCCATGGCTGGCTTTATCGCACTCTGACCATGCTCGTGATTGCCTGCCCGTGCGCGCTCGTTCTCGCCACACCGGTGACTGTGATAAGCGCGATTACGGCCGCGGCGCGGCGCGGGGTACTGATCAAAGGGGGCGCTTTTCTGGAGATGCTGGGGCGAGTGCGTGTAGTGGCCTTTGACAAAACCGGCACGCTGACACAGGGCCGTCCGCAATTGGTGGTCATGGAGTGTGCGAGCTTCGACTGCACTTCCCGCGCCGACTGCGCTGATTGTAATGAGATGCTTACAGTGGCCGCTGCCGTTGAGCGCAGTACCAGCCATCCCCTCGCGCGCGCTGTGGTGC
The DNA here is from genome assembly GCA_963578565.1 of Anaerolineae bacterium. Lineage (GTDB taxonomy): Bacteria > Chloroflexota > Anaerolineae > Anaerolineales > UBA11657 > CAJWGI01. The sequence goes on from CAUZCX010000007.1 coordinate 16,424, forward strand.
AGGCGGCCGAGCAACGCGGGTTGCGCCAGCTCCGCGCCAGTGATGTGTGCACTATGCCCGGACGTGGGGTTCAGGGCAAAGTGAATGGCAGCGCGGTGCTGGTGGGCAGTCATGAACTTTTTCACGATAGCGTGTTTCGTGGGCTCGAGTTTTGCGAGCAGGTTGAAAACGCCAAACGAAGCGGGCAAACGGTCATGCTGGTGGGGGAGAACGGTGCTGTAAGGGGTTATCTGGCTGTTAGCGACCCGCCGCGCGGAAACAGCCGGGCGGCGCGCTGGCTGCGCTCTCCGATGGAAACCGTGTGCGTACGGTGATGCTCACTGGTGATAACAGCGCTGTGGCGGTGCAAGACGTGCGGGCGGGTATGCTGCCGGAGGACAAGATGACCGCGGTGCGAGCACTTGCCGCGGAGTATGGCGCTGTGGCTATGGTGGGTTATGGGGTGAATGACACTCCCGCGCTCGCTGTAGCTGATGTCGGCATCGCCATGGGGAGCGCGGGTACAGCACAAGCGCTGGAAACGGCAGACGTGGCTCTGATGGGTGATGACCTGGGAGCGCTGCCAGTGGTAATGCGACTAGGGCGACGGGCTTTGCGAATCATTCGCTTCAACATATGGTTCGCGCTGTTGCTCAAAGGCGCATTTCTGGTCGCGGCCATCGCGGGCGCTACCAGTCTGTGGATAGCGGTCTTTGCCGATATGGGCGCCTCATTATTTGTCACCTTGAATGGGATGCGCTTGCTGCGCGACAAGTTGCTCAGGTGATGAGATTAGCGGGCAGAAAGTCCACGCGGTTGAGGTAATTAACCCTGAATCGGCTCTCGCCGAAGCTGATGTGGCTGATTCCGGTGTTGTTAAGGTGGAACCAATGAGCGCGTTCTTCGGGCACCGCGACGTTGAGTAATTCGGATAGAAAGAAGTGACAGAAGCCGACGTGGGTAACCAGTGCGACGCGGTGCGCTCTATCTCCGTGACGCTGAAGCAGACCCTCCCGGGCGCGACGTGCCCGCGTTAGCAGCTCGGGCAGTTCTTCATAAGGGCGATTCCACCACCCGCTGGCACCGAGAGATTGTGGCAGCTCCAGTTCAGGGTGATTGGTTTCGAAATACTCCCGGCCCGGCCCTTCTAACCCGGTTCGCTCACCGCTTTCCGCATCCTGAGAAAATATCCCGCCTTCCTCGTGAATTTCTGGCCAGGACACAAGGGGCAATCCCAGGCGGCGGCTGAGGATTTCCCCGGTCGCGACAGCTCGCTCCATCAGGCTGCAGTATATGTGGGTGATAGCGAATCCCCCGATGTTCTGTGGGTCGGACTCGTCCGGGGCGTCGGGCTCGCCGTGATTGGCGAGGAAGTGCGCTAGCGCTTCTGCCTGCCGAAGGCCGTTTTCGGTCAGGGGTGGGTCGGGCACGCGATCCTTGTAGAAGTGGGTCTGTTCCCAGATCGCGTTGTTGTTGGACTGACCGTGCCGGATTAAGAATAGTTGCATTGGCGAGTGCGATGCTTCCAGAATGCCAGTAGTTTAGCATACCTGCAGCCAGCCGTCGGCGAAACCGACCTCATGTCTGCCAGAACGAGAAGGGCGCACCGCTCCCGGGATACTTTTGTTGTGAGTGAAATCGGTAGCGGTGCGTGCTGTCAGCGGTTTCGGCTGAGACAACAATATGAAAGATTGTCCCCACTCCGCCACGCCGCGCATAAAGTTGAAAGCGTGCAGCACCGGCCACGAGGTCGGCACACTCCAATCTTGCGTATGTGGCCATGATTGGTAACTTTTCAGATCACCTTGCGATCGCCCGGAAAAATCCCCACTTTGAATTGTGGTGAGTAGCATATTGGCACCTGCACTAGCCAGCAGCTTATCCGCGTCTGGCCCGGAGATGCCTACCGGCAGCGTAACGTCGGTTTGGGCGACTATGTTACCTGCGTCAATCTGGGAGGTCATATGGTGAAGCGTAACGCCGATTTCTCGCATGCCGTCGCGCAGCTGCCAGAATACCGGAGCCGGACCACGATACTCCGGAAGCCGGGATGGGTGGATGTTGAGCGCCGCGATGGTGGCGCGGTTGAGTAACAGTTGTGGTAGACGGTGGGGAAAACAGGACACCACCACCAGCTCGAATTCGAGTGTGTCCGGCAGGTGCGGAAGAGTCCACACGGGGATTCCATGTGTGCGTGCGCTGGCGACGATGGTATCATTACGGGCAGTGGGAAGCAATTTGATTGTGTTTGCACCCAGTGTTGATTGCTCCGAACTCTCTGGGATTACGACGCCGGTCACGCGCTGGCCAGCACGCAGCAGCGCCAGTAACGGCGGCAGCGAAAAGGAGTTGTGCGTGCCAAAATACAGTATACGTGAGGAGGTGGTCTGATGCCTGAGATTGTTCATTGTGTGAAACTGGGTCGTGATTTACCCGGCCTTTCGCGCCCGCCGTTTCCAGGTGAACTGGGTGAGCGCATTCTCGAAAACGTCTCCGCGCAGGGATGGGAGATGTGGCGAGAACATTCGACTTTGCTGATCAACCATCATGGCCTGAACTTAGCTGACCCCACAGCTACAAAAACCCTGGCGGATGAAATGGAGAAATTCTTTTTCGGTGAGGGCGCGCGCGTGCCTGACGATTGGGTTCCGGAGGGGCAGGGAACCGGCGCGGGCATCCCGGGCGCAGGCGACAAAGGTGCTCCTGCTGGAAAAGGTGCGCCGGCGCAAAAGTGACAAATCCTTACTGAACAGGCTCAAGCGGTATCTCTGGTTCAATTTCAAATTCCAACAATGAATTGGCTCGCCGCAGCGCGGCCTCCACTTTGGCAGGAGTATCCGCTTGCGCGAAAATAAATCCCAGATATCCATCTCCCTCCGGTAACGGATAAAGCGGATAGTTCAACTTCGCAGTGATTTCCACCTGCTCGATATACGTAAGTGCCTCAGCTGCCTCTATGCCCGTGAACTTACGTAATATACCGCGCTCAGGGATGGGAATCATAATTACTCCGCGACTACCGCTTTCGATCATTAAGCCCTCGATTGACGATCCGGTTACCTGACGGAGAACTAATTCCTCCAGCGAGACGCCTGAGCCGAAACGGAGAGTGCGGGAGCACAGTCCACCGATAGAGCGGCCCGCTACCTCGATCGGCCAGACGCCCTTCTCGTTTAGGCGCAACTCGGCGTGTACTGGCCCGAAGCGCAGACCCAGCGCTCGTGCCGCTTCCCGTGTGGCTGTAAGTATCTTGTCTTGCTCATTTGCACTCATCCGGGAGGGGGTTACATAGATGGTTTCCTCGAAAAACGGACCCTCTAACGGGTCTGGCTTGTCAAAAATTGCCAGCACTCGCAGCCCACCTTCTCCAAGCAGTGCTTCCACTGCGAATTCTTTACCTGGAATGTAATCCTCCACCAGAATACACGTACCCACTGATTTGCGCAAAATTGCGCTTATCCGTTTCCACGCGGTTTCGAATTCCATCGGGTTATTGGCGCGGATGACGCCTCGGCTGCCGTTGAGCAACAGTGGTTTTAATACGCACGGGTAGCTGCTCTTTACGGCGATTCCAGTCGGGTCTGCGTGCAACGGAAATGCGCTGAAGCCCGGACATAGCACCCCGCCAGCCCGCAGCCGCTCGCGCATTATCAATTTGTCACGTGCAGCTAGTGTCGCAGAGGGGCTGTTGTGAGGCAATCCGAGGTGGGCGGATGCCTGAGCGGCGACAACGGAGGCAGCGTCATCAAGCGCTATCACCGCGGCTACAGGCTCGTGTTCCGCCAGATTGATCAATGTGCGCACAGCTTTTGCGCTGTCACGCAAGTCAATTGGAAGCGCGATGTTCCATTCGGATGATAGCGGTTCGGGTAGGTCCACTCCCCAGTGCACCTTCAGGCCGATCTTCTTTGCGGCTGCGGCGAAGGGCCGGCTGCGATATGTGTTAGGGGTTGCCAGCAGTACCACGGTCACTCTCTGCTGATGGTTGGGGGTGTTCATCTCTGTAGGTGTCTACTGCAATCTTACCGCGTTTGCGTCTGTCGCCTCCATTCCCATGCTGCCATTGTGGACATATTCTCCACTAAATTTTCACTCTCGTATGTTTGCTGACTTGTGCGCAAAAAGTGGAGGTATAATATATTTCAGCGGTACAACAGAATAGATTGACCTTCGGGGCAGGGTGAGCGCAGGCGTGCGCCAGCGCAATTCCCGACCAGCGGTGAGAGCCCTCGAGGTAGCCGCTAACATGCTGATAGCAGGATCCGTTGGAATTCCGGTGCCGACGGTATAGTCCGGATATGAGAAAGTTGCGCGGCTGGGTTGGTTGAGGTCATAATGTACTCCGAAGATATTTCTTGTCTTCGTTTTTTTTACGCACTCAATGTGATTCGTAGCGGCAGTGCGCAGCGTGCCCTGAAGATGCGACAGCTTGAGTGTACTTTGTTATGGTAGAAGATGGGAGAAAATATATGCTCCGCGCTCTGGAGCTGGCATGCAGGGCGCAGGGGCGTACCAGTCCGAACCCACTGGTGGGAGCGATTCTGGTGAAAGATGGGTGCATCGTCGGGGAGGGTTTCCACCGTCGCGCTGGTGCGCCACATGCTGAGACCGAGGCTTTGCGTACAGCCGGTGAAGCCGCGAGAGGCGCGACAGCCTTCGTCACGCTGGAGCCGTGCGCGCATCATGGTCGCACCCCGCCGTGCGCCGACGCGCTGATTGCAGCCGGAGTGGCGCAGGTTTACTCCGCCGGTGAAGATCCCAATCCACACGTGAACGGCGGTGGGCATGCGCGCTTGCGTGCGGCCGGGATCCATGTTCAGGTTGGTCTGTGCGCCGAGCAGGCGCAGGAAATCAATCGACCGTTCTTCAAATATGTTGCCTGCGGTCGACCGTGGGTGATCGCTAAATTCGCGATGAGCCTCGATGGTAAGATGGCCACGCACCGGGGAGAATCACAATGGATAACCGGAGAGGCCGCGCGAAGGCGCGGGCATCAATTGCGCAATATGGCTGATGCGGTTTTAGTGGGGGCAGGTACTGCGCTTGCTGATGATCCTCGCCTGACTACGCGCCTACCAAAATCTGAGGGGGATTTGCGTAATCCACTACGTATACTGGTAGATAGCAGCGGTAGGGTGCCGCCCACAGCTTGCATGTTTGCGGCCGATCTGCCCGGAGATGCGGCTCTCGCGACCACAGCTGCGACTGCCGAGAACCATTGCAGCAACTTGCAGGCCCAGGGTGTGGAGGTGTGGCGGCTGCCTGCGGACGAAAATGGGCGCGTGGATCTGGCGGCGCTACTGGATGAAATCGGGCGCAGGGATATGCTCACTCTTCTGGTGGAGGGTGGCGGTGAATTAACAGGGAGCCTTGTCATAGGTGGGTTGTTGGACGAGGTGTGTGCGTTCATTGCTCCACTGTTGATTGGCGGGCTGGCTGCCCCGGGGCCGGTGGGAGACCCGGGCGCGGATGTGCTGTCGCAAGCAATGCGGCTCGGAAATCTGGTGACGGAAAGAATCGGTCCGGATGTCCTCATCCGTGGCGATGTGGTCAAATCTGATGGGGGGGGATTACGACCGAGTCTAAACTGAAGTATATGTTCACGGGACTGGTGGAAGAGATTGGCACGGTGGAACGGCTCTGGCGCGAGCACGAGGGCTGGTGGCTGACCGTGCGCTCGGAACGGGTGCTGGCGGATTTGGACGTGAGTCACAGCATTGCGGTAAATGGTGCCTGCCTGACAGTGACTGATTCATGCGAGGATGTATTCACCGTTGGCCTTGCGCCCGAGACCGTGCGGCGCACTAATCTGGGTGATTTGCAACCCGGCGAGGGAGTCAATCTGGAACGTGCACTGCCGGCTGACGGGCGCGTTGGCGGGCATTTCGTGCAGGGACATGTGGATGGAACCGGCGTCATCAGGAAGATGCAGCCAGAGGATGACTCCCTTTGGGTGACGGTGGGAACTGAGGCAGAGTTGCTGCGGTACATTGTGCCGAAGGGGTTCGTGGCGGTGGACGGCGTCAGCCTGACCGTGGTAGATGTCTTACCTGATGCCTTTACTTTCATGCTGATTGCATATAGCCAACAACACGTCGTGCTGCCGCGAAAGATATCAGGTGCAGATGTAAATCTGGAGGTGGATATGCTGAGCAAATACGTGGAGCGGTTTGTACATGGGGCGACGGATGCAGTACGGGACGATTGAGGTCGCTTTGGAAGATATCCGCAATGGCAAGTTCGTCATTGTGGTGGATAGCGAGGATCGTGAAAACGAGGGTGACCTGGTAATGGCCTCCGAGTTGATCACGCCGGATACCGTCAACTTCATGGCAAAGGAGGCACGCGGGTTGATTTGCGTGTCGCTCGCGGAGCCGCGGGCATTAGAGCTCAATCTGGCTCCGATGGAACGTCGCAACACCAGCCTGCATGAAACCGATTTCACCGTCAGCGTGGATGCGGTGAATAACACCACCACCGGTACTTCCGCATACGATCGTTTTGAGACCATCCGCACGCTGATTGCTCCCGATGCAGTTCCTGAGGATCTAGCGCGGCCGGGGCACGTCTTTCCAATCGTGGGAAAGGAGGGTGGGGTGCTGCGTCGCTCTGGACACACTGAGGCCAGTATGGACCTGGCCCGTATGGCCGGATTGCAGCCCAGCGGCGTCATCTGCGAAATCATGGCCGAGGATGGTAGTATGGCTCGAGTCCCCGAGTTGCAGATATTTGCCCGTGAAAAGGGCTTGACCATGATAACCATTGAAGCGCTTATTCGGTACCGTCGGCGAAAGGAGGCGTTGGTTGAACGTACTACCAGCGTCTCTCTACCGACCGATTACGGTGAATTTACATTGCATCTCTACGAGGATCACTACGATGAAGATTCGCATGTGGCTCTGACGCTGGGAGATTTTTCTGTGGATGAACCTGTGCTGACCAGGGTGCACTCGGAATGCCTCACCGGAGATGTCTTCGGCTCACAGCGTTGTGATTGTGGTGGGCAGCTGGCGGAAGCTATGAAAGCGATTTCTGAGCACGGAGCCGGTATCATCGTGTACCTACGCCAGGAGGGCCGCGGAATCGGGCTGAAACACAAGATAAAAGCCTACAAACTGCAGGAGGCTGGTTTTGATACGGTCGAAGCCAACGCGGAGCTGGGTTTTCCCCCTGACTTGCGAGACTACGGCGTAGGTGCGCAGATACTGTATGACCTCGGCGCACGCAAACTTATCGTGATGACCAACAATCCAATGAAACTGGTCGGCTTAGAGGGACATGGCCTAGAGATTGTTGACCGTAGACCACTCAACGTTGCTGTAACCGAACTCAACCAACGCTATCTGCAGACTAAAAAACAGAAACTTGGCCACCTGATAGATTGACCATGATTACCATCGCAGTGAGTGAATTCAATGCGGAGGTAAGCACCGGCTTGCTGGCTGGCTGCCAGGCAGCCCTGCTGGAAAGCGGAATCCCGGAATATGACCTTGATGTGACGCGGGTTCCGGGAGTATTTGAGCTTCCCGCGGCTGCGTTGCGGCTCTCGCAGCAGCCGGGTGTTCAGGCAGTCATCACGCTTGGAGCGGTCATCCGGGGTGAGACTGACCACTATCACTATATCTCCGAGGCGGTTACCCGCGGTTTGATGCACGTGACGCTGCGCACTGCTGTGCCGGTCCTCTTCGGAGTGCTCACCTGTCAGAATATGGAACTGGCCCGCGCGCGCTCGGAACCGACTGGCCGTCGCAACAAAGGCTATGAGGTGGGGATAGCAGCTGTGGCAATGATGGTGCACTGATGCGACGGGCCTTGTCTTGGTCTTAGCTAGAGAAAGGCGCGGTAACGCTAGCACTACAATGGTGATGCGCCCAACATCTGTGCAGTCGGTGCTAGAAGCGGCGTTGGCTGACCAGCCTCTCTCCGCTTCCGACGGTTACGCGCTTATGGCCGCGCCGCCTGAGGCGCTGACCGAAATATGCGCGGCTGCGCGCCGGCTGAGCGAGCGCGGTAAAGGTCGCACAGTGACCTATTCTCGCAAGGTATTTATACCTCTCACAACGCTCTGCCGTGATAGCTGTGCGTACTGCACTTTTGCTAAGGCGCCTGGCGACTCCGCAGCGCGCACGCTGGTTCCAGATGAAGTACTCGCTATCGCACACGCCGGCGAAAAGGCAGGATGCAAAGAAGCGCTCTTCAGCCTTGGTGAGCGGCCCGAGCTGCGCCATGAGCTGGCGCGTGAGCACCTGCGCTCGCTCGGACATTCCACAATGTTGGAGTATTTGCACGCGATGTGCGCGCTCGTGCTGCGTGAGACCACGTTGGTTCCGCACGTCAATCCGGGTGCGCTAACGCGCGCGGAGATTTCCGTGCTGCGTCCGGTGAGTCCGAGCATGGGCATGATGCTGGAAAGCGTCAGCGAGCGCCTCACCGAGCGCGGCGGCGCGCACCATGGCTGCCCGGACAAGCTTCCAGCCACCCGGATTAACACTCTGCGCGCAGCTGGAGAGTTGTACGTACCATTTACCACCGGAATCCTGGTCGGCATTGGAGAGACGCGTTCGGAGCGGGTGGATGCGTTTCTGGCGCTGCGCCGGATACACTCGGATTATGGTCACATTCAAGAGGTCATTGTGCAGAATTTCCGTGCAAAGGCGGGTACGCGCATGGCGTTCTGCGGCGAGCCGGATGTGGACGAAATGCGGCGCACGCTTGCGGTCGCGCGGTTGCTGCTCGGCGGGGAAGTAAATCTGCAGGCGCCCCCCAACCTGACGCCGCGAGAGTACGGGCGCTATTTGAGAGCGGGCATCAACGATTGGGGCGGAATCTCTCCGGTCACGCCTGATCACATCAACCCGGAGGCGGCCTGGCCGAAAATTCGTGAGCTCAAAGCGGTCAGCGGTAGAGAGGGGTATACCCTGCGCGAGCGCCTGAGTGTTTATCCACGTTATCTGAGCAATCCCGACCGCTGGCTGCACCCCGTTTTTAGGAGGGCGCTGCCGGCGCGGGTAGACTCTTTCGGGCTGATCGAGGATGAGGAAATGACATTATGAACAAGAAGACGTCCGAGAATAGCAGCAGTAGTATGTCCATCCAGATGCTGGCAGGGATAAAACCTGCTGTGGCGCGCGTGCTGGAGCGGGCGCTGGAAGAGCGCGAGATTAGTTCAGAAGAGGCCGTGCTGCTCTTCTCGGCCACTGGCCGAGAACTGAAAGTGCTGGTGCGCGTGGCTGACGAATTGCGCCAGCGCGCAGTCGGGGATGTGGTCACTTATGTGACTGTGCGCAACATTAACTTTACCAACATATGTTACACTGGCTGTGGTTTCTGCGCCTTCGCCCGAAGGTTGGATGACCCTGATGCGCAATGGCTCTCGCTAGAGGAAGTAGCTGACCGAGCAGAGCAGGCGTGGCGTGCTGGCGCGACCGAGGTGTGTATGCAGGGAGGTTTGCACCCGCGTATGCAGGGAAGCCACTACCGCGATTTAGTCCTCTCAGTCAAGGAGCGTGTTCCGGAGATGCACGTGCATGCCTTCTCGCCATTCGAAATTTGGTACGGTTCGCAGCGCAGCGGAGTCAGCTACGCCGACTTTCTCAGTGAGTTGAAAGATGCTGGTCTAGGCTCTCTGCCCGGTACCGCGGCCGAGATTCTGGATACGGAAGTACGTCGGCAGCTCACCAAAAACAAACTGAGTGCCGAACAATGGGTTGAAATTATTACCACTGCACACCGGCTTGGCATTCGCACCACCTCGACCATCATGTACGGGCATGTGGATGGACCCCATCACTGGGCGCAGCATATCGCTCTCCTGCGCGACATCCAGCGCGACACCGGCGGATTCACCGAGTTCGTGCCGCTCGGTTTCATTCACTACAAAGCGCCATTATATCTGGATGGCCTCGCTCGCCCCGGCCCGACCGTTGCGGAGAACCTGCGTATGCACGCCGTGGCCCGCATCATGCTGCACAGCTTCATACCTAACATTCAAGTTTCGTGGGTGAAGATGGGCTTGCGAATAGCGCAACGCTGCCTGCAGGGCGGGGCAAATGATTTTGGCGGCACACTGATGGAGGAGACGATTTCACGCTCTGCCGGTGCCGACCATGGGCAGTACATACGCCCGCGGGAATTCCGCCGCCTGATTCGGGAAATTGGGCGCGTTCCGGCACAGCGCAATACTCTCTATGAATTGTTGCATGTGTATAATATCCGGCCTGAGCCCGCTCATCCGGAGAGCAATCCAGGCGCGCTAGACGCATCTGTCTCACGCGTCAGAATACGCGCATAATTCCTTTCACGGCATACAGATATACCAGGCTGCGCGGATCGGACGGGTCATCGCCCAGAAAGGCGGCCGTGATAATCCGCCTGATAACCTTGGCCTTACTTGTCTTAGGCAGGTCATTGACAAATTGGACTTCACCGGAGCGTAACGGGTTCCCGATTTCTGCAATCCTCTCTCCGCACTAGCAATTATTCCGCCGAATTCATCACGATCAATCGTGTTCATGGCATCTGGGCGAACCGCGATGCGGTGGTTATGGCCGGCTCTGCATCAGTACCACCCATTGGCCGTGCTGTACGGTCTCATTCTTCTGATTACGCACGTCCATATCAAGAGTTACCCCCCCCCCTTTCAGATGTGGCATTACTTTGGTCTCGGTCACTTGGAGCAGTACGTGAATTGTATCGCCAACTAAAATCGGAAGACTGAACTTCCACTCGACAATCTTCCGTAACATCAGAATGGTGCCTTCCATGAAACCGGTCTGTACTGCTAGCCCGGAGGCGATTCCCATACCCAGCAGGCCGTGCGCCACGCGCTGCCCGAGGGGCGTTTCGGATGCAAAATCTACATCGGTGTGAATCTGGTTGTAATCGCCAGAAAGCCCCGCGAAATTAACGATATCGGCCTCGGTGACAGTACGCCCACGGGTGACGATCTCCATGCCTACTTCAAATTGCTCAAAGTACAATCCGCGTAGCTCAGATGAGTTCATGCTTTTCTCCTCTGGCACATGGTCGATTGGTGGCCTTGAACACGCTTATCTCTTTTTCATGAAGCGTGGCAACACTGTCACCCAATCGTTTAGGCGCACCCGGTCTCCGGTCTTCAGCGTGGCACGCGCCGGCTCCGCTTTCTCGCTTGCCGACTGGAACACGCCCAGGGGTGTGCCGGGCGTTGTGAATTCCTCCTCGACAAAAGCCTGCCCGAGGAGATACCCCTCGCTGTCAATCGCGCAACTGGTCACCTGACCGATGACGCGCCCGCGCTTATCCACCACCGGGTCGCCGGGGTGGGCCATACGCACGCCCCTTTCGTTAAAGCGGAAACGCACCACCATGCCGCCGTCGTCGCGCGCCACAAAAGCCGCGCGTCCGATGAACCATGGTTTATGTGTTTTCACATAAGCGCCGAATCCGGCAGCCGCCACGCACAGATTCAGGTTGCCGCCCATCTCGTGCCCGTAAAGCGGCAGCCCGGCCTCGGTGCGCGTGCTATCGCGCGCGGCCAGGCCGCAAGGCTGCACCCCGATCGGTTTGCCTGCCTGCAGCAGCGCATTCCACAAATCGACCCCGCGGTCAGGATGGACGAACAATTCAAATCCGAGCGGCTCGCCGGTGTATCCCGTGCGCGAGATGATCAGATCGAATCCGCCGAGAGTTGCCTCACACAGCTCGGTGCGTTTCAATGCGTGTACGCACGCAGCAGAGGCTTCATCCGCGCCGAGTGCCAATAGTACGTCCCGGCTCTGCGGCCCCTGCAGCGCTAGGTCAACGCGCATCTCGGCTCCGGCGGCGCGGTTGTGCAAATTCCGCAGTGTGACCCCACCGCGCCCGCTGGCCTGCGCGGCGGGGCGCTGCCGATCAACCAACACACTCCCAGCAAGCACCGCGTTCACCCATCCCCAGTCCTTCGCATCGTTGGACGCATTCACCACAATCAAATAGCGTTCCGCGGCCCGCCGGTAAACCAGCAGATCGTCGATCAAATTGGCATCGGGGTCAAGCAGGTGCGTGTAGAGCGAATTGCCTATACCCAGCGCGGCTACATCGTTGGCGCACGTCGCGTCTAGGAATTCAGCCGCCGTCGCGCCGCTGGCCTCCCATACCCCCATATGACTGACATCGAACAGCCCGGCGGTCGTGCGCACCGCGGCGTGCTCCTCCGAGACGGACGAATACCACAACGGCATATCCCATCCGCCGAAAGGCGCCATTTTTGCCCCCAGAGCGCGATGCGTCTTGTTCAGCACGGTTTTCTTTAAATCGTTGGATTCGGACTCTAGGTATTTATACTCAGGCAACGTTGCGCCGGAAGCCGTCTGAGCGGAGGCGATGCCGGTGAAATACGGCTTGCTGGTCTTGACCGCAGGGCCGACTGCCTTGGGTGGGGTAGTTGCCACCCCGCGGTCATGCACTGCTACCGCTCCCGGGGCTTTAGCGTGCACGTCGACATCATCCAACGCTACATATCCATCAGAAAGATCGCGTAGCCAGGTTTTCACCCACACCGAATCAGCCGCCGGGACTGTCAATTCGAAGGTGTGCGCAGCGGCGCGCATCAATACGCCGCTAGCGGTGCGACCCCCCTGCCAGACCTGGGTGGGCTGGCTTGCGCCGGAGGCCAAAGCGCTGACATCGTTGCTGCTGGCGACTTGCAGAAAACGCTCGGCTTTCTCACCGCTGATTTCCAGCGTCACCATGCCGGATTCCGGGGGGTTCTGGTCGAGATAATAGAAATGCGGGTATCCGTGCGTGGCAGGCGTGAAGTCCAAGCCCATGCGCTGCGAGAGATCACGAACCTGCATTTTGACCGCGTTGAGCGTTTCGAA